>JAGWYG010000020.1 GCA_018969485.1 Chloroflexota bacterium
GAAGGCGCGCCAGGAGCAGATCGTCCGTATCGTTGCGACGACGCTGTGCATCATGGGTGTGCTGATCATCCTGTTCCCGCTGGGCTGGATGATCTCGACCTCGCTCAAGACCAAGGCCGAAGTCGCCAAGTTTCCGCCGGTGTGGATCCCGGCTGAGTTGCAGTGGAAGAATTACCAGGACGCGCTGACCGGCCAGAACCGGTTTGACGTCTACTTCAAGAACACGATGATCTTCGCCGGTGGTGCGATGATCGGCGAGCTCCTGTCGTGCTCGCTGGTGGCCTACGGCTTCGCGCGCCTGCGGGCGCCGGGCAAGAACGCGCTGTTCCTGCTGGTGCTCGCCACCATGATGCTGCCGGCCTGGGTCACACTCATTCCGCAATACATCGCGTTTGCGCGGTTCGGCTGGCTCGACACCTTCTATCCGCTCATCGTACCGAAGTTCTTCGGCAGCGCCTATCTGATCTTCATGCTGCGTCAGTTCTACAAGGGCCTGCCGAAGGATTACGAAGAGGCGGCGCTGATCGATGGTGCCAGCTATCCGCGCATCTGGTCGCAGATCATCCTGCCGCTGTCGCTGCCAGCGCTCGGCGCGGTCTCGATCATGAGCTTCATGTATCACTACACGACGTTCTTCGAGCCGCTGCTGTATCTGACGAGCGAGAAGCACTACCCGATCTCGCTCGGCCTGCAGCAGTTCCGCGCTCCGTTTGGCGGCACGTCGTTCCACCTGCTGATGGCCGCCTCGGTGACGACGATCGTCCCGCCGGTGATCCTGTTCTTCATCGCCCAGCGCTACTTCATCCAGGGTATCGTGGTATCGGGCGTCAAGGGTTAGGTTGCTATCGCGCGCAAGCGCTGCACTGTATCGCCATCGCCAGAGAGGAGGCCCGCCGCTGGACATGCCCGAAGCCCACAGCATCGACGCTGGAACGACAGAATCGCAAGGTTGAAGGAGAGATGAGCATGCAGCTCAAGAACAACTATCCGTGGTTGGTGGTGGTCGCGGCGCTCGCGCTGGTGCTGAGCGCGTGTGGTGGCGGCGCTCCGGCGACCCCGCCGGCCGAAGAGCCGGCCGCCGAGGCGACGGCTGTGCCCGAGGCGCCGGTTGCCGAAGAGATGCCGACTGCCACCGCAGTGGCAGAGTTCGCCCAGGAGCCGGCAGCAGGCCAGAAAGTCCTCGTCTGGATGGTGCGCACCGGCCAGACCGAAAACCGCTGGGAGCGCGACGTGGTGCTGCCGGCCTACGCGCAGGCCGCGCCCGACGTGTTCGTCAAGGTCATCAACATCAACCAGGACGACATCGCCATCCGCCGCGAGGCGATGATCGCCGCCAAGGAGCCGCTGCACGTCTGGTCGCCCAACTGGGGCGGCGATGGCTTCGCCAGCGACCGCGCCCGCGGCCTGCTGACCGACCTGACGCCGCTGATCGAGCGTGACGGCTGGGATACCAGCGACTTCCTGCCCGATGTGCTGAACATCTACAACATCGAGGGCAAGCTGTACGGTATTCCGTTCCTCACGACCGGCTCGTACATCTACTACAACATGAAGCTGTTCGATGAGGCCGGGCTCCCCTACCCGACCAGCGACTGGACCGACCAGAGCTGGACGTGGGACGCGTTCCTCGATCTGGCGAAGAAGCTGACCAAGAACTATGACGATCCGAACACTGCGGTGTACGGCGCGGCACGCTCGTTCTGGCCGCCCTTCGACTCGATCCCGATGATCTGGGGCCTGGATCCGTTCAGCGCGGACGCGCTGACGACGGGCTACTCGGAGCAGCTGTCGATCAACAACGAGCAGTATGCGGCCGCGTTCCAGGCGATGCATGACCTGGTGTACGTGCACAAGGTTGCCCCCGACCAGGCGGCGACCGATGCGCTGAGCCAGCTTGGTGGCGCGTTCCAGTCGGGTCGCGTCGCGATGGAGCTCCAGGGCGGCTGGGGCCACTGGAACTACAAGGATCTGATCAACGATCCGAACGGCTTCTGCTGGGGCGTGGCGCCGCTGCCGTGGGGCACGCCGGAGGCCAAGATCCGCGCCACGATCTTCACTGATCCGTGGTCGATCACCGCCGGCATGAGCGCCGAGGACACCGACCTGGCCTGGAACTTCGTGAAGTTCCTCGGCTCGGCCGAGCAGCAGAAGGCCTATATCGACGCGACGGGTACCCCGCCGGTGCGCGCAAGCCTGCTGGAAGGGTATTACAAGGCGTACGAGAAGTGTGTGCCGGCCGAGCAGACCAAGCAGGCCTTCACCGGCGCCTTCAGCCATGGCCGCGAGTCGTCGAACCACCTGCTGGTCAAGTTCGACGAGCTGAGCTCGACGTGGGACAACATCCTCTCGACGTTCTGGCCGGATCCGAACGCCAAGGCGACGGACCTGCTGCCGGTGCTCGAGAGCGAGGTGAACGCGGCGATCACTCGCATCAACGAGGAAGCCGGCGTCAGCAAGTAGGCCGGTGCGACGGACGTCTTCCGGTCGTTGACTGGAGCGCGATGGGCACGGTGACTGCGGTCGCCGTGCCCGTCGTCGTTGTGATCGCCGGCACGAGGCGCAGAGGGTGTGATGCAGATGGATTGGCGACGGGTGCGCGCGCTGGTGCTGCCGCTGGTGTTCGTGAGCGGTGCGAGCGCGCTGATCTATGAGGTGAGCTGGTTTCGCCTGGCGAGCCTGAGCTTCGGCGTGAGCGTGTATGCGGCGAGCGCGGTGCTGATCGCGTTCATGGCGGGTCTGGCGCTGGGGAGCGCGCTGATCGGCCGGCTGGGGCGTGATGCCGAGACACTGGCGCCGCATGAGCGCCGCCGTGCCGGGCTGCGCTGGTACGCAGGATTGCAGGCCGGGATCGGGGTGTATGCGCTGGCGACGCCGTGGATCTTCCAGGCGGTCGGTGGGGTGTATCTGTGGCTCGATGACTGGCTGCAGCCCGATCGGCCGCTGACGCTGGCGCTGCGCCTGGTGCTGGCGCTGGCGGCGATGCTGCTGCCGACGACGCTGATGGGCGCCTCGTTTCCGGCGGCGAGCCGGGCGTTTGCCCGCACCACCGGTGCGCGCGGCGGCGATCTGGGAGCGCTGTATGCGCTGAATACGCTCGGTGGGGTGGTGGGCGCACTCAGCGCCGGCCTGCTGCTTATTCCGCAGGCGGGCGTCACCGCGACGATCCTGACGGCGGGCGCGCTGGACCTGCTGGTGGCGGCGCTGGCGTGGTGGCTGGCGAGGCGCGCGCCGGCGCAGGCCAATGTGGCGCTCGAGGCCGCACGACCGCCCCGCGAGGAGCGCCGCCGCGAGGAGCGCCGCCGCGATGCGCGCCCGGCGCAGCCGCCGCCGGCGGCGGCACCGCCATGGCTCGCCCTGCCGGCGGCGCGCATCGCGCTGCTGGGCTATGCCGTGTCGGGGTTCGCCGCCCTGGCGTATCAGGTGATCTGGACCCGCATGCTGGCGATCTTCAGCCTCAATGCGGTGTACTCGTTCACCGTGATGCTGGCGGTGTTCCTCGCGGGCCTGGCGCTCGGCAGCCTGACGACGGCGCGCAGCGCCGACCGTGCTGCCGCACCGCTGCGCCGCTTCGGCCTGATGCAGCTGGCGATCGCGCTGGCGAGCACGCTGGTGCTGTACGTCTTCGCCCGGCTGCGCACGCTGCTCGACTGGTTCACGTCGCCCCAGGATCTGCTGGGTGCGCTGTGGGCCGAGACGTTTGCGGCCGGCGTGACGATGCTGCTGCCGACATTCCTGCTGGGCGCGATGTTTCCGCTGGCGGTACGGCTGTTTGTGACCGACGATGCGCGGCTGATGGCGCCGCTCGGCCGCCTGTATGCGCTGAATACGCTGGGGGCGATGGCGGGGGCATTCGTGGCCGGCTTTGTGCTGATCCCCTGGCTCGGGCTGCAGCATGCTGCGCTGGTGGCGGTGGCGCTGAATGCCGTGGTGGGGAGCGTCGCCCTGGCGGCGAGCAGCCCGCCGGCGCCGCGCACGCTGGCGGGTGCGCTCGGCGCGACGCTGCTGGCGGCTGCGCTGCTGCCGCCCGGGGTGTATCTCGGCTTCCGCGAAGGCGTCATTCCCGAGCTCAAGTTCTACCGCGAGGGCGTCGATGCCACGGTGGCGGTGTTCGAGGTACGCTCGCCGCCGCTCAAGGTGTCGTTCGTCAACGGCCGCAATGAGGTGCCGACCGATCGCGACAGCATGCAGGCGTTCTACTTCCTTGGGCATGTGCCGCCCCTGCTGCGGCCCGATGCCCGCGAGGCGCTGATGATCAGCTTTGGCAACGGCATCGCCTCCGGCGCGATGGCGACCCATGCCATCCCCCGCATCCACGCCGTCGAGCTCGTCGCCGAGCAGGTCGCTGCGGCCGAACTCTACGAGGTCGAGAATCGTGGCATCCTGCATGATCCGCGCTTCAGCATCAGCATCGAGGATGGCCGTAATTACGCGCTGCGCAGCGATGACCAGTACGACATCATCACGGCCGATGCGACACATCCGATCAACAGCAGTTCGTGGGCGCTGTTCACCGACGAGTTCTACCGCCTGATCCGGGCGCGCCTGGCGCCGGGCGGCGTCTTCGTGCAGTGGCTGCCGTTTCACGATCTGGCGGAAGACGACCTGCGCGCGATCATCGCCACGTTCGGTGCCGTGTTTCCCAACGCCAGCGTGTGGTATACCGGCGGGACGCACGCGTTCCTGGTGGCGACGCCGCAGCCGATCGACGCGGCAGCGGTGCGCGCGCTGGAGCCCCGGCTGCAGGCGAATGCGGCGGCGCTGGCCGATCTGGGGACGATCGATGATCTGGCCGGTGATCTGCTGTTCGATCGGGCGGAGCTCGAGGAGTACACCGCCGGCGCGCGGATTGTGCGCGACGATGATGCCTTCTTTACGCCGGCGCGCGATGTCGAGCGGATCATCGCCAGCTTTGTGCCGTACATGCGCTGACGCTGCGCGTGGTGCCAGCGGGGCACCGCGCCTGCCGCGCGGCATCGGGCGGCAGCGCCGTCCCCGGGCTTGACCACGCATCGCCGGCGCGGCTATACTTGCGCCGGACGAATCACCGCCGCGAGCAGGAGGAACGACGTGACGCTGCGCATCGGATTCATCGGGCTAGGCATCATGGGGCGCGGCATGGCGCGCAACCTGCTGCGCGCCGGCTTCGCGCTGAAGGTCTGGAACCGCACGGCGGCACGCATGGCGGAGCTGTCGGCCGATGGGGCGATCGCCACCACCAGCCCGGCAGCGCTGGCTGCCGGCTGTGATCTGGTGATCACCTGCGTTTCGGATACCCCCGATGTCGAGCAGGTGCTGTTCGGTGCCGAGGGCGCATGCCATGGCGTCGCCGCCGGCGCCGTGGTCGTCGACATGAGTACGATCAGCCCGCAGGCTACGCGGCAGTTCGCCGGGCGGCTCGCGGCGCAGGGCGTGGCCATGCTCGACGCCCCGGTGAGCGGTGGCTCCGAGGGCGCCGCCCGCGGCACGCTGAGCATCATGGTGGGTGGCGATGCCGCCGTGCTCGAGCGCGTGCGGCCGGCGCTCGCGGCGATGGGCACGACGATCACGCATGTCGGTGCGATCGGCGCCGGCCAGACGGTCAAGCTGGTCAATCAGATCCTGGTGGTGGGCCACGCGCTGGCGATGGGCGAGGCGCTGCTGTTCGCCCAGGCTGGTGGCGTGGATCTCGAGCGCGCTCTGCAGGCGGTGGCGGGTGGCGCGGCCGGTAGCTGGATGCTGACCAACCGTGGCCCCCAGATCCTGCGGCGCGACTGGCGCCCGGGGTTCACCATCGACCTGCAGCAGAAGGACGTGCGGCTGGTCCTGGCGGCTGCCGATGAGGTGGGGGCACCACTGCCGATGACCGCGCAGATCTACCAGCTGTATCGCACGTTGCAGGCACGTGGCCTCGGGCACGAGGGCAACCACGCGCTGATCAAGGCGCTCGAGGAACTCGCCGGCTTCACGGTGGGCGCTGCCGACGCCTGAGCCGCACGTCACACCGCGGGCAGCCGAATCCTGACCTCATCCGTTCGGGCCAACTGGCCACCACGACGAGGAGCACCATCGATGCCTCAACCGTTGAATGTCGCGATCGTCGGCTGCGGCAACATCGCCGGGCCATACGCCGAGACCCTGCGACCGTACGATCACATCACGCTGCTGGGGGCTGCCGACGTCGATCCCGCGCGGGCGGCGGCGTTTGTGGCGAAGTACGGCGGCACCGCCTACGAATCGCTCGACGCGCTGCTCGCCGATCCACGCGTCGATGTGGTCATCAACCTGACGATCCACCACGCGCATCCCGAGGTGATCACGCGCTGCCTCAATGCCGGCAAGCACGTTCACAGCGAGAAGCCGCTGGCGATGACGGTGGCCGAGGCCCAGGCGCTGGTGCAGCTCGCCGAGGCGCGTGGCCTGCGGCTCAGCTGCGCCCCGATCACCTACATGGGTGAAGCACAGCAGACCGTGTGGCGCCTCATCCGCGACGGCCGGCTCGGCACCGTGCGCGTGGTCTACGCCGAGGTCAACTGGGGCCGCATCGAGACCTGGCATCCCAATCCGCCGCCGTTCTACGATGTCGGCGCGCTGTTCGACGTCGGCGTGTATCCGCTGACGCTGGTCACCACCATGTTCGGTGCGGCCCGGCGCGTCACCGCGTTCGGCCGCGTGCTCTACCCCGACCGGGTGACCCTCGATGGTGCGCCGTTTCACATCACCACGCCCGATTTCGTGGTGGCGGTGGTCGAGATGGCCGATGGAACCGTCGTGCGCCTGACGACCAACTTCTATGTGCCCTACGGCACCCGGCAGCAGGGCCTCGAGTTCCACGGCGATCTCGGCTCGGTGATCCTGGGGAGCTTCCAGAACTTCGACGCTCCGGTGAGCTTTGCGCGGTTCGGCGACCCGTTTGCGCCCGTTGAGCCGGTGCGCCCGGCCTACCCCGGCACCGAGTGGGTCCGGGCGGTCGTCGAGATGGGCGAAGCGATCGAGGCGGGGCGACCGCAGCGGGCCACCGGCGCGCAGGCGGCACATGTGGTCGAGATCTGCTGCGCCATCACCGAGTCGCTGCAGCAGGGGCGCCCTGTGGCGGTCGAGTCGTCGTTTCCGCGGCCGGCGCCGATGGACTGGGCCTGATGTGCGGCGCGCCGGCGGCCGCGACGACCGCCGGCGCAGCGCAGCGCGGGCGGGGAGCAGTGATGCCGCGACCTCCGCTGGACGATGTGGCGCTCGAGGCGCTGGCGCAGCGCTTCCCGACGCCGTTCTATCTCTACGACGCCGCCGGCATGGTGCGGGCGGCGCGCCGGCTGATCGATGCCTTCGCCTGGGCGCCGGGGTTCCGCGAGTACTTTGCGGTCAAGGCGACGCCGACGCCGGCGATCCTGGCGCTGCTGGCGGCGGCTGGCTGCGGCATGGACTGCTCATCGGCGGCCGAGCTTGAGCTGGTGCGTCGTCTGGCCATCACCGGCGAATCGGTGATGTTTTCGTCGAACATGACGCCGGTCGCCGAGTTTCAGGCGGCAGCGGCGCTGGGCGCGATCATCAACCTGGATCACCCGGATCTGCTCGCCGGGCTGGTCGCGGCGTGTGGCGTGCCGACGACGCTGTGTCTGCGCTACAACCCGGGGGCCGAGCGCCAGGGCAACCGCATCATCGGCGATCCGGCCGAGTCGAAGTTTGGTGCGACGCGCGACCAACTGCTGCAGGGCTACCGCCACGCGGCGGCGCTGGGCGTGCGCCGTTTCGGCCTGCACGCGATGCTGGCGTCGAACGAGCGCGATCCGGCCTATTTTGTGGCGACGGCACGCATGCTCTTCGCGCTGGCGCATGAGATCCGGCGCGCGTGCGGCGTGACGCTGTCGTTCATCAACCTCGGCGGCGGCATCGGCATTCCGTATCGCCCCGACGAGGCGCCCGTCGATCTGGCGGCGCTCGGCGCGGCCATCCGCGACGCCTGGGAGCAGCAGATCGCCGGAACCGACCTCGCCGGCCTGACACTGGCGCTCGAGTGCGGCCGGGTGATCACCGGCCCGCATGGCTGGCTGGTGACGCGCGTGCGTCACGTCAAGCACACCTACCGCCACTACGCCGGCGTCGATGCCACGATGGCCGATCTGATGCGGCCGGGCATGTACGCCGCATATCACCACATCACCCTGGTCAATCCGGGCGAACGCGGCGCGCCGCGCCCGGTCGATGTCGTCGGCTCGCTGTGCGAGAACAATGACAAGTTCGCCATCCAGCGCCCGCTGCCACCGCTGCAGCCGGGCGATCTGCTGCTGATCCACGATGCCGGCGCGCACGGCCGCGCGATGGGCTTCAACTACAACGGCAAGCTGCGCGCCGCCGAGTACCTGCTCGCCGCCGATGGCGCGGTGCACTGCATCCGCCGCGCCGAGACGCTCGATGACCTGTTTGCGACGGTGTGTTGGCCGGCTGCGGCGCCCGGCTGATGCCTGCCAGCGGGTGGGAACCACTGGTCTGACCAGCACGTCATCTCGTCAGGCATCGCGGCCGTCCGGCGCGCGGTGCGAGAGCACGACAGGAGGGCCGTATGCCAGCGACCGACGACGACATGATCCAGCAGCTTCGCCACCAGGTTGCTGCGCTCGGTGATGCCGTGGCGCAGCTCAGCGCAGCGGTACAGGCCTGCAACGCCGAGCTCGACATCCTCCGGCGTCGATGCGGTGACGTGCCCGGGCGCCCCGCAGCCGTCGCCGCGCCGGCGCGGCGCGTCGCGCTCGCCAGCATGCTCGGCGCTGCCGCCGGCATCGCCCTCGCCGCCCGGCCGGCAGCCGCCCGCCCGGCCGATCCGGCGATCGCCACTGCGGTGGACGCCGGCGGATCGGTGACGGTGTCGGGCACCACGCGGATCACCAGCACGAGCGCCATCGGCGTGGCCGGGTACAGCACCAGCACCAGCGGGGCTGGCGTGTACGGCGAGGCGACCAATGGCCTGGGCCAGGGTACGCGCGGCGTTCATGGCGTGGCAGCGAGCAACCAGGGCATCGGCGTGCTGGGCGAGAATCTCAGCAGCGGCACTGGCGCGGTCGCGATTGTGGGCCGGGCCAGCGGGCCTGAAGGGGTGGCGGTGTGGGCCGAGCAGAACCACCCGACGGCGTCGTCTGTCGCTGTCCAGGGCTTTGTTCGCAGCAGCAGCCACAAGACCATCGGCGTCTATGGCTGGGCCAGCGCACTCGATGGCAGAGGAACCGGCGTCCACGGCAGGGCGGATGGTCCGACCGGCACCGGCGTCAAGGGGTCGGCTGCGGCCACGACCGGCCAGAACACTGGCGTCGCCGGATACGCCGTCAGCCCGCAGGGGACCGGGGTCTATGGCAGCAACACCGCGACCACGGGCACGACCTACGGTGTGCTCGGCTCGGTGGCGAGCCCGACCGGATTTGCGCTGTATGCCCAGGGCGCGCTCAAGGTCACCGGGCGTAGCTACCTGGCAGCCCCGGCCTCGACGCCGCCCAGCAGCATGATGAGCAACGGCTCGATCTCGTTCTGGGTCGATGAGGGTGGGAGTGCGCTCAAGATTGCGGTGAAGCGCGCCAGTGGCGCATCGGCGACGGTGACGCTGCCGCTGGGGAAGTGATCCGGCGGGCCGCCACCGGCATCTGGGCAGGCGGCGCGCCGCCCGGACGGCTCGGGGTGGCCATCGATCCCCGGTGGGCATGCCGCATGCGCCGCAGGGTCACGGTGCTGTACGTCCCATGCTGGCTCAACGATGTCGATCGGAGGAGACCATGACAGCAGCCTTCACGGAGCCGTGCAGCGGATCGATCGCTGCGATGTCGGTCGAGGCGCTCTGGCAGCACGTGCAGACGCTTGCGGCAACCTGTGCCGCCTGGCATGCCGACCGGCAGCATCTAGCGACGCTGACGGCGGAGTGCGCCGCGTTGCGCGCCGAGCTCACCGAGGTGCGGCGTCACATCGCCGCCATCGAGGCCGAGAACCGCGCGCTGCGCCACGCCAGCGCCGCCGGGGCGGCGACACCCGCCGCAGCCATGCCACACCCCACCAGCCCCGCCCGCCCCGCCCGCCGCGCCGCGCTCGCCGGCATGCTCGGCGTCGCAGCCGGCCTGGCGCTGGTGCCACGCGCCGCCGCGGCCGCCAGCGGCGATCCCGTGAGGGCCGGTCAGTCGGTGGGCTGCACCGGCACCACGCAGATCACGACCACCACCGGCACCGGCCTGCGCGGCAGAGCGACGGCGACCTCCGGCGACGTGATGGGCCTGCATGGCGTGACCGCCAGCCCCGGCGGGGCCGGGGTGTTTGGCGTCAATATGGCCTCCACGGGCGTGCCTGCCAATGGCGTCGTCGGCCAGAGCCTCTCCACTCACGGCGTCGGCGTGTATGGCGTCGCCGCTACAGCCACTGGCCCGACGATCGGCGTCCGTGGCCGAACGAACAGCCCGACCAGCACGGCCGTCAAAGGCGAGGCAGTGACCAACGAGGGGTCTGCGATTGGCGTCAGCGGCGAGTCGTCCGCGCCGGGCGGGTATGGTGTATTCGGGTATGCGAAAGCGACAGCGGGCGTGAACTACGGCGTGTACGGACGATCCGACAGCCCGACGACCGGCTGGGCGGTCTGGGCCCAGGGCCGTCTGCGCGTCACCGGCCGATCGTTTCTGCATGCGCCGAACACGCCGCCAGCGCTGGGGGCGCTGCCTAACAGCACCATCTCGTTCTGGCATGAGCCGGCCGCGAGCGGCGGCGCACCGCTGGGGCGGCTGCATGTGCAGATCAAGACCAGCGCCGGCCAGGTGTTCCGGGCCTCCATCCCGCTGGTGAACCCATGATGGCAGTGCGCCGGCCGCCTGCTGCCCGGCATGGTCGGCGCGTTTTCTGGCGCAGCCACCACCCCGGGCGCGGTGCCCGTGGTATGCTTGGGGCGCACTCGCCGCACGGAGGAGCCACATGTCAGTGACCAGCCATACCACCGCCGATGGATTCACCTGGCGCGACCTGAACCAGAACGGGCGCCTCGATCCATACGAAGACCCGCGTCGCCCGATCGACGAGCGCATCAGCGACCTGCTGGCGCAGATGACTCTCGAAGAGAAAGCCGGGCTGATGTTCCACACGATGATCGGCATGAATCCCGACGGCAGCCTGAGCGAGGATGGCGGCCCGTTTGGCGGCGCGCCCACCAGCGTGATGGTTCGCGAGCAGCATCTCACGCACTTCAACGTGCTGTTCGCCGCGCCGCCGCGCCAGATGGCCGAGTGGCACAACCGGCTGCAGCAACTTGCGCAGCAGACGCGCCTCGGCATTCCCGTGACGGTCTCGAGCGATCCGCGCCACGCCTTCACCACCAATCCGGCGGTCAGTTTCATGGCCGGCGCGTTCTCGCAGTGGCCCGAGCCGCTCGGACTGGCCGCGATCGACGATCCGGCGCTGGTCGAAGCCTTCGCCGACATCGCACGACGCGAATACCTGGCGGTCGGCATCCGCGTCGCGCTGCATCCGCAGGTCGATCTGGCGACCGAGCCACGCTGGTCGCGCATCAACGGCACCTTCGGCGAGGATGCCGAGCGCACCGGCCGGTTGGCAGCGGCCTACGTGCGTGGCTTCCAGGGGGCCGCACTGGGCCCGCACAGCGTCGCCTGCATGGTGAAACACTTTCCCGGCGGAGGGCCGCAGCTTGACGGTCACGATCCGCACTTCGCCTGGGGCCGCGAGCAGGTCTATCCCGGTGGCCAGTTCGAGTACCATCTGCGTCCGTTCGCCGCCGTGCTGGCCGCCGGCGCCGCCCAGATCATGCCGTACTACGGCATGCCGGTCGGCCTCGACTACCCCGAGCTGGGCTTCAGCTTCAATCGGCCGGTCATCACCGGGCTGCTGCGCGAACGCCTCGGCTTCGACGGGGTGGTCTGCACCGACTGGGGCCTGCTGACCGACCGGGAGATCATGGGCGAGCCGATGCCGGCGGCGAGCTGGGGCGTCGAGCAGCTGAGCCGGCCGGAGAAGATCGCGCTGATCCTCGATGCTGGCGTCGATCAGTTTGGCGGCGAAGCCTGCCCCGAGGAGCTCGTCGCGCTCGTCCGCAGCGGTCGGGTCGCCGAGGCCCGGCTCGATGTCTCGGTGCGCCGCCTGCTGCGCGACAAGTTCCGCCTGGGATTGTTCGACGCGCCGCTGGTCGATCCTGTCGCCGCCGAATCCATCGTCGGCGCCGCCGAGTTCCGCGCCGCCGGTGCGGCCGCCCAACGCGCTGCATTCGTCCTGCTGAAGGACGACGACCGGCGGCTGCCGCTGCGCGCGCGGCCACGGCTGTACCTCGAGGGGGTCGATCCGGCGCTGGCGCAGCGTGATGCCGAGATCGTGACCGATCCCGACGAGGCGGACCTGGCGCTCATCCGGCTGCAGACGCCGCATCAGCCGGCGCCCGGCGGGCCGGCCTTCTTCGCGAGCCTGTTCCGTGGCGGCGATCTGGATGTCAAGGAGCCGGAGCGCGCCAGGATTCTGGCGCTGCTGGCACGTTGTCCGACGATCGTCGACATTGCCCTGGAGCGCCCGGCGGTCATCCCGGAGATCGCCAGCGCCTGTGCGGTGTTGCTGGCCAACTTTGGCGCCAGCGATGCGGCGCTGCTCGACGTCGTGTTCGGCCGGGCGGTGCCACGGGGCACGCTGCCGTTCGAATTGCCGTCGTCGATGGCGGCGGTGCGGCGACAGCAGAGCGATGTGCCGTATGACTCGGCCGAGCCGCTGTTTCCGTATGGTGCCGGGCTGCGCTGAAGCCGGGCGACAAGGAGTTCATGATGCATGCAGCGGCGTTCCGGCGCGTGTTCGAGTATCATCTGCGCGCCAACGACATGGTATGGCACCTCTGTGATGCGCTGGACGATGCCAGGTTCGATCAGCAGGACGGCTACGGCCACGGTTCGATCCGGGCCGAGCTGATGCATCTGCTCGATGTCGATCTGGTCTGGTTCAGCGCACTGCATCGGCGCCCCCCCGGCGATGCGCTGTCGCCTGCCGCGAGCCGCGCCGAACTGCACCGGCAGCGCCACGCGGTCGCGACGATGATGCGCGCGTGGCTGGCGGCGCTGGATGATGCGCACCTGTTCCAGCAGCCGATCCGCGAGCCAGCCGAGGATCGCGGCCTGTTCGTGTGGCAGGTCCTGATCCATGTGATCAACCACGGCACGGATCATCGCGCACAGCTGCTGCGCCGGCTGCACGATCTGGGCGTGGCGACGCCGCCGCAGGATTTCATCTTCGATCTCGCCGAACACTGATGCCGTGTCTGGTGCATCGTGCGGCCGCATGCGTTGACGTCCGACGCGCGCCACGCGTATACTCTGGGCATGCCGCCCGCTGGCGTGCAGCAGAGTGAGGACATGCATGAGCACCATTCGCGTCACCATCTGGAACGAATACCGTCACGAGAAGCACGCCGATCACCCGGCGAGCACCCTGTATCCCAACGGCATCCACGGCGCCATCGCCGAAGGCCTTGCTCCCGAGGGGTTCGCTGTCGGCACGGCGACGCTCGACGAGCCGGAGCACGGGCTGTCGGGCGACGTGCTGGCGAACACCGATGTGCTGATCTGGTGGGGCCACATGGCTCACCACGAGGTGAGCGACGTGATCGTCGACCGCGTGCAGCGCCGGGTGCACGAGGGCATGGGCCTGATCGTGCTGCACTCCGGGCACTTCTCCAAGATCTTCCGCCGCCTGATGGGGACCACCTGCGACCTGAAGTGGCGCGAGGCCGACGACATCGAGCGCGTCTGGGTGGTCGAGCCGGGGCATGCCATCGCGGCCGGGTTGCCAGAGTACTTCGAGCTGCCCGAGGAGATGTACGGCGAGCGCTTTGACATCCCGGCGCCCGAGAACCTGATCTTCGTGAGCTGGTTCACCGGCGGTGAGGTCTTCCGCAGCGGCGCATGCTACACCCGTGGCCTGGGCAAGGTCTTCTACTTCCGCCCGGGGCACGAGTCCTATCCTACGTATTTCGATGCGCACGTGCGGCGCGTGATCGCCAACGCGGTGCGCTGGGCGGCGCCGTCGCACGGCCCGCGGCCAGTGTTCGGCAATGCGCGGCCGCTCGAGCCACGCGCCTGATACGCCCCGCCGGATGCCACGCGATCCCTGGTCGCGCGACATCCGGCCGCACCGTCGCCCGCCGGGCTGGTGCGGCGGCCGAGGCGTCCGGCCGCGCAGCGGCGCATCAGCCTGCGCGACCGGCCGGTCGCGCCAGCATCGACGCGATGGCTGCATCGATCGGCGCCGGTGTGCGCCGCGTCATCGGAACGCAGCACCAGGCGCGCGGTGGCATGCTGCTCGCGGCCGTGGCAGCGGCAGGCGCAGCCGCCATCACAGCAGCTGCACCTCGTTGATCACCAGGCTGAAGCGGCAGCCGAGATACTCGGCCGCACGCCGGCACATCAGCATGCGCGACAGAAAGATCTCGAAATAGTCCATCACCGACGCGATGGCCGCATCGATCGTCAGCGTCAGCGTCAGCGTGTGCGCCTCGTGATCGATATGCATCACCGAGCGCGTCGTGGCATGATTCACGCGGTCGTGAATGTCGAAGCTGGCGGGATCGGGATTGTGCACCCGCGAGCGATGGACATCGGCCTTGTCGGCGAGGATGAGCGCCGCCGCCACCGGGCTGATCGCATGGCCACGCTCCTCCTCATGGTTGCCGATCGCGCCCATGATCGTCACCGTCTCATCGATCGGCATGCCGAGGGCGAACAGGACGTCGTGGGCGAGCAGGGCGCCTACCTGGCCGTGATTCTGGCGGTTGACCAGATTGCCGATATCGTGCAGCAGCCCGGCGATTGCGACAAGCTCGCACTGGCGTGGCGAATACCCCAGCTGACGCAGCAATTCGGCCGCGCTTCGTGCGACGACGCTGGCGTGGCGCTGGCCGTGTTCGGTATAGCCGATCTGGCGCAGGCTGTCGTTGGCCACCCGTACGTAGGCCTGCACCCGCGGATGGCCCCAGACCTGCTCCGGCGTCACCCGGTCCGCCACCCGGTCGTCGGCGACGCCATCGGCGGGCAGGTCGGCGACGACGATCAGCCGCTGGTCATCGCGCTGCATCAGCGGCCTCCTGATCGCCCGCGAATGCTGCGAGCTCCACGGCGATGCCACCATGCGCCGCAGAGTATCGCGCCGCCGCGAGCGCACGATCGACTGCCAGCCCGGCGGCGAGGCTGGCGGTGGTCGTCCCACCAGCGATCAGATCGGCGAGCGCGGCGGCATGCCACTGCAGGACCCCCGTCGGCATCTCGGGCGATGGCAGCGCCGCGGCTGGCTGGACACGGCTCGCGGTCACCCGGCGCAGCGTCGTCGCCGCGGCTCCGCCAGTCGCCAGCTCGAGGCTATTGGGATCGCGCGAGTCGTAGCGACAGCTGCCCAGCGCGCCGTACGCCTCGATGACGATCTCGTCGCCCGCGCCGGGAACAACCTTGGAGACCTCGATGGTGCCGTATGCGCCGTCGTCGAGCTCGATCGTCAGCCACGCGATGTCGTCGGCCGTCACTGGCACCAGCGCGCCGCTGGCATCGGGCCGTTGCGCGACGACGGTGCGCAGCCGCGCCGAGATGCGGCGAATCGGGCCGAGCAGGTATTCGACGAGATCCAGCAGATGGCTGCCCAGATCGATCAGCACACCGCTGCCGGCGCCGGCCGTGCGCCACGAGACCGGGCGGTCCCCGCGCAGATTGCTGGCGCGGTAGTAGCGCATGTGAACGCTGCGCACGGTGCCGAGCGCGCCGCTGGCAACGTGCTGCCGCAGCTGCTGGATCGCCGGCACGTGCCGATTGTGATAGTTCACGCCGGCGCGCACGCCCTGCGCTGCGGCCTGCGCGACCAGCCGCGCCGATTCGGCCGGATCGGCCGTAAGTGGCTTCTCCATGAACAGATCGCGGCGGCTGGCCAGCACCGCGTCGCCGATCCAGCCATGCGCGCCGGTGGGGGCGCAGCAGTCGACCAGGGTCACCGCCGGATTGGCCAGCAGCGCGTCGATCGAGGTGCCACAGGCGACGCCGTCGCCCAGCTCGCGCTGCGCCCGTGCGGCCGAAGCGTCGCTGGCAGTGGCGACTGCGACCAATCGCGGTATGCCGGGGAGCCCCGGGTACATCAGGGGTACCATGCGGATGACGAGCGCATGAAGCCGCCCGATGCCGCCGTAGCCAATCAGACCGATGCCGATGTGCTGCGCGTCGCTCTGCCCACGCTGAATCACGTCACTGCTCCTCATGTTCGTATCGCAGCCGGTCGATGACGCCCCATGGCGCGCGATGCCTGCGATGCGCGGATTCTGCCGATCGCCCGCCGGGATCGGCGCTCCATCGACTGCTGCGGATCAACGATGCACCGTGCGTGCGCCTGATCGCCCGCGGTGCTGCCTCAGCGCACGCGCACCGAGCGTCACCGCCAGCAGCGCGATGCCCCACCACGGGAGCCCTGAGCTGGTCTCCGGCAGACTTGCCGCAGGTGGTACCGCTTTTGATGACAGCGCCTGCGCACTGGGCGTGACGGCGACGCTGGGCGTGGCGATGACGCTGGGCGTGGCGATGACGCTGGGCGTGGCGATGACGCTGGGCGTGGCGATGACGCTGGGCGTGGCGATGACGCTGGGCGTGGCGATGACGCTGGGCGTGGCGGCGACGCTGGGCGTGGCGGCCGGGCTATCGACGGTGACGCTGACGAGCGATGAGAACAGCGGGGCAGGTACGCCGGTGAATACCAGTTGCGACTGCGCCGTGATCACGTCGCTGGCAGCGACGCCAGTGCGCACCATCACCTGGATCTGCAGCTCGATCGCCTCGCCAGATGCGAGGCGCGGCACCAGTGCCCGCACATGCTGACCACTGACCAGGGCGACGCCCCCCGCTGCGGGCATGTAGTCGGGCGCAAACGCGGCAGACTCAACCGACAGCGCGTCGGGCAAGACGCTCGACAGCTGTACCTCGTCGAGCGCACGCTCGGGATGATCATTCATGACCATCACGTAGTACGTCAGCGGCTGGTCAGCATACACGGTCGACCAGTCGCTGGTCATGGTGAATGCCAGGTCGCGCGTCACATCGAACGGTGCCAACTCGGGCGTGGCCAAACCCGCGGTGGCCGTGGTCGCGACACCATCGACCGCCACGCTGAGCGCAGGTGAGCGTGCCGAGAAGTTGCGCTCGTCGAGCGCTTCGGCCTGAAGCACCAGCGCCGGGGGCGGTTGCACGGCATCGGCGCTGAGCGTGACGGTGACGGTAGCGTCGGTGGCGCGGCCCGCGGTGACGTCGCAGGCGATCTGCATGGCATCGTAGCTGCAGCTTCCGCCGGCGGCCTGCGCCGACTGCACCACCGCGCCGCGGCCGAGCGGCATGCGGAGCGCCACGCGAACCGGCGTCGCGGCGTCGCCGGACACGACGAAGCTGAACGCGACCGGCTGGCCCGGTGCGATGCTGTTCGCGGCGACCTGCCCCGTGACGCGCAGCGGCGCCGCGGCATCGGTGGGCTGTGGCTGGGCCGCCGGCGCGAGCGGCGGATCGACCCAGCGCCAGATCTCGCCGGCGAGCGGCATGATGATCAACCCGATGCTGAGCAGCACCAGTATCACCTCGTAGCGCGTCCAGCCGGTGCTGCGTGGCACCGGCCTGGCGATCGTCCGACTGGTGCGTGGGCGCAAGGGCATGGCGACCTCCTATCGGCCGATCGGTACGGCAGCGGCGAGACGGGCGGCGACCACCAGTCGGCGGGTGTCCCAGTCGGTGCAGGTCAGCAGCACGAGCGTCGGCTCGGCACGCGGCGCGAGGACCTCGACGTGTGTCGGCAGGACGCTGAAGATCTCGGTGACGCGATAGGTGTAGCGCCAGCCGTCGGCATCGACGAGGATCTCGTCGCCGATGGTGATCGCGCCCAGATCGCGAAAGACGGCCCCGCGCACGCCGGCGTGACCAGCCAGCGCCATGGTGCCTGGCTCGCCGGGGCGCCCGGTTCCATGAAGGTATCCGGCGATGTCGTCGAGCACCTGCCATGCGCCGTCGACGATGCGCATCTCGCCGACGGGGGTGTCGAGCCCGATCGCCGGCACCACGAGCCGCTCGGGGGCGCTGGTGTGCGCCACCGGGCGTGGCGCGACGTCGCGTCGGCGCGGCGCGACGAACTCTGCCGGTGCAGGTGGTGCCGCGCGGGAGGGCAATGGCACGCTGGCGACGGCCGCTGGCGCGGCGGGCGGCGGCTGCGCGGCGATCTGCGCCACCGCCGGCTGTGACAGCACGCCGCGCCACCACGGATAGAGCGGCCCTTCGATCGTCCAGTGCGCCAGCAGAAGGACCAGCGCCAGCGCTGCGCCGCGCTCGAGTGCCACCAGGAGTGTGGCGATCTGGTCGGGGGGGCGCCGCCCGAGTGCCCCCGCGATCAGCGACTGCCGGGCGACGCCGGCGTGCGCCACCGGTGGCATCGCCAGCAGGCCACGCAGCATTCGCGTCGGATCGTCTGAGACCGTCCTGATTCGCCGGCGCATGTCGGCACTCCCCGTGATGCTTCATCGTACGACATACTGTCGCAGGTGTCATGAGGATTATAGCCGCAGCATCTGCGCCGCGCAACCGGAATCGTGCTGATGCCCTGATGCGGCGACGCTGCGGCCCGCCCGGCGCCGCGTGAGCTAGCCGCCCCGCTGCAGCGATCCCGCTCAGCAGCGCGCCACCTGCCGGTAGAGCGCATCAAGCTGTGCCACCGCATGCGTCAGATCAAACTGCCGTGCCACATGCGCGCGCCCGGCCCGCCCCAGCGCACGGCGCAGCGCCGGCTGCCGCCACAGGTCGATCACTGCCGCCGCCAGCGCTGCCGCATCACCTTCGGCGACCAGCCGCCCGGCGATGCCATCGGGCACCACCTCGGGGATGGCCGCGTGATTGGTCGCAACCACGGGTACTTCGTGCGCGAGTGCTTCCATCAGCACCACCGGAGCGCCCTCGGCATCGCCATCGGACGCCGTCTGGCTCGGCGCGATCAACAGATCGGCGCGGGCCAGCGCGGCCAGCGTCGCGTGGTGTGGCAGCGCGCCGCAGAACTCGACGTACGGCGCCAGGCCGTCGCGGCGCACCTGGGCGTGCAGGGCAGCACGCTGCGGCCCATCGCCGATGAGCGTCAGCCGCGTGCCGGGAAGCGGCGCCTGGAGCATGCGCAGCGCTTCGAGTGCGACGGCGAAGCCTTTCTTTGCGGTGAGCCGGCCGATGGCGATCAGGTGCGGCGCAGCGGCGGAGGCGGCGCGCGGCGCCGGCGCCGCGGGGAGCACGACGCCCGTCGGGATGTAGTGGACGCGCTCGGCGGGTGCGCCCAGCGCGATCAGCTGGCGCACCATGCGCTGGCTCACGGCCGTGAACGCTGCGCCGCCGGCGAACAGCGCACGGTAGCGCCAGGCAGTCTGGTGGCGGATCGCCATCGCCACGTCGCGCCCGTGGAATGATGTGATCAGCGGGCAGCCGGTGCGCTGCGCGAGATGCCACGCCGCCGGGCCAGCCTCGCCGTGATGTGCGTGCAGCAGCGGTGCGCGACGCAGCGCCGCCAGCAGCGTCGGATCGGCGACGAATGGCGCCCGGATCGTCTGGTCGCCGACGCGCTGGCGCGCCAGCGCCGCCAGGCCTCGGCGTATCAGCGATGGCCGACGCAACTGATGGCATGCTGCGAGTGGGAAGACATCGAGGTTGGCAAACTGTTCGGCGCACACCAGCGCCGGCCAGCGCGTGAGCGACCGGATCCAGGCGGCGACGAAGGTCTCCGACTGCGGCAGCCAGATCGTCTTCAGCTGGATGACCGGCGCGTCAGCCATCGCATCGCCGGCGCGCGGCCAGCACTAGCTGGTAGCCGAACAGGTTTGGCCGACGGCGCGCCAGCCAGTCGCGCCCGACGGCCGGCAGGAGGCGGAGCGGCGGCGGCAGGATGAACTGACCATCGAGCGCCGTCGCCACGAAGCCAGCCCCCTCGAGCACCTGGATGAACCGGGGCAGCGTGAACCACTGGATGTGCTCGGCAGCGTCGTAGAGCGTATAGCCCGACGGCAGGCCACCAGCCAGAACGCTGAGCCGATGACGCCACCAGGCGATGTTGGGGAATGAGGCGACCAGCATCCCGCCCGGTGCCAGCGCGACATGGCAGCGCCGCAGTGCCGCCGAGGGATCGAACAGGTGCTCGAGGACCTCGAGCGCCACGATGGCATCGAAGGGGGCATCGGGCAGGGATGTCAGCGCATCGCGCTCCAGGTCCAGCCGATGTATCGCATGGTAGTGCGGCGCAGCCAGTTCCAGCGCCGCATCGGCAACATCACCGCCCACCAGCCGCCACGCGCCGGTCGGCGCCAGCGCCTGGCCCAGCGTACCGTCGCCGCACCCGACATCGAGCAGCCGGCCACGACCGCCTGCGAGCAGCCGCCGCGCGGCGACGACGCGGGGTGCGATGGCGGCAGTGCGACCATCGGCCTGGCGGCGCTGCCAGTACGTCTGGTAGTACCCCGCGATATCCGGGCCGTCAGGCACGCGCGCGATCCCCCAGCAACCCGCTCACGATCCGGTCGATGCGCCCCAGAAACGCCTCATACCCCTGAGGTTCGAGCGAGTCATTCGGAATGATCACATCAGCGAAGCGCCGCGACGTCTCGACGAACGCGTCATGCATCGGCCGCACCGTGCGCAGATACTGCTCGATCACCGACTCTGCCGTGCGGCCGCGCTCGTGCACATCGCGCTGGATGCGCCGGATGAGCCGGACGTCGCCGGGCGCATCGACGAAGACCTTCACATCGATGCGTTCGCGCAACGCCGGGTCGGTATAGATCAGAATGCCCTCGACGACGATCAGTGGCTGCGACGCGATCGCCACCGTCTCGGCACGTCGCGTATAGTCGGTGAAGTCATATGTCGGCACGGCGACCGACTGGCCGGCGCGCAACGCATCAAGCTGCGTCACGAACAGCGACGTCTCCAGCGCATCGGGATGATCAAAGTTGAGACTGACGCGTTCGGCGAACGGCAGATGCGAGAGATCGCGGTAGTACAGGTCGTGCGGCACATAGGCCACGCGCGCTGCACCGAAGCGCCGCAGGATCACCTGCGAGACCGTGGTCTTCCCCGAACCGCTGCCGCCGGCCACGCCGATCACCAATGGGCGATTCACCTGCTGCCTCCCGGATGCTGGCGGCGCATCACGCTGCGCCTGCCGCGGCATCCACCACCTGCTGCAACACGATCGCGGTGGTCATGGGCCCGGTGCCACCGGGCACCGGCGTGATCGCGGCGGCATGTGTGCTGACGGCGGCGAAATCCACATCGCCGACGATCGTGCCGTCGGCCAGCACATTGATGCCGAAATCGACCACGACCGCGCCCGGCCGGACCATTTCGCCGGTGATGATGCCGGCGCGACCGGTGGCGCTCACGACGATGTCGGCGCAGCGCACGAGTGCCGCCAGGTTGGCGGTGCGCGAGTGGGCCAGGGTGACGGTGGCGTGCGCGTGCGACAGCAGCAGCGCCATCGGCCGACCGACCACGGCACTGCGGCCGATGACGACGGCGTGGCGGCCGACCAGCGGGATCTGGTAGTGGCGCAACAGCGCCATGCCCCCCGCCGGTGTGGCCGGGAGCAGCGCCGCGCGGCCATGGCTCAGCTCGCCGGCGTTCCACGGGCTCACGCCATCAACGTCCTTGCTGGCGGCGACCGCGCGCGATACCTCGGCAGCGTCGCAGCCGACCGGCAGCGGCGTCTGCACCATGATGCCGTCGATCTGCGGATCGCCATTGAGCTGTGCGAGTTGCGCCAGCACCTGCGCCCGGGTGGTGTCGGCGGCGAGCGGCACGATCCGGCAGGTGATGCCGACATCGGTGGCGGCGCGGACGAGCGCGCGCACATAGCTGCGCGCTGCCGCGTCGTCGGTCGGATGCAGCACGGCCAGCGCCGGGCTGCGGCCACGCTGCGCGGTGACGCGCTCGGCAGCCTGGCGCGTGTCAGCCCGCATCGCGCGCGCCACGACGCGCCCATCGAGGATCATCGCAGACACGCTGTTCACCCCGCTCTGACCCGCTCCACCAGCCGCGTCACCTTCGCGGCATCGAGCTCGGTGAAGCTCACGCTCACCCCGGTCGCGACCAGGAAGGCATCGGCGTAGGGCAGATATGCGCCGACATTCTCTGGCGTGATGCCGCTGGCGATCGCCAGCGGCGCCTGGCCGAGCGCTGCGCGCATCGTCCGGATCTTGGCGACATCGGCCGCCATGCCGGTGCCCGGCCCGCTGGTCGTCACCACATCGACGTATGGCACCGCGGCATGACAGGCTGCCACCAGGTCATCGACCGTGCGCCGGTACTTGAACGCGACCCCGCCGAAGTGCAGCGCGTCTGGCGCATGCTGGCGCTGCGCCGCCACGATCGCCGCCGCTTCCGGCTGCGCCGCGACGCGCTCGTCGACCAGCGCGTCGTCGCTCCAGATGGCGTCGACCAGGCTGCCGAGCAGGGCGATGCTCTCGGCCGGCGTGCGATCGAGGCAGTTGGCACCGATGAACCAGGCAGGCCAGCGCGCGCGCGCCTGGGCGACGATCGGGCGCAGCGCGTCGCTGCTGATCGCGTGGTTGATCAGGAATACACCATCGGCGCCGGCATCGTGCGCGATCGCGGCATTGCGCCCGGCCTGCCCGGCGTCTTCGGCATGTACCACGATGAAGACGCGGGATGCGGCACCGAAGCGCGCCCGGTAGCGTGAGTCAGTCATCGCCCCCTCGCACGATCAGTGAGCGGCCGGTCATCGCCGATGCCGGCGTCAGCCCCAGCAACTCCAGCAGCGTCGGCGCGACATCGGCCAGCCGCCCGGCGCGCAGCCGCACGCCATCGAAGCCCGACGCGGCATCGGCGATCAGCAGACACGGCACCGGGTTGGTCGTGTGGGCGGTATGCGGCCCGCCTGTCAGCGGATCGATCAACTGTTCGGCGTTGCCGTGATCGGCCGTGATCAGCGCCACGCCGCCACGCTCCAGCACCGCCGGCACGATCGCCCCCAGGCACGCATCGACGGTCTCGACCGCCGCGATCGTCGCCGGGAGCACACCCGTATGGCCGACCATGTCGGCGTTGGCGAAGTTGACGATGATGAAATCGTAGGTGTCTTCGGCCAGCGCCTGCAGGATGCCATCGCGGATGGCCAGCGCGCTCATCTCCGGCTTCAGGTCATACGTGGCGACATCGCGCGGCGACGGCACCAGCAGGCGATCCTCGCCGGGGTATTCGCGTTCACGGCCGCCGTTGAAGAAGAACGTCACATGGGCATACTTCTCGGTCTCGGCGACGTGAAGCTGGCGCAGACCGGCATCGCTGATCACCTGCGCCACCGGCACCTCGATATCGCGGATGTCAAACGCCACCGATACCGGCAGGCCCTTCTCGTACTCGCGCATCGCCACGTACAGCAGATCCTGCAGCGCAGCCCGCGCAAATCCGCTGAACTCCGGCAAGACGAACGCCTGGGTCAGCTGGCGCGCACGGTCCGCCCGGAAGTTGAAGCAGATCACCGAGTCGCCGTCGCCGATCGTCGCCAGCGGCCGGCCATCGTCGAGGATCACGGTCGGCTCGATGAACTCGTCGGTGATCCCCGCGTCGTAGGCGTGCCGAATCGCCGCCCCGGCGGACGCGGCGGACGCGCCGACGCCATCGACCAGCGCCTCGTAGGCGCGCCGGGTGCGCTCCCAGCGCCGGTCGCGATCCATCGCATAGTAGCGGCCAGTCACGCTGGCCACCCGGCCGACGCCCAGCCCGGCCATGGTGCGCTCGAGGTCCTGCAGGTAGCCGAGCGCGCTCTGCGGCATCGTGTCGCGGCCATCGGTGAACGCGTGCACGAAGACATGCTGCAGCCCGGCGCGGCGTGCCAGTTCGAGCAGGGCCTTCTCGTGGCGGATGTGGGCGTGAACGCCACCGCTGCCGAGCAGGCCGATGATATGCAGCCGCGAGCCGCGCGCCCGGACATGCTCCACCGCGGCGATGAACGCTTCGTTCTCGAAGAAGCTGCCATCATCGATCTGGCTGTCGATGAACGTGATCGACTGGATCACCACGAACCCGGCGCCGAGATTGAGATGGCCAACTTCGGAGTTGCCCATCTGGCCCGGCGGCAGGCCGACATCGCGCTCGGCGGCATGCAGCAGACTCCAGGGGCGGCTGGCACGCCAGGCATCGATGTTGGGCGTCTGCGCCAGGCGAATCGCGTTACCCTCGGTCTCCTCACGCTCACCCCAGCCATCGAGGACGGCCAGCAACACCGGTCGGGGACGCTTCGGCACCACGTGCTCCAGTCATTCAGGGCGCGCCATCACCGGCGCGCGGCTCATTTCTTGCGGCCACGGGTCGGCTGGGGCGTCGGCGCCTGGCGGCCACGCGACGGACGCGCGCCGCCGGCGGTGGCTGCCGCGGCGCCGTCCGGTCGTGCCTGCAGCAGCGCCGTCAGCTCAGCCTCGCGCCCCAGATGGCAGACCTTGAATTTCCGCCCGCTGCCGCACGGGCAGGGATCGTTGCGGCCGACATCGGCGCTGACCGGCTTGCGCGCCGCCGGCGCCGACTGCGGCTCGGCACCGGCGACGCCGGCCCGGGCGGCGATCAGCTGGCGCTGGCGCGTCTCGGCCTCGATCTGGCGTAGCTGCTGCTCGTACTGCAGCGAGATCGGAAACAGCTGAGCCACCACCGTTCGCTGGATCGTCTCTTTCAGCTCGTCGAACATCTTGAAGGCATTGCGCTGGTACTCGATCAGCGGGTCGCGCTGCGCGATCGCCTGCAGGCCAATCTCCTGCCGCAGATCCTCCATGCCGGTGAGATAGTCGATCCACTGCCGGTCGATCACCGACAGCAGCACGCGCTGCTCGACATAGTGCATCTTCTCGGCGCCGATCGCCGCCTCGCGCCGCTCGTAGGCCTCCTCGACCGAGTCGAGCAGGACGGCGACGATCTCGTCGTGTGAGAGCGGATCGAGGTCCGCCTCGGCGACGGGCGCGACCGGGTTGATGGCACGCCAGGCGCGCAGCAGCCCGACCAGGTCGCGCTCGGGTTCCTCGGCGCCTGTCGCCTGGTCGATGTACTGACTGACCAGGGGCGTGATCTCTTCCTCGAACATCTCCATCAGGCGGCCGCGCAGGTTGTGCCCCTGGAGGATGGCGCGGCGATCGGCGTAGATGATCAGGCGCTGCTTGTTCATCACATCGTCGAACTCGACGGTATGCTTGCGGATGTCGAAGTTGTATCCCTCGACGCGCGTCTGTGCACCCTCGATCGAACGGTTGATCAGCCGCGCCGAGATCGGCACATCGTCTTCGACGCCGAGCCGCTCCATCAGCCCCTTGACCCGGTCGACCGGGCCGAAGCGGCGCATCAGGTCGTCTTCGAGCGACAGGAAGAAGCGCGATGAGCCCGGATCGCCCTGGCGACCGGCGCGGCCGCGCAGCTGATTGTCGATGCGGCGCGACTCATGACGCTCGGTGCCGATGATGTGCAGCCCGCCGAGCCGCTTGACGTCGTCGCCTTCGGCACGGGTGATCGCCCGCGCCTGCTCGAGCGCGGCGCGGCGCTGCTCGCTGCTGGCGTCGGCCAGCGTCAGGTGCTGGGCCTCGAGCAGCTCTTCGAGCAGCCCGTCGGGATTGCCGCCGAGCAGGATGTCGGTGCCACGGCCGGCCATGTTGGTGGCGATGGTGACGCTGCCGCGCCGCCCGGCCTGGGCCACGATGCGCGCCTCGCGCTCGTGGAACTTGGCATTGAGCACGTGATGCTCGATACCGGCCTGGCGCAGGATCGTGCTCAGGCGCTCGGACGTCTCGACTGAGGTGGTGCCGATGAGCACCGGCCGCCCGACCGCGTGGACGTCCGCGACATCACGGGCGACGGCATGGAACTTGGCGATCTCGGTGCGGTAGATCTGGTCGTCGAGGTCGACGCGCACCATCGGCCGGTGTGGCGGGACAGGCACGACGTCCAGGTTGTAGATCTTGCCGAACTCCTCGCGCTCGGTGTAGGCCGTGCCGGTCATGCCGGACAGCTTGCCATACATGCGGAAGAAGTTCTGGAAGGTGATCGTCGCCATGGTGATGTTTTCCTGGCGCAGCCGTACCCCTTCCTTGGCCTCGACCGCCTGGTGTAGCCCATCGCTCCAGCGCCGCCCCGCCATCTTGCGGCCAGTGAATTCGTCGACGATCACGACGTCGCCATCGGCTTCAACGATGTAGTCGCGATCGCGATGGTAGACATACTCGGCACGCAGCGCATTCTCGACGTAGTGGGTGAGCCGGGAGTGCTGCGGATCATACAGGCTCTCGTGCGCGGGGATGCGCAACAGCCGCTCGATCTTCTGGATGCCGGCATCGGTGAGCAGGATGGCTTTGCTGCGCGGGTCGATCATGAAGTCGCCATCGGGATCGATGCCCTGCTTCTTGACTTCGTCGGGGGTGGTGGTGCCGGGGCGCAGCTGCCGCACCAACTGGGCGAAGCGCCGGTACTCATCGCTGCTCTGCTGCGCCGGCCCCGAGATGATCAGCGGCGTACGCGCCTCGTCGATCAGGATGTTGTCGACTTCGTCGACGATGGCGTAATGCAGCTCGCGCTGATTGAGCTGGGCCAGGTCGGTGGCCATGTTGTCGCGCAGGTAATCGAAGCCGAACTCGTTGTTGGTGCCATAGACGATATCGGCGGCATACGCCTCGCGCCGCGTCACCGGGCGCCAGTGGATCAGCCGGTGATCCTCCTGGTCGGCGCGCGGGTCGATGTACTCCTCATCGTAGATCGCCGAGAGGTCGTGCGCGATCACGCTGACGCTCAGGCCGAGCCGCCGGTAGACCGGGCCCATCCAGCCGGCGCCGACGCGCACGAGGTAGTCGTTGACGGTGATCAGGTGGCACCCTTTGCCCAGCAGTGCGTTGAGATACAGCGGCAGCGTGGCGACGAGCGTCTTGCCCTCGCCGGTGCGCATCTCGGCGATCCTGCCCTGGTGGAGCACGATGCCGCCGATGAGCTGGACATCGTAGTGGCGCTGGCCGATGGCGCGCCGCGCCGCCTCGCGGACGCTGGCGAACGCCTCGGGCAGGAGCTCGTCGAGCGTGGTGCCCCCGGCGATGCGCTCGCGGAAGCGAGCCGTCTGGTTGCTCAGCTGATCGTCGCTGAGGGCCATCATCGCGGGCTCGAGCGCGTTGATCGCTGCGACGAGCGGTTGAAGCCTCTTGATGGCGCGCTCCGGGCCGAACCCGAAGAGACGCTCGAACAAAGCACGCATGGGTCGCATTCTCCTCAGTGTCGTCGGGCATGCGGACCGACGCGGCGGGCGCACCGCGTGGGGTGGGCGCAGCCGATCACCGCCATTATAGCACACGCACCCCGGCGGACCGACCTGCGCGCCAGATGGCGTACAATTCGGCGTGCTGTTGCCGGCTCGATGGAGATGGTCGATGATGAGTCTGCCCCCGCTGCCACGCTGGTGGCCGGCGCTGCTGCCGGTGCTGGGCTGCGCCATGCTGTATCTCGCGACGATGTCGCCCGATGTGCAGGCCGGCGATTCGGCCGAGTTCCAGCTGGCTGCGGTGATCGGCGGCGTGCCACACCCGACCACGTATCCGCTGTATGTGCTGCTGGGCCGCGCGAGCGCGATGCTGGTCCCCTGGGGTGTGCCGGCGTGGCGGGTGACGCTGGTCTCGGTGGTGTGCGCTGCGCTGGCGCTGGCGGTGCTGTGGCGGCTGCTGTGGCGCCTGGGCGAGTCGCGCGCCGCGGCGACGCTGGCGGTGCTGGCGCTCGGGCTGGCGCCGGGCGTGTGGCATGCCGCGACGATCGCCGAGGTATATGCGCTGCTGCTGCTGCTGCTGCTGGCATTCGCCGGCGCGCTGCAGCAGTTGCTGGCCGGCGACCGGCGCGCGTACGTGCCGGTGGTCGGTCTGGGCGTGCTCGGCAGCCTGCACCACGGGCTGTTTGTGGTGTGTGCGGCGCTGCCGGGCGCGCTGGCGCTGTGGTGGGCGTGGCGCCGCCTGCAACTGACGCCACCCTGGCGGCCGGTGCTGATGGCACTGATGTTGGGGATGGCGCCGCAGATCTATCCGCTGGCGCAGTTCGCCCGCCTGGGGCCGTTCGATGGCCACGACTATGGCCTGCCGGCGGGCTACTTCTGGGGGGCACCGCGCACGTGGGGGGAAGTGCTGGACCTGATGACCGGCGGTGCGGTCCGGCGTGGCATCTTCGCCTGGCCCGATGCCACCGGCGCTGCGCTGCTGCTGGCCGGCATCGCGCGGCGCCTGCTGTTCGAATTTGGCCCGGCTGGCGTGGCTGCCGGCGCGTGCGGGCTGTGGCTGCTGGCGCGCGAGCGGCCACGCTGCCTCGCGCTGGTGCTGGCACTGGCCGTGCCGGCGCTGGGTTACCTGCTGGCGCTCGGCCCGGCGGTCGGCGACTGGCCGGTGTTCACGCTGCCGCTGCTGATCCCGTGGACGCTCGGGATCGCGTGGGGGGTGCGCTGGATCGCGCGGCATGCCGGACGCCGCCGCCGCACGCTGCTGCTGCTCGCGATGGTCCTGGTGCTGGCCTGGGGCGCGACGCGCTATCGCGTCTCGGCCAAACAACACCTGACGCTCTATCGCGAGTTTGCCGCAGCGGTCCATCAGGTGCTGCCAGCCGATGCGGTGGTGGTCACCCACTGGGAACAGGGCATGACGCTGCAGTACCTGCGGTTCGCCGAGGGCCGCCGCGCCGATGTGTGGATCGATGTGGTGGAGCCCGGCGACGATCCGTGGCTGGCGCGGGCGCGGCGCCGCTACCCCGGCCGACCGGTGTTCTTCGTCGGCCAGCCGGCCAGCGTGGCGGGCTTGCCGGTCACGCTGCTGCTGGATGCGCCGTACGCCGATGTGTACCGCCTCGACCCCGAGTGATGCTGGTCGGCGTTGCACGCCGATCGCCCAGAGGAGCATGCTGATGATGCCGATTCCCGGCCCCGATGCCGCCTTCGAGATCGATCCGAGCGCGTATTGCTCGCCCCATGCCGTCATCCTCGGCAGCGTGACCATCGGCGCCGACAGCAGCGTCTGGCCGATGGCGGTGATTCGCGGTGACAATCACCGGATCGTCATCGGCGCCCGCAGCAACATCCAGGACGGCGCCATCCTGCATGCAGATCCCGATGCCCCGCTGACCATCGGCGACGAGGTCAGCATCGGCCATGCGGCGATCATCCACGGCTGCACCATCGAGTCACAGGTGCTCATCGGCATGGGGGCCGTGATCCTGAACCATGCGCGCATCGGCGCCGGCAGCCTGGTCGCGGCGCGCGCCCTGGTGCCCGAGGGGATGGTGGTGCCGCCGGGCTCCCTGGTGGTCGGCATACCCGGTACGGTGCGGCCGCTGCGCGAGGATCATCGTGCGCGCATCCTGCGCGCCGCGCGCAGCTACGTGGCATTGCAGGCGCGGTATCGCGCCAGCGCTCAGGGTTCGGCCAGTTTGTAGCCGACCCCCCGCACCGTCAGGATGATCCGCGGCTTCGATGGCTCTTCCTCGATCTTCTCCCGCAGCCGACGGACACAGACATCGACCAGGTTGGTCTCGCCGACGTACTCGTAGCCCCACACTTCCTGGAAGAGCGTCTCGCGGTCGAAGACGGTGCCGGCGCTCACGGCGAGGAAGAAGAGTAGCTCGAACTCCATCGGCGTGAGATTGACCATGCGCCCCCGTACGGTGACCCGGTGGCGCGGCTCGTCGATCTCGATGTCGCCGACCCGCACGATGGTGGGAACACTGCGCCGGCGCAGTCCCTCGACGCGGCGCAGGATGGATTCGACCCGCGCGATCAGTTCGACGGTCTTGAATGGCTTGGTGATGTAGTCGTCGGCACCGAGCGAGAATCCGTGGACGATGTCGTCGGTGCCGTCGCGGGCGGTCAGCATCAGGATCGGGACGTCGGATTGCTGGCGGATGCGCTGGCACGCCTCGAAGCCGTCGACGTAGGGCATCATCACGTCGAGGATGATGACGTCGTAGCGGCTGGCTTCGAATGCCTGCAACGCCTCGAGACCGTTGCGCACTGCCTCGATGACATAGCGCGGGTCTTTCAGCGTCACCTGGATGAGCGTCGCGATCGAGGGGTCGTCGTCGGCGATCAGGATTCGCCGGGTCGGACCGCCCTCGTCGCCGGAACGATCGGTTGTTCGCCGTATCGCGCGCATGCTGGTACCACTGATATTCGTACGATGTCGATAGTATACCCTGAAACACGTGCGATGCAACTATGGTGCGGTGCAGCGGTGCGATCACGGTCGTGCCCCGTGATGCATGCGCCCTCGTGGCGCGAAGACCCCGGCGCGCACCATCCCCGCACCGCGCTGGTGCGGCCGCGGGAGCAGTTCCCCGAGCACGGCTCAGCGCGGGCGGTCGGGCCGCAATCGTGCCCCGCCGGCGACGGCGCCCGGCAGCATCGACCGGTTCTGCGGCACTGGCGCGATCCAGGCTCCTCGCATCTCCGCCGTCACAGTTGACATGGACCGATACCTGCTTGTATGATCTGCGGAAATTCTTGAGCTCTGTTGGCACTGGCGCCCACAGCAGCCTTGTGTATGCACGAGGTTTCTGTGGGGTTTTGTCATCTTCGGGCGATCAGCAGGCGGGCCAATCGACCGGGAATCGTGCCCGACCACAGATCCCGACGACGCAGCGCCGCGTAGTGCTGGCAACGACCGCTGCTGCGCCGTGCCAGGAGTGTGGCGGCACATCGACGACCTGAACAGCGACCGAGGGGAAAGCAAGATGAATGACCCGCTCCACCAGCCATCGCGCGGCCTCTACGATCCGCGCTTCGAGCATGACGCGTGCGGCATCGGTTTTGTGGTGCGCCTCTCAGGCGAAGCCAGCCACGATATCCTGACGCAGGCGCTGACTGCCGTCGGGCACATGGCACACCGTGGGGGCGTCGCTGCCGACAACAAGAGCGGCGATGGTGCGGGGGTTCTGACGCAGATTCCGCGGGTCCTGTTCGCCCGCGAGCTGGCAGAACGCGGGCTGTCCGAGCACCTCGATCAGCTGGCCGTGGCGATGTGCTTTCTGCCGGCCGACGCGGCGCGCGCCGCACGCAGCCGCGAGCTGGTCAGCGCCGAATGCCAGCGCTTCGGGCTGCGGGTCCTCGGCTGGCGCGTCGTCCCGGTCGATCGTGACAGCCTGGGGGCGAGCGCGCTGGCCAGCTGCCCCACCATCGAGCAGGCGCTGATCGTCCCCGACGGGACCGTCATGCTGAGCGCAGCCGGCCGCGAGCGGGCGCTGTACATCGCGCGCAAGGCGATCGAAGCCGCGGCGCTGCGGCAGGATCTGGGCGATCTGGCCATCCCGTCGATGTCGGGGCGGACGATCGTGTACAAGGGGCTGCTGATCGCACCGCTGCTGCCGGCGTTCTACGCCGACCTGCGCGATCCGCTGTACACCACCGCGATCGCGGTCTTTCACCAGCGCTACTCGACCAACACGTTTCCCACCTGGCCGCTGGCGCAACCCTTCCACATGCTGTCGCACAACGGCGAGATCAACACGCTGTGGGGCAACCTGACCTGGATGCAGGCCCGCGAGGCCGAATGGCGGCGCATGCCGGTGCCCGCGATCGACGGCGAGCCACCTGCCGGCGCCGCGCTGGCCGCCAGCATCGTCGGCGTCGGTACGGTCGTCGATCCGCGTGGCAGCGACTCGGCCATGCTCGACAACGTGCTTGAGCTGCTGGTGATGGGTGGGCGCGATGTGCGTCACGCCATGGCCATGCTGGTGCCCGAAGCCTGGGAGCGGGTCCACGACATGCCGGCGGAGTGGCGCGCCTTCTACCAGTACCACGCCGGCCTGATGGAGCCATGGGACGGGCCGGCAGCACTGGTCTTCTGCGACGGCGACACCGTCGGGCTGGCGCTCGATCGCAACGGGCTGCGGCCGGCGCGGTTCCTCGTCACCGATGATGGCCTGGTGATCTGCGGGTCTGAAGTCGGCGCCGTGCCGATCGACGAAGCCCGCATCGTCCGCAAGGGCAAAGTCGGGCCAGGGCAGATGATCGCCGCCGACCTGCGCACCGGCACGTTCGCCGAAAACCACGAAGTCAAGCACGCGCTGGCGAGCGGCAAGCCGTACGCCGCCTGGCTCACATCGCAGGTACAGGTGCTCGCGCCGGCCGGCGCCGCCCGCTACGGCGGCCAGTCCGCCGAGCATGACCAGACCACCCGGACTGCGCGGTCGGCGCTGCTGGGCGAGCTGCAGCAGGCATTCGGCTATACTGCCGAAGAACTGGCCGTCATCCTGCGGCCGATGTCGCGCGACGGCGTCGAGCCGGTCGGCTCGATGGGCGACGATACGCCGCTCGCAGTCTTCGCCGAGCGTGCCCGCCCGCTCTACAGCTACTTCAAGCAGCGCTTCGCCGAAGTGACCAATCCGCCGATCGATCCGCTCCGCGAGGAACTAGTGATGTCGCTCTCGTTCGCGCTGGGCCGGCGTGGCAACCTGCTCGAGGAGCGCCCGGAGCACGCCCACCTGATCCGCCTGGCCGGGCCGGTGCTGACCGACGAGCATCTGGCGACCATCCGGGGGCTGGCCGATCCGGCGTACCGGAGCGTCACGCTGCCGGCCGTGTTTCGTGCGGCCGATGGTCCCGATGCCATGCTCGGCGCGCTCATCCGCCTATGCCGCGCCGCCGAGGCGGCAGCGCGCGATGATGCGGTCCTGCTGATCCTCAGCGATCGCGGCGTGGACGAGGAGCATGTGCCCGTCCCGGCGTTGCTGGCGCTCGGGGCGGTCCATCAGCATCTGATCCGTGCGGGTGTGCGCACCATGGTGAGCCTGATCGTCGAGAGCGGCGAGCCGCGCGAGGTGCATCATCTGGCGTGCCTGATCGGCATGGGCGCCGAGGCGGTGAACCCGTACCTGGCGCTCGCCACCGTGCGTGCGCTGGCCGTCGAGCGCGATCGCGCCGAGGAGCGCAGCCGCCGCGCGGCGCCGGCCGTCGGTCCCGAGGCCAATGCCCAGATCGCCGTCGAGGCGGAAGTCAACTACATCCATGCGCTCGAGAAGGGCCTGCTGAAGGTCATGTCGAAGATGGGCATCGCGACCGTGGACAGCTACTGCGGTGCGCAGATCTTCGAGGCGATCGGCCTGGCCGACGCCGTGATCGAACGCTGTTTCACCGGCGTGCCGGCGCGGCTCGGCGGTTTTGGCTTCCACAAGCTGGCCAGCGACGTGCTGGAGCATCACGACGCGGCGTTCGCCAACCGCCTGCCGCTGGTGGCATCCCGCTCGACGCTGGCGCATCCTGGTTTTTACAAGTTCAAGAAGGACGGCGAGTACCACGCGTTTGCGCCGACAGTGGTACATGCCCTACAGAAAGCCGCCAGCGGCGGCAGCTACGATGACTATCGGGCCTACAGCCGGCTGGTGCATCAGCGGCCGCCCACCGAGCTGCGCGACGTTCTCGAGATCCTGCCGCTCGGCCCGGCACTGCCGCTCGAGGCGGTCGAGCCGCTCGAGTCGATCGCGATGCGCTTCTCGACGGCGGCAATGTCACATGGCTCGACCAGCGCCGAGGCGCATGAGGCGCTGTCGGTGGCGATGAATCGCATCGGCGGCCTGAGCAACTCCGGCGAGGGTGGCGAAGACCCCGCGCGCTACCACGACGAGCGCAACAGCACCATCAAGCAGGTCGCGTCCGGGCGTTTCGGCGTCACTCCCGCGTACCTGGCGTCCGGTCGCGAGCTGCAGATCAAGATGGCGCAGGGCTCCAAGCCCGGCGAGGGCGGCCAGATTCCCGGGCAGAAAGTCACCGAGGAGATCGCGCGCAATCGCTACACCACGCCCGGCGTGCCGCTGATCTCGCCGCCGCCGCACCACGACATCTACAGCATCGAGGACCTCGCCCAGCTGATCTATGACCTGAAGCAGGTCAACCCGCGCGCGGCCGTCTCGGTGAAGCTGGTGGCCGAAGCTGGCGTCGGCACCGTGGCCGCCGGCGTGGCCAAGGGCGGTGCCGATGTGGTGCACATCTCGGGCCATTCGGGCGGGACTGGCGCCTCGCCGCTGTCGTCGATCAAGAATGCCGGGGTCAACTGGGAGCTCGGTCTGGCCGAATCGCAGCAGACGCTGGTGATCAACGATCTGCGCGGCCGGGTGCGCCTGCGCGTCGATGGTGGCCTGAAGACGGGCCGCGACGTGGTGCTGGCGGCGCTGCTCGGCGCCGATGAGTTCTCGTTCGGCACGGCAGCGCTGGTCGCCGAGGGGTGCGTCATGGCGCGCACCTGTCATTCGAACAATTGCCCGGTGGGCATCGCGACCCAGCGCCCCGAGCTGCGGGCCAAGTTCACCGGCACCCCCGAGGATGTGGCGCACTTCTTCATGCATGTGGCGCTGGAAGTGCGCGAGCTGCTGGCCGAGCTCGGCGCCCGCTCGGTCGCCGAGCTGGTCGGACGCAGCGATCGGCTGCGCCAGGTCTCGCGTGGCGTCGCCGGCAGCGATGTAGTCGACCTGACGCGCCTGCTGCAGCGGGTCGATGTGGCTGATGCGGCGATCCGCAACGCCCAGCCGGCCAATGGTCGCATCGGCGTCGATGTGCTCAATGCGCGGCTGCTCGCCGACGCGGCGCCGGCGCTGGACGATGGCGTGACGACGGAGTTGGCGTACCCGATCGGCAATGTCGATCGCACGATCGGGGCGACGCTGGCGGGCGAGATCGGGCGGCGCTTCGGCGTGCAGGGGTTGCCCGAAGGCACGATCACCGTAGCATTCCAGGGCAGCGCCGGCCAGAGCTTCGGGGCGTTCCTTGCGCCGGGCATGCGCCTGGTGCTGACGGGCGAGTCGAACGACTATGTCGGCAAGGGGATGGCCGGCGGCGAGATCGTGGTGCGGCCGTCGCCGGCGGCGCGCTACGTCTGGCACGAGAGCTCGATCATCGGCAACACCTGCCTGTATGGCGCGACTGGCGGGGCGCTCTACGCTGCGGGCCGCGCAGGCGAGCGCTTCGCGGTGCGCAATTCGGGTGGCATCGCCGTCGTCGAGGGCGTCGGCGATCATGGGTGCGAGTACATGACCGGCGGCGTGGTGCTGGTGATCGGCGCGACCGGCCGGAACTTCGCGGCGGGTATGACGGGCGGCCTGGCGTATCTGTACGATGAGCACGGCAACGTGGCGACATCGTGCAATCCTGAGATGGTCACGCTCGAGCCGCTCGAGGCGCAGGACGAGGCAAACGTGCGGGCGCTGCTGGTGCGGCATCACGAGACGACTGCGAGCCCGCGCGCTGCGGAGCTGCTGCAGCAGTGGGATGCGGTGCGCAGCCGGTTTGTGCGGGTGCAGCCGCGCGGCCTGGCGGTGGTGCGCCTGCCGCAGGCGTTGCTGGCGGTGCGCGAACGCGCCGATGCGCGGCGCTGAGGTGCTGGCGCGTGACATGCCGGCGCATGCTCACGACGATGGCTGGCGGGGGCTGCGGCTGCGCGCCAGCGCCAGCCCGGTGATGGTGCGTGCCCCTGCGGCGCGGAGCGCCTCGCCGCAGGCGTGCATCGTCGCGCCGGTGGTGAGCACGTCGTCGACCAGGATCACGTGCGCCGGCGGTGGAATACCACGCCAGGCGAAGGCGTCTGCGACGTTGGCCTGGCGCTCGCGGGCGTCGAGGTGTGCCTGTGGCGGCGTATCGCGCTGGCGCACCAGTTGGTCGAGCAGGCGCCCGCGGCTGATGCCGGCGAGCGCACCCGCCAGCAGGGCAGCCTGGTTGAATCCGCGGCGCGCCAGCCGGGTGGCGTGCAGCGGCACCGGCACAAACGCGCTGCCGGGCGTCAGGCACTCGGGAACGCGCTGCGCGATCAGGGTGCCGGCGAGCCGTGCCACGCGCCGCTCGCGGCGATACTTGAGCCGATGGACGATCTGGCGCATGGTGTGGTTGTACACGTACGCGATGTGCGTCGCCTGCTGCGCCGCCAGCAGCATCGGCGGCGGCTCGTCGTACCATTCCAGCGTGCGCCGGCAGCCGGCGCACAGGCTGCCGGCGTGGCGCTCGCAGGCGACGCAGCGCTCGGGAAAGATCCAGGCCAGCCAGCGCTCACACCATACGTCGATCCAGGACATCCTGCCCCCCGATATCATGCCGGCGCATCGCACCACCGCGCGCCCGCCGCCTGCCGATGGCGTCCTGATCATCGCTGGTTCGGGACGCCCGGGCTATCCCCCGCGCGGGTGATGCGCCGCGATCCGCCCGACGCCAGCGGGCGGGACGCACCGCAGCCGCATGCGGTGGCGCCGGCCGGCCCAGAGCAGACCGGCGGGTCCGGCGGCCTGACGATGGCTGCGGCACGGGTATAATAGGCACAGGGCTCCGTTGAAAGCGATGGTGGGAATCATGACAGCACCCGGGATAGCGCGCCCGACCGAGATGGCACGGGCGTACGAGGCGCAACAGATCGAAGAGCGGCTCTACGCATGGTGGCAGGACAGCGGGTGGTTCCAGCCAGCCGGCGATGCTGCGCGTGCGCCGTTCGTCGTATCGATGCCGCCCCCCAACGTCACCGGCGAGCTGCACATGGGGCACGCCATGTTCGTCACGATCGAAGACGTGCTGGTGCGCTGGCGCCGCATGTGCGGCGATGCTGCGCTGTGGCTGCCCGGCACCGATCACGCCGGCATCGCCACCCAGTCGCAGGTCGAGAAGCTGCTGCGCAGCGAGGGCAGCAGCCGCGAAGCCGTCGGCCGCGAGGAGTTCCTGCGCCGCACCTGGGCCTGGAAAGCGCGCTACGGCGGCGAGATCACGCGCCAACTGCGGCGTCTGGGCGCATCGTGTGACTGGTCGCGCGAGCGGTTCACCCTCGATCCGGGATTGTCGTACGCGGTGCGCGCGGCGTTCAAGCGGCTGTACGACGACGGCCTGATCTACCGCGGCACCTATCTCGTCAACTGGTCGCCCGCCCTGCAGACCGCCGTGAGCGATCTCGAGGTCGAGCACGAGGAGCGTCAGGTGAGCCTGGCGCATCTGCGCTATCCGCTGGTGCCGCTCGACGGCCCGCCGCCCGGCACGGCATCGTGGGGCTCGGGCGCGTGGGCGGCGCCAGCCACCGAGTTCATCACCGTGGCGACGACGCGCCCCGAGACGCTGATGGGCGATACCGCCGTCGCGGTCAATCCCGCCGATGAGCGCTACCGGGCCCTGATCGGGCGCGATGTGCTGCTGCCGGTCGTGGGCCGGCGCATTCCGATCATCGCCGATGACTACGCCGATCCGGCGTTCGGCAGCGGTGCGGTGAAGATCACGCCGGCGCACGATCCGAACGACTACCAGGTGGCGCTGCGCCACGGGTTGCCGATGATCAACGTGATGAACCGCGATGCGACCCTCAATGAGCATGCGGGCTGCTACGCCGGCCTCGAGCGCTTCGCCGCGCGCCGCGCGGTGCTCGCCGATCTCGAGCGCGAGGGCTTGCTGGCGGGCATGCAGCCCCACACCATGTCGGTCGGGATCAGTCAGCGCGGCGGCGAGATCATCGAGCCGCTGCTCAGCGAGCAGTGGTTCGTGCGCGCCCGCCCGCTGGCCGAGCTGGCGGCGGCCGCCGTGCGTGATGGCGCGGTGCGCATCGTGCCCGAACGCTTCGAGAAGGTGTACTTCCACTGGATGGACACCATCCAGGACTGGTGCATCAGCCGGCAGTTGTGGTGGGGGCATCGCATTCCGGTGTGGTACGCCGCCGATGGCACCATGATCGTGCCCGGCCCCGATGATCCTGAGCCACAGGGGCCAGGCATCACCCAGGATCCGGACGTCCTGGATACCTGGTTCTCGAGCGGGCTGTGGCCGTTCTCGACGCTCGGCTGGCCGCATGCGACGGCCGATCTGCAGCGCTTCTACCCGACGAGCGTGATGGAGACCGGCTACGACATCCTGTTCTTCTGGGTGGCGCGCATGATGATGCTCGGCTGCTACCTCACCGGCCAGGCGCCGTTCCACACGATCTATCTGCACGGGCTGGTGCGCGATCGCGATGGGCGGAAGATGAGCAAGAGCTATGGCAATGTGGTCAACCCGCTCGAGGTGATGGACCAGTACGGCACCGATGCGCTGCGCTATACGCTGGTGACCAGCAGCACGCCGGGGCAGGATCTCAACCTCAATCCCGAGCGCATCGAGGCGGCGCGCAACTTTGCCAACAAGATCTGGAATGTGACGCGCTTCGTGCTCACGAAATGCGACGAAGTCGCGGCGGTGGCACCTGCGCCGGCGACGCTGGCGGATCGCTGGATCCTCGCCGGGTACGATCGCTGCTGTGGTGAGGTGCAGCGCCTGCTGTCGGCCTATCAGTTCGGCGAGGCTGGCCGCCAGATCCACGAGTTCTTCTGGTCGGAGTTGGCCGACTGGTACGTGGAGGTGGCCAAGGTGCAACTCGAGGGCGATGCGCCACGGCGCGTGGCGACACAGCAGACGCTGCTGCGGGTGCTCGAGGGTAGCCTGCGCCTGCTGCATCCGTTCATGCCGTTCGTGACCGAGGAAGCCTGGCAGTATCTGACGCGCGCCGTGCGGCAGGTGTGGCCCGGCCGCGCGCTGCCGCCGAGTGTGATGATCGCGGACTACCCGCAGGCCGCGGATCTGGACGACGACGCGGCGCTGCGCGGGTTTGCCCTGGTGCAGGAGATCATCCGCGGGATCCGCAATGTCCGCAACGAGTACCGCGTCGAGCCGGCACGCTGGGTGACGGTGAGCATCGCGGCGGGCGCACAGACCGAACTGCTCGAGACGCAGCGCGCGCTCATCGGGCGCCTCGCGCGGGTCGCCGACGACCATCTCGCTATCGTGCCGGCATTCGCGACGCCGCCGCGCGCCGCGGCGACGGTGGTCATCGGCAGCGTGGAGGTGTCGCTGCCGCTGGCCGGGTTGATCGACCTGGCTGCCGAACGCGCCCGGCTGGCCCGCGAACTGGAGGCCGCCGACGCCGATGTGACACGACGCGAGGCGCGCCTCGGCAGCGAACAGTTCGTCGCCCGCGCCCCGGCTGCTGTAGTGCAGCGCGAACGCGATGGGCTTGCAGCGGCACGCGAGGCCGTCGCACGCCTGCGCCAGCGGCTGGACGACGTGAGCGACCCGGCGTGAGCCGAGCGCGGGCGTTGGGGCTTCGACGATATCCACTGCCGGCGGTGCGTCCGCCGGAGCGTACCCGACTGATCCGGCATCACGGTGTCGGACGCATGCCGCCGGGCAGCACCCCTGCCTGGCGGACGAAGCAGGAGCGATGAGCGCACACCATGTCCTGATCACCGGCGGCGCCGGCTTTCTGGGAATCAACCTCACCCGCGCGCTGCTGCGCCACGGCATGCAGGTCACGTCGCTCGACATCGCGCCGTTCGACTATCCCGAGCGCGATCGCGTGCGCTGCGTGCCGGGGGATATCCGCGATCGGGCGGCGGTCGACCAGGCGATGCACGGCGTCGATCTGGTGGTGCATACTGCGGCGGCGCTGCCACACTACCGACGCGAGGATATCTTCACCACCGATATCGATGGCACGCGCACGGTCATGCAGTCGGCGCTCGATCATGGCGTGCAGCGGGCGGTGCATATCTCCTCGACGGCCGTCTACGGCATCCCCGATCATCATCCCCTCGTCGAGGATGATCGCCTGCAGGGCGTCGGGCCGTATGGCGAGGCCAAGGTGCGCGCCGAGGCGGTCTGCCTCGAGTTTCGCGAACGGGGCCTGTGCGTGCCGATCATCCGGCCCAAGTCGTTCATCGGGCCCGAGCGGCTCGGCGTGTTCGCACTGCTGTACGACTGGGCTCACGACGGTCGTGGCTTTCCGATGATCGGCAGCGGCACCAATCGCTATCAGTTGCTCGATGTCGCCGACCTGTGCGATGCGATCATCCTCGCGCTGACGCTCGATGCCGCCCGCGTCAACGACACCTTCAACATCGGTGCCCGTGATTTCACGACGATGCGCGAGGACTATCAGGCGGTGCTTGATGACGCCGGCTTCGGCAAGCGCATCGTGCCCCTACCGGCGGCCCCCGTCATCTGGACGCTCCGCTTTCTCGAGGTGCTGCGCCTCTCGCCGCTGTACAAGTGGGTCTATGAGACCGCTGCCACCGACTCGTTCGTGTCGATCGAGAAGGCCGAGCGCGTGCTCGGCTGGGATCCGCGCTATTCCAACAAAGATGCGCTGGTACGCAACTATCGCTGGTATGTCGAGCATCTCGACAGTTTCGCCGGACGGTCGGGCGTCTCGCATCGGGTGCCGTGGAAGCAGGGCATCCTGGCGCTGGCGAAGGTGTTCTTCTAGGAGGCGATGATGGAGCTCCGGTTTGATGATCGCGTGGTGCTGATCACGGGGGCGAGCACGGGCATCGGCGCGGCGCTGGCGCGTGGCTTCGCCGGGGCTGGCGCCGCGGTGGTGGTGCACTTTGGCCAGAGCGGCGCGGCGGCGGCGGCGGTGGCCGATGAGATCGCCGCGGCCGGCGGGCAGGCGCTGCTCCACCAGGCGGATGTGCGCGACGGCGCGGCGCTGGCCGGGCTGCGCGACGCGGCGCTGGCCCGCTTCGGCCGCATCGATGTGCTGATCAACAATGCTGGCAGTATGGTGCGCCGCATGCCGATCGCCGACGCCGATGATGCGCTGCTGCACGAGGTGATCGACATCAACTTCACCGCGACGGTGGCGCTGTCGCGGCTGGTGATCCCGACGATGCGGGCGCAGGGTGGCGGCACGATCATCAATGTGACGTCTGTGGCGGCGCGGCATGGCGGTGGCGCCGGCGCCGTGCTGTATGCGGCCAGCAAGGGCGCCGTGAGCACGTTCACCCGGGGGTTGGCCAAAGAACTGGCAGGATCACGCATCCGCGTCAATGCGCTCGCGCCGGGCGTGATCATCACCCCATTCCATGACCGCTTCACCAACGAGCAGCAGATGGCGGCAATGGTAGCGACCATCCCGCTGGGCCGTGCGGGGACGCCCGACGAGTGCGTCGGCGCGGCGCTGTTCCTCGCGTCGGATGCGCTCAGCGGCTATATCACCGGGCAGATCATCGAGATCAACGGTGGGCAGTACATGCCCTGAACCGCTCGGCGCCGGCGGTGCGCAGGCTGCCGCCGCGCGTGGCCTGCGCCGCCGCGGCGGGTTCGCGGGCGTGCGGCATTCCCGCGGTCATCAAGGAGGTATCGTGGACATCATTCGCGCCGAAACGCGCACAGCCGGCCCGGGATCACCGGCATGGTTCACCGGCGTGGCCAACGTCGAGGCGCTGTTCGCTGCGCCGGAGCCGGCGCGCGTCGCGCTCGTCAGGGTGACATTCGACCCGGGCGCGCGGACTGCCTGGCACACGCATCCGCTCGGGCAGACGCTGATCATCACCGAGGGGTGTGGCTGGGTGCAGCGCTGGGGGAGCCCGGCTGCGGCCGTGTATCCCGGCGACGTGGTATGGTTTGCCCCCGGCGAAAAGCACTGGCATGGCGCGACGGCGACGGGCGCGCTGACGCATGTCGCAATCCAGGAGCGTCAGGATGGCCAGACGGTCGAGTGGCTCGAGCCGGTGAGCGATGCGACGTACGCAGCCGTCGATCAGGCGTGAGGCCCGCGGGCGCGCCGCTGTCGCGGCGAATGGAATCAGACGACGCGATGCCGGCCAGCCGACACCGCGTCATCCATTGGAGCGGGAGACGAGACTCGAACTCGCAACCCTCTGCTTGGGAAGCAGATGCGCTGCCATTGCGCCACTCCCGCATGGCCGCATTGTAGCAGCGATCCCGCCATCCTGTCAAGAATCGCCGGCGTCGCCAGGGCACCGTCAGCCTCAGCGGCCCAGCGGGGCCGATCCGGGTGAACTGCCACGCTCGCCGGAGGTGTCTGATGAACCGGCCGCAGGAACGCACGCTGCCGGCCGTGTTGGCCGCTCTCCCGGACCCGCGCAGCGCACGTGGAACATGCCGTATCTGGGTGCTGTTGCTCACGCTGCCCGCAGCCGGCCTGGCCAGCAGGCGCCGAACTACACTCAACAGGCTGCACGCGCACGCAGGAACACCACCGTCCTTGCCGTACCCGGGGGTGCCATCCTGGGCACTCGCACGGCGTGCGTCCTACGCATCACGGTACGGCAGCGCACCTGTCTGGCATCATCGGGCACACTACATCACGATGCCAGCCGGCGGGCTGCTGGACGATCGTGGATCGGTCGTTGGCGGGCGGCGCACGCGTGGGCCGAACGGCTGCCCACGGCCCACGTAACTGGATGCATATGCGGGGTACCCCGACGGTGTCGCCCGCATCACGATCGCCCGCCCGTGGGTAGCGGCGATGTTCCGCAGTAGCATCTGCAGGTCGTGGATGATTGCCGCCAACGCGCAGCCTTCGGGATGCGGCGAGTCTGCTGATCCACCGTCTGCCAGGATAGCACGTCGTTCGGCAACATTCGCCGCCGCGCCCCACTCGTCCCGCAGGCCATCGATCGCACGCGAATCCGGCCCGCGCGCCTGAGTTGCGACACGCGCTGGTAGCCCGCCCCACACCCCGCGGTGCCGTGGTATACTGACGCCGTGGTGGTGTACGGAATGCATTGGCCCTCGCGTGGTGCGACGGGTGCGGGTCGGCCCGACCGGCAAACGCACAGGCCGGAGCCAATCGGCGTGTGCAATCGCCGGAAACAGACATGGTACAAGGAGCAAGGCAGGCAATGGCTGAGCGGAACGACATGACCGAGATCGATCTGCTCGTCGGGTCGATGTGCACGACATCGCCCAAAGAAGACCGTGAGACCTACGAGGAAGAGCAGTCCTGGTTGAGCGACATTCAGGAACTGTTGCTCGAGGAAGGAATCGAAGTCGATCTATTGTCGCGACCCGGCGTAGAGATCTGGGAGGGGGGCATCGCCCGCTTCAACGATCTGTACAGCCTGCGGCTGGCCGCAGCCCGTCTTGAGGAAGGGCATGGCGTCGGCGAACTGCCCGACGTCGACGATGTCGAGACGCCTGACCCGGTGCTGGTGGCGATCTTCGAGGGGACAAAGCCGACGCGGTTTGCGCATCTGATCAATCACCAGGGCGAGGGTGGCTACTATCTGCCGGTTGACTTTCCCGAGCCGATCTGGATCGAGTTCGGCGATGATGAGGAGTTCGACGACGAAGAGTCGTCTGATGACGAGCCGGAAGACATGGTGGTAAGCTTCGGCTCGTCGGTGGGCCTGCAGCGCGAGCTCCTCGAGCTCGAATCGCTCCTGCAGCGTGACGGCGTACCTGCCGAGCACCGCATCGTGCGGTGCCTGCGCGTATTGCGCAACGCCGCCGATCAGAGTGTGGCCAACGAGCTGCCGATCACAGTCTGGTGACATCGCAAGGGGTGTCACGCCCGCGCCAGCATGGGCGTCTCGGAGCACGCGAGACGCCCCGAACCGGCCGATGACGGCCGGTTGCTCCTCGCTCGTTGCGGCCCGAGATGCCGCGCATCCTGTGGTGGCGCCGCTCCCGCCAGCACGATTGTCGCCAGGCGAAACTCCCGATGCATCGGGCGCCTGTGCCTGAAGCGGCCGGTTGTATGATCCCGGTCGCCCGTCCGCCATCACCGCGGGCGACGCCTGCTACCAGCACGGTCCACCGCATGGTGTGGTGGACGAGGAGATATCGTGAGTCCCGAACGATTACAAAAAGTCCTGGCGACAGTGGGGGTCGCCTCGCGCCGTGATTGCGAGCTGCTCATCGCCGAAGGGCGCGTGATGGTGAATGGCCGTGTGGTCACCATCCCCGGCACGCGGGTGGACCCCGAGACCGACGAGATCACCGTCGATGGCACGGTGCTCGGTCGTGCCGAACCGCGGACCTATGTGGTGCTGCACAAGCCAGAGAACGTCGTCTCAACCGTTGACGATCCCCAGGGACGACCGACGGTGATCGATCTGGTCGATGTCCCGGCGCGGGTGTTTCCGGTCGGTCGGCTTGATCTCGACAGTGAAGGATTGCTGATCCTGACTGACGATGGCGAGTTGACGCAGCGCCTGACGCATCCGCGGTTCAACATCGAGAAAGAGTATCGAGTCCTGCTCGATCGTGCACCTGACGAGGATGTGATTCGTGAGTGGCGCGAGGGCGTGCTGCTCGAAGGTGAGCCGACGGCGCCAGCCTGGGTGGAGCTCCTGACCATCACTGACGACGGCGCGTGGGTCAGGGTCGTGCTGCGCGAGGGCCGGAAGCGCCAGATTCGCGCGGTCGCGCAACTGCTGGGATACATGGTCCTGCGCCTGATCCGTGTGCGTGAGGGGCCGTTGCGCCTGGGTGATCTGCCGTCGGGAACATGGCGACGGCTGTCTGATGATGAGGTCGCTGCGCTGTACGCGCACGCGGCGGAACTGGAGCGTGAGAAGTTGTCCGAAGATCGACGTGAGGAGCGCGCTGCACGGCGCGACCGGATCCGGCGCGTGGTGCGCCCCGGCCAGCGGGCTGTGCCTGCGAGCGCTGATGAGGATCCGACCCGGGAGGCCGATGCCCTGACTGCGTATGATGATGATGTGGCGCCGTTGCCCGTCGTCGAATCAGGTGCTGCATCGCCCCAGATGGCGGCGCCCGCCGCGGATGACCAACCGGCGCCCGATGGTATCGTGGATGCCGACGATGATGCGTCGCATGCGGCCGAGCCTGATGATGCTGGTGATGACGACGATGAGCAGCCCTCGTCGACCCGTGCGCCGTCGCGGCGTGAGGGCGGCTACGGCAGCCCGCGGCGCGAGGGCGGCTACGGCGGCCCGCGGCGCGACGATGGCCCGCGGCGCGAGGGTGGCTTCGGTGGCCCGCGACGCGA
>JAGWYG010000021.1 GCA_018969485.1 Chloroflexota bacterium
GCGCAGCCACCAGATCCTCATGGGCCAGCGCCAGGACGAGATCACGCTCACGGCGATCGCGGAACCGCACCAGTTCGGCGCCGTGCTGGTCGTACCGGCCGCTGGCGCGCCACAACTCGGCCGGCTGGACGATCGGCATCAGGAGCTCCTGGCCACCGAGCGTCTGCAGCACCCGGCGTAGCCGCGCCTCGAGGTTCCGCAGCGTACGCACGCCCAGCGGCAACATGCCGAACACTCCCGGCCCCGGCTGACGCAGATAGCCGGCGCGTACCAGCCATTGCTGGCCCGGCGCGTCGATGCCGGCCGGCGTCTCGCGCAAGGTCGTTCCGAACGATTGTGAGAGTCGCATCGGAGGTGCCTCCATCGTCATCGCACCAAGTCGGCCAGCGTATCGATGAGAAAGTCCGCAGCAGCGGGCGCGCGCAGCGCCTCGGCGCGGCTGGTCGCACCGGTGAGCGTCAGCGCCGTCGCCATGCCGGCATCGCGCCCCATGGCGATATCCGTCTCGAGCCGGTCGCCGACCATCAGGCATGCTGCCGGCGCCAGGCCGATGCGCGCCAGTGCCGCACGCGCCATGATCGCCGACGGCTTGCCGACGACCTGCTCGCAGGCGATGCCGGTGCAGGCGCTGATCGCCGCGATCACCGCGGCGGCGTCGGGCTCGCCACCGCCTGGCACCGGGCAGTAGCGATCGCCGTTGGTGGCGACCAGCCGTGCGCCGGCGCGCAGCGCATCGAACGCAAACTGCAGTTTGCGGTAGCTGAAATCGCGGTCGAATGAGGCGACCACGACATCGGTGGCGCGCGGGTCGGTCGCGCGGACGAAGCCGGCGGCATCGAGCCCGTGCTGCAGCGGCGCTTCGCCGATGGCATAGACTCGCGCGCCCGGCTGCTGGTGGCCGAGCCACTCGACCAGGACCTGGGCCGAGTTGAGGACGGCCGCCTCGGGCACGGCGATGCCGATGCGCGCGAGGCGCGCCACATACTCGGCGGGCGTGTGTGTCGGATTGTTCGACACGAACACGATCCGCCGCGCTTCGGCGCACAACTGCCGGATGGCCGCGACGGCGCCCGGCAGCGCCTCATCGCCCAGATACACGGTGCCGTCGAGATCGAACAGGTAGCCGGCGAAGCGTGGCACTGGTGACATTCAATCCCCCAGATCTGTCAGCGGATCTCGGCGCCACGCCCGGTGGTGAAGAGCAGGTACCATTCCTCGCGGCTCAGCGTCACGCCCAGCGCGGCGACGCATGCCGCGATGCGCGCCGGATCGGTCGTGCCGATCACCGCCTGCATGCGCGCCGGGTGGTGCAGGACCCATGCCAGCACGATCGCCTCGGGCGACACGCGGTGCTGTGCTGCCAGCTCGGCGACCAGCGTGGCGGTGTGGCGGGTGCGCGCGTCGGCGTCTGCCGCCAGGCCGCCGCTCACCTGGCCGCGCGCCAGCGGGCTCCAGGCCTGGATGGTGATGTCGTGCAGCCGGCAATATTCCAGCGTGCCGTCCCCGCGCACGGCATGTGGCGGATCGGTCTGGTTGGTGATGATGCCGGCATTCACCAGATGACTGTGGAGGACGCTGAACTGCAACTGGTTGACGACGAGCGGCATGCCGATGGCGCGCTGCAGCAATGCGATCTGCGCAGCACTGTGGTTGCTCACGCCGAAGTGGCGCACCTTGCCGGCGGCGGCGAGCCGGGTGAATGCCTCGGCGACCTCGTCGGGCTCGACCAGCGGATCGGGCCGGTGCAGCACCAGAATGTCCAGATGGTCGGTCGCGAGACGCCGCAGGCTCCCTTCGACGGCCTGCAGGATGTGATCACGACTGAGGTCGTAGCGCTTGGGCGCGTGTGCCACCGGATCGCCGGCCTGGCGGATGCCGCACTTCGATTGCAGCACGATGCGTTCGCGCAGGCCGGGTTCGTCGCGCCAGATCCGGGCGAACATCGTCTCGGCGGCGCCACGCTGATAGACATCGGCATGATCGAACATGGTGATGCCACAGTCGAGCGCAGTGTGCAGTGCGGTCAGCGCGGCGCGCGGCTCGGTGGGTAGCGTCATGCACCCGTAGACGATGCGCGACACCATCAGATCGGTGCCGCTGATCATCTGGTACATCCTGATCCTCCTCTGGCATCGCCTGATGGTGCTCGCGACCGGCCGGGCCTCGCTGCCCGATGCGGGTGCCAGCCGGGATCGGGACGGCGATGCGACACCCCGCCGCCGCCAGTATACGCGATGCGGCCTGCCCATGACGCTGCCGGCGCGATCAGCGCGCCCGGGTCTGCCGGATCACCCGGTTGGCGCGCAGAGGGCGCGTCCCCTGTCAGGTGTAGGGTTTTTGCCAGGCCGCGTTCTGATGATGGAGCCGAGGGGGTTCTTCCGGCGGCGCGCCTCGCCGGTGCACCGTCGCCCTGAGGGGCGCGGCTACCAGGGCCAAGGCCGACGATGCGCCGTATCGCCTGCGCAGGCGGGCTGCGCCGCGATGGGGCCGAGGGATTTCCCCCTGTCAGGTGTAGGGTTTTTGCCAGGCCGCGTTCTGATGCGATTGGCCGGTTGGCGGACGTGCGCCATGGGTGTCACGGAGGTGCCCTGACGATTGATCCGCACGAAGGGATGCCAGCCCCGTGCGGTGATGGCCTGAAGGAGCCATGTACGGTGAAGCGCTGGCCGAGCGTCGAGGTGACCAGCGCCAGAGCGAGCCGCCGGCAGTCGGGCGGGTGCAGTGCCGCCATCCAGCGCAGCAAGGGCGCGAACCAGGTCGGCACTGCCAGACTGCGTCGCTTGGCGCCCGATTTCACCCCGGCATCGCGATACCCGTCGCGGAGGCGTTCGCGCACCACATGCTCGCGACCGCCCGACAGAGAGGCCAGGACGACCGCGACCCGGTCAGGCTACAGCGCCGGGTCAGCACCGTGCCGGGCTCCACAGGCTCAGCATGACGACCTGCGGTTTGCTCAGATGCGGCAGGTGGGTTGACGCGGTCTGCTGCTCCTGGTGCGGCTGTGGTCGCGATAATCCGCGTCGTACCAGACGGGTGCCTCGCCTTCAATGAACCGTTACACCCGGGCGCTCACGACCCCAAAACCCTCCACCTGAGAGCCCCCCGCGTGCGCCAGGCCGATCCGGGTGCGCCGATGGCTCCGATGCGCGTGCCGGCCACGACCAGCCGGCCCGACGACGCGCCGCCACGCGGTTCGCCGCCCGGCTCGGCCGCCGGCGTTGCTCGTGCGCACGGCGCCCCGCCCTCACGACTTGACAACGTTCATGACAGCGAATATCATGAAGTCGTTGATGATAGTGACTATCATTATGGTGAGGGAATTGACGATGACCACAGCACAGCGCGACGAGCGCGTTCTGGTGACGGTGCTGACCGGCTTTCTCGGTGCCGGCAAGACAACCCTGTTGAATCGCATCCTGACCGAGCAGCACGGCTGGCGGATCGCGGTCATCGAGAACGAATTCGGCGAGATCGGCATCGACAACGATCTGGTGATCAATGCCGAAGAAGAGATCTTCTGCACTATGCCGCGTTGCGCCAGCGTGACTGCCCGACCAGCGCACACTTGGCCGCAACGCTGCTGCTGCCCGTCGGCCCCACGATGACCGCCGAGGAGATCGCGCATACCGTGCTGGGCGTCGTCAAAGCCGCCGACTCTCTCGGCGTCCGCTGGTGGACGGACCCGCCGCGTGCGGCCGAATATGCGGAATGGATGACCACGCTGTATGGGCCGGGGCACGACGCGTTCCGGCCGGCGTTCGCGACCGGCTGATGGCGGTGCGGTGCCGGATGGCACTCCGCCACGCCTGCCCGAGGCGTTGGCGGGCGTTGTGCGAATCCGCACGACATCACGCCGCGATTCCCTGCAGGATGGAGCAATGCTGACGGCTGCTGCATCAATCGCTCCTTGGTGCGGCCCGACCAGATGAACCGACGGATTGTCCGTGATCACAGGAGGTGAGTACCGTGATGTTTGAGGATCGAACCATGCCGTGCCGTGATTGTGGCGGAGAATTTGTATTCACCGCCGGCGAACAGGAGTTCTACGCCCAGAAGGGGTTTGGCAACGACCCGACGCGCTGTCCATTACGACGGCGCCAGCGCAAGGGCCTGGGCGGCACCGCGGGCCTGGCGGGGCAGGCCTGCCCGCACGATGTCACCGGCCGCGGTCGCATGCCGGCCGATGATGCCATGCCGCCGCGCGCGCATCGACGATGCGTCGGCCGCACGACCACGCGGTGAGCGTTGGGATCGTGATCGTGCGCCGGTGCCGCGCCGCGCCGGCGCGGGGGTGCTGCCGGATGGGCCAGTCGCCGCGCAGATCGTCAGGATCGATGGCGCGCGGCGGTTTCTCTTCGCTCGCCTGGTCGACGGTGGCGCCGATGTGTACGTGCATGCGTCGCTGTTCGAGGGTCTTGTGCCTGCGCTGCGCGAAGGCGACACGGTGACGCTGGTGGTGGGATCCGGCGAGCGCGGCCCGCGCGCCGTGCGCCTGCAGCGTGGCTGAGATCGCCCGCCGATGGAGGGACATCGCGCGCGCCCCACGCCCGCCGCGTGATCAGTGTGATGCGCGGCGGCTGGGCGCGGCCGCCGTTGGTGCCGGTGCGGGGCGGCGCTGGTTGCAGGGAACTGCCTCATCCCCTGTGATCCGGAGGCGGGCGGCGCGCGCCGGCATGCCCGGCGACCCCGCACGCCCATCCTGGCGCATCCCTCTGTGGGGGGCATCCCGCCGGCGCATGCGCGGCACTCCCCCGCCATCGCCATCACACCACGACGGGCGCGCGCCGTCGCGCGAGGCGATCCTTGCCATATAATGAGCGCACGGAGCGCGACGATCGCATATCGCGACGGGATGAGGCGAGGAGCACTATGGCTGGAGAGGTACGCGCGGGAGCTCTGTTCTTCGTGGTGGCGCTGGTCGTCACCATTCCATTCTCACTGATTCCGCTGGTCGGCATGCTGTGCTGCGGCCCAATCGGCGCACTGGCCTATGGAATAGGAGCGGGCGCCCTCGGGGCGCGCTGGCGTGGCGCCACAGCGTCGGTGGGCCAAGGCGCGCTGTCGGGCGGCCTGGCCGGTGTCGGCGCCCTGATCGGCGCGACACTGGCTGCGGTGATTTCGGTGGTGATCGCGCAGAGCGATCCCGAGATGATACGACAGATGCTGCGCGAGGCGCTGGCCCAGTCCGACGGCGTCGAGATCTCACCCGACGACCTGGCCGCGCTGCTGCTGCCGATCGGCGCGCTGGTCGGCTTCTGCATCGGCATGATCAACCTGGTGGCCTCGCTGCTGAGCGGCATGCTCGGCGCATGGATCACGATCTCGCGCCGGCCTGCAGCCACGCTGTGACGCGGGCGCCCCGCGGCGTCGCGCAGGGAGGCGGTCGCGTCGGGCCGCAGCGCGAATCGCTGGCCTGAGCGCGCCAGGCGCCCCATCGGCCTGGGCGGCCGCGAGCATCGGCGACGGACGATGCTCGCGCGCCGGCCCGCGGCCACGCGGTGATGCACATGCCCCCCGCGCCACCACGCGGGGCGTGCGCGTCAGGCCACGGCGCGGATCGATGCCTCGAGCACGTTGAGCGCCTCATCGGCCTGGGTGGCCGTGAGCACCAGCGGCGGACACAGCCGGATGGTCGACTCGCCGCAGGTGAGCAGCAGGACGCCGCGGCGGAACGCCTGGAGCATCACGGCTTCGGCCAGATCGTGGTCGGGGGCGCGGCTGCCGCGATCCGAGACGAACTCGATGCCGATCATCAGCCCGCGGCCGCGGACATCGCCGATCACCGGGTAGCGCTGGTGCAGTGTCGCCAGGCCGCGCATCAGGTGGGCGCCGACGGCGCGCGCGTTGTCGGCCAGTCCATCGCGCACCAGATCGAGCACGACGTTGGCAGCAGCGCACGAGAGCGCATTCCCGCTATAGGTGCTGCCATGCGCCCCCGGCGTCCAGCGCTCGGTCAGCGCCCGGCGTGCGATGATCGCCCCGATCGGCAGCCCGCCGCCGAGCCCCTTGGCCGATACCACGATGTCGGGCGTGCAGTGCTGCCCGGCACAATGGCCGCAGCGCCCCACCGGCTGATCCTGCTCGTGGGCCCACATCGTGCCGGTACGCCCGATGCCGCTCTGCACCTCGTCGAACACCAGCACGATACCGTGCCGGTCGCAGATCTGGCGCAATCCGCACAAGAACCCGGCAGACGGCACGACGTAGCCACCCTCACCCTGGATCGGCTCGACCACGATCGCGGCGATGTCTTCCGGCGGCGCGACGGTGCGCAGCAGCGTCTGTTCGATGTACTCGAGACACGCCGCGGTCGTGCGCTCGGTGGGCACGCCGAACGGCGGGCGGTACGGGTTGGCGTAGAACGCATGGAACACGCCGGGGAGCATCGGCCCGTAGTGGCGCCGCTGCACCGCCTTCGAGGCGGTCAGCGACATCGAGCCATAGGAGCGCCCATGAAATGCGCCATAGAAGGCGACCACCCCCGTGCGCCGCGTGGCGAGGCGCGCCAGTTTGATCGCCGCCTCGACCGCCTCGGTGCCACTGTTCGAGAGAAACACGTGCCACTGCTGGTCGGCCGGCATCGTCGCGACCAGCCGCTCGCCGAGGCGAATCATCGGCTCATTGTAGAAATCGGTCGCGGCCATGTGGCAGAACCGCGCGGCCTGCTCCTGGATGGCGCTGACGACGCGCGGGTGCGAATGACCCGCCGCGACGACGGCGATGCCGGCGTTCATGTCGAGATACCGCTGGCCATCGGCGTCCCAGACGTCACAGCCCAGGCCGCGTTCCATGACCAGCGGGTAGACGCGCCCCATGCAGGGGGCGAACACGGCCTCGTCGCGCGCGACGAGCGCGCTGGCGCGCGGCCCGGGAACGTTCAGGACGGCAGGATCGTGCAGGGCGTCCGTTGGCATCATGATCGCTTCTCCCCCGTGTCCGCCGATGTGGCGGTGCTCCCGACGATTGCCGCATTGTCCAACGGTTCGGTCGCGTCGTCAACATCGCGCCACGGCGGGCAGGCGCAGCGGGCGTGACGGCGGGGGGCGGCGACTGGCGATCGTGCCGTTGGCTCCCCGCCGACCCGGCCGCGCTCAGGATGGTGAAGACGCGCGCCAGGCGAGCGCGGCGGTCACGGTCAGCGCGATGACGATGACGAGGTAGACCGCGGCGGCCACCAGCGACTCGGTGATGGCCATCTTGTATCCGACGGCGGCGAACGGAAAGATCAACGAGATGATGGCAATGACCTGCCAGAACCGGTTCATCGTGAGACCTCAGCGTGCTTGCTGCGACACCGGCTCCTATTGTACCATGAGCGCATCGACCCGCGTGATTGGGAGGCCGCCGATGTTCTCCGCCGACATGCCGCTGTTCGCCGCCGAGTACCACTACTTCCGCGCCGCACGCGTCGACTGGGAGCCGATGCTGGCGCGCATGCGGCAGCTTGGCGCCAACACGATCGCGACCTACGTGCCCTGGGCCTGGCACGAGGTGGAGCCGGGGGTCTTCGATGTCGCTGGGACCAGCGAGCCGTGCCGTGATCTGATCGGCTTCGTGGAGTGCTGCGCGGCGCTCGGGTTTCGCGTGATCCTCAAGCCCGGGCCATTCTGTGATGCCGAATTGCTCGGCGGCGGCATCCCGCCACGCCTGCTGGCGCAGCACCCCGAGATCGCAGCGCTGCGCCCGGATGGCGTGCCGTGGCGCCACTCGGACAGCGGCGTCGCGCGGCCATGTCTGCTGCATCCGACGTACCTCGCCGCGGCGCGCGCCTGGCTGGCGGCGTTCTCGCAGGCGATGCTGCCGTATCAGGCGCCACAGGGGCCGATCATCGCGCTCCAGGCCGAAAACGAGACGCCCGGCGACGGCATGCTGCCTGCTGATATCGGGCTCGATCCGCGCTTTCGCCTCGATTACAATCCGTATGTCGTCGATGTGCTCTGGCCGGCCTGGTGTGCCGAACACGATCTCGATGTGCCGGCGCCGCGTACCTGGCACGCGCCGGCCGATCTCGCCGACGTGCAGGCGTATGCGCTGCTCAATGCCTTCACCGATCAGCTGTATGCGCAGGGCGTGGCGCAGGTGGCCCAGGGGCTCCGCGACGCCGGCTGGACGGTGCCGATCTTCCATGATCTGCTGGCGATGCCGTGGGAGGCGGCCGGCTTGCTGGCCGATATCGGCGCGATGGCGCGGGCGACGGGCTGGCTTGGACATAATGTCTACCCCGAAGACGTGCGTGAGCCCTTCGTCGGGCGGGAGTGGTATCGCTACTCATTCGAGGAGTACGTGCATTTCGCCATCTGGCGCCCACGCCTGATGGCGCGGCTCAGCCCGGCGTTCCCCAGCTTCATCCCCGAGATCAGTGCCGCGCAGGATTTCTTCTTCGCCGCGCCGTTCGTCGGCGGCAGCCGCGGGTGCTGTGTGTACATGGCAGCGCAGAGCAGTCCCGACGAGCCGCGCGCCGGCGCATTCGCACGCTGGGCGATGGAGGCACCGATCCGGCCGGACGCGAGCGTGCGGCCGCGGTTCTGGAATGCGCGCGGCCTGTTCCTGCTGCTGGGAATGGCGGGTGGCGATTATGCCGCTGCGGCCGAATGCCCGACGCTGGCGCTGGGATACAGCCATGTGCCTGAACACACGTCGATCTGGCAGTACCAGTTTGATTATCCGCAGGCCGGGCCGGCCTGGCAGCCAGACGATGCGCGGCTGTGCGGTGTGCTCGCCGGCACCGATCACGGCGTGCGCAGCCAGCGACTGGCGCAGCAGCTAGTGCGCGCCGGCATCGACTTCGCGGTCGTGGACCTCGATGCGGCCGATCCGGCGGAGCTGGCGCGGTATGCGCTGGTGCTGGTGCCTGCGACGCCGGTGCTGGCACGGGCGACGCAGCAGCGCCTGGCCGAAGCGCCCAATGTCATGCTGGCCGGCGCCGAATCGACGGCCTACGATGAACGGCTACGGCCGTGTGCGCTGCTGCAGGCAGCCGAGGCGGCCGGGCGGGTGGCGAGAATGCCGGATGCCGCCCCCACGGCGATCGTGGCAGCGCTGGTGCGGCGTGGTGGGGTGCCGGCGCTGTTCACCAGCGGCGTCGAGGGGGTGGACGTGTCGTGCCGGATCGGCACGGCCTGGCGCTACGTGTTCGTCGCCAACCGCATGGCGGAGGGCTTCGGCGGCACGCTGCGCGCGGCATCCGGCGGCGAGGCCATCGCCCTGACGCTCGGCCCGCGGCGGGTCGCGGCGCTGGTGCTCGATGGCGACCGGCTGCGTGGCGCCGCGTGTGGTGGCGACGCCGGCGAAGGGGGCTGGTCGGTGGCATTCGGCGCGACGGCGCTGGCATTCAGCGGTGGTGCCGGCGTGGTGGCGTGTGACGGCGCCTGGCTGGTGTGCAGCGCGCCCGGCTCCGGCCAGTTTCGCATCACCGGCATCGCTGCGCCAGGCGCGCTGCTGGCATATCGGCTGCTGCTGCATGGCCGGGTGCTGGCGTGGCCGTCACACCGCGATGGCGCGACGGTCGTCGTCGGCTATACCGCCGATGACGAGAGCGGCACCACCGATGCGGTGTGGCTGGCGCCACCCGATGCGCCGCTCACCGCATACCTGCGCGCGTACCTGGTCACGTTGCTGCTGGCGCGTGCGGCGGCGCTGCAGCACGCGCTCACGACGCTGGCGCACGCACCGGCCGCCGGAGCGCTGCTGCCCGACGAGGCGCATGGTGCGCTGCAGCAGGCGCTCGCTGCCATGCGCGACGGCCTGGCGCTGCTGCAGGACGCCGCGACCGATGCGCTGACGCTGTCGGCGTACGCCGCCACCTGGCAGTCCGCCGACGACGCCGAGGACGTGGCGTTGGGGCGCATCGCCGCGCTGCTCACCTGGGTGCGGCGCAGCGTCGCGGCGGCACAACTGGCGGACGCGCCGGCGGCGACGCTCGAGCACTGGCTGGTGGCGGTGCTCGAGCGCATCGCCCGCGGCAGCCTGCGTGGCGATCGCGAGTGATCACCGCAGTTGTTGCGAGGAGGAGGCGATGACGACGTACACCACGCCGGCCGACGCGCTGCGCGCCGCGCGCGCCGCCGCGACGACCGAGGCCGAGCTGCACGTGCTGGCGCAATCGCCGCACAGCTTCGTCCGGGCGGCGTTGCTCGAGCGCCCGGCGCTGCCCGCCGGCGTGTTCGCCCGCCTGATCCCGACCAGCCTGGCCAGCGCCGGCGAGCTCGAGGTCGCGCAGCGGCTGGTCGCGCATCCACAGGCCACCGCGGCACTGCGCCTGCAGGTCGCCGGCATGGTCGCCGCGCCGAATGATGCCGCCGAGCTGATGGTGGCACTCAGCTGCAGCGATGTTGCGCTCGACGCGCTGCAGCCGCTGCTCGAGCGCGCCAACAGCGCCCTGCGCCGCCGCATCGAGCAGGCGGCGTCGCGCGGCGACGTCCGCGACGTGCTGCGGCAGATGCGCTCCCGCAACCGCGCGGCCGCGCCACCACCTGCGGCGCCACCGGCCGCCGAGCCAGCCGCATCGGCCGATGCGCCCTGGCAGCGCCTGCTCGATGCGCAGCGCGAGCAGGTGCGCGCCGCGCTCGCCGGCAGCGTGCTGCGCCATGAGGACGCGCAGTTCGACCGCGACTACTCGCGCGACAGTGCCTACGCCGAGACGACCCGCACGCTGGTCCTCGGCGCCGATGGCTGGTTCCAGTATGATGAGCAGCGCATGCTGTCGGTGTCGGCCGGCGACTATCTGTTCAGCCCGTCGATCCGGCGGACCACCGAGCGCGGCATCTGGTCGATCGTCTTCGAGGAGCGCCAGCGGCTGCTGGCCTTGCGGCGCGCCGATGGCAGCGTGGTCTGGCGCGCGGTGATCGGCGACCTGTCGACGGGTGTGTGCGTCCTCGACGGCGTGCCGTGGCAGCGGGATTGAGCAGAGCCCATGATGGAGGAGCGATGATCTGCATGGCGGTGCCCGAGATCGAGACGATCGCGCTGGCTGAGGTGCGCGATACCCGCGACGTGGGGGTGGTGACGAGCGGGCCGGCATGGGCCGCGGCGCATCGCGCGGGCCTGCACCTCGCGCCAGCGTGGACCGACGCGCCGGTCGATGCCAGCGAGCCGGCATTCGCCGCGCTGGCCGCGCGCTGCCCCGCCGGTGTGGCAGTCATCTATGGCGTGGGTGGCGGGCTCGCCGCCGACGCCGCCAAGTACGTGGCACGTCACCACAGCCTGCCGCTGATCCTCATCCCGACGGCGCTCTCGGTCGATGCGCATCTCACCTGGGCCAGCGGCGTGCGCCGCGATGGCTGCATCACCTACCTGCCGACCGGCGCGGCGCAGCGCGTGCTGGTCGATACGGCGCTGATCGCCGCGGCACCGCCGGGAGTGCGGGCGGCCGGCATCTGTGATCTGCTCTCGATCGCCACCGGCACGTGGGACTGGCACCATGCCGAGGCGCGTGGCCAGAACCCGCCGGAGCAGGCCTACCTGCCCTGGGCTGCCGCGCTGGCCGGCGAGATCCTGGCAGCCAGCCTGATCGTCGCCCCCGGCGCTGGTCGTGGCGAGCCGGCCGGGCTGCTCGATCTGCTGCGGCTGCTGGCGCTCGAGGTGCAGCTGTGCAACCTGCTCGGCCACAGCCGCCCCGAGGAGGGCTCCGAGCACTACCTGGCGTACGCGCTCGAGGCGCACCCCGCGATCGGCGCCGGCCATGCCCATGGCGATCTCGTCGGCCCGGCGATCATCCGCGCCGCCACCTGGCAGGGCCAGGCGGTTGCGCCGCTGCACGACGCGCTCGTCGCTGCCGGCGTGCCGCTCGACCGCGTGCCGGCAGCGGTGCTCGACGACGTCGAGCAGACCCTGCCGCAGTATGTGCGCCGCCACCGTCTGGCGTTCGGCATCGCACACGAGCTGTCATGATGAGGAGGCTACCGTGCAGTCACGAACGTATGTCGTCGGCCGATCGCGCATTCAGCTGATCTTCGGTGATATCACTCATGCCACGACCGAGGTGGTCGTCAGCTCCGACGATGTGCTGCTCTCGATGGGCGGTGGAGTGTCTGCGGCGATCCGCCATGCTGGCGGCGCAAGCATCGCGACGGATGCCGCCAAGCTGACGCCTGCGCGAGTCGGCGATGTGATCGTCTCGACGGCCGGGAATCTGCGGGCAAAGTATGTGCTGCATGCCATCACGCTGGGCGTCACAGACGACAGGCTCCCGATGGACCTGATCGTGCGTCAGACGACACATCGCGTCATGCAGCTGCTCCCGCTGCTCGGCTGCACTTCGGTCGCATTCCCGGCGATCGGCGCCGGGGTTGCGCGCATCCCCTACGAGGTCGTGGCATCGCAGATGGCTGCCGTGCTGGTCGATAACCTGATCGACGACCCTGCGGCCTACCGCGTCGAGCTATGGCTCAGCGGCAGGGCCGGGCACATCGAGCCGCATGCGTTCTTCGCATTCTTCGAGGCGTTTGCGACGCGCCTCATGGGGGTCGCGACCGCGGCCGCACCGGGGATGGTGATCCTGCAGCCGCCGGGTGTGTCGCCGACGCCGATGGACGCGCACCAGGTGGCTGAATCCGAACGGCACCACCGCGTCTACGAGATGTTGCGGCACCTCGACGCCCGGCGCGATCAGCTCGAAGCCCGGCTGCTCGCGGCGCTCACCGCGACCGATCATCATGCCGATCAGCTGGTCTCGCAGCTGCGCAGCCACCTCGCGGATGTCGGGCAGCTCCGCAGCACCTACGCCGCCGAACTCGCCACGCTGGCCAAGGACGACGCTGCATCAGCCGACTCGGTCTTCGTCAGCTCGACCTATGTCGATCTCAGCGATCACCGCAAGCAGGTGCGCAGCGTCATCGACCGCTTGCAGATGCGGTTTGTCGGCATGGAAGAGTTCATCGCGACGGAGCATGCCCCGGTCAATCTGATCCGACAGAAGGTGCAGGAGAGCCAGATTTATTGCGGTATTCTCGGCATGCGCTATGGCTCCGTCGATCCGGGCACAGGTCTCTCGATGACCGAACTGGAATATCGGCAGGCGATCGCAAGCGGTAAACGCATCTGCATGTTTGTCATGAGCGATGGCGCTCCGATCACGCCCAGCATGGTGGAGCGCGATCCGGACGCCTATCGTAGCCTGATCGACTTCAAGCAGCGGGTGTTGCAGTCACATGTGTGTGCCCTGTTCACCGATCCGCAGGATCTGGCGACCAGGGTCGAAGCGGCCCTGAGGCCGAGCGCCTGAGCGCTGCAGGTGCGCGTGGGCACCATGCGCCGCGGGCAGGCAGCAGATCGTGGCGCGGGCGCACACCACCTGGTGGCCGCTGCGCCGGCGGGGAGCGCGCGGACGCCCGCGGGTCCTGGGCTCCGGCGCGGCGCGGGGCGGAGCCCGGCATGCGCGCTGCCGCCGCCGCGCGGCACCCGTCCGCAACGCGGAGCTCCGGCGTGATGTGTGGCAGCCTGGGCGCGCGCACCACCCCGCTGGGCGGCGTCACCCACCAGGGGCATGCGCGGGGCGGCAGGACGCGGCGCTCAGGCGAGCAAGCCGCCGTGGCCGAGCGCGATGATGTCGGAGCGGCGCACGCGCTCGCCGGTCATCAGGCGCGGCAAGACCAGATCGACGATGTTGATGTCACGCGAGCGGACGCAGCCCGGCGCGCCGAGCACCGGGATGGTGCGGTCAGCGCGCGTCAGGTACGCCAGCAGCAGCAGGTTGCCCGGCTCGACCGGCGCGCCATAGTGCTCGATGGTGGCGCCAGCCGCACGAATGCCGAGCGGTGTGATGTCATCGCGATCCATGATCGAGGTCTCGCCCGCGACGATGACCAGCGCGGCATGCTCGGCGGCCTCGGCGACGGCGGTGGCGATCGCCGCCTCGTCGTGCGCGACGTAGCGCACATGGGCCACCTGCCCTGCGGCGGCGGCGACGCGGGCCTCGATCGCCGGCAGCAGCGCCTGCTCGACGCGCCGGCGGGCTGTCGGGCTGCCGACCAGGATGACCGCGACGGCGCATGGACGAAACGGCTGCAGCGCGACGACGCCGCCGCCCGGGGCCAGCGCCAGCGCCGCCTGCACCGTCGCTGCCGGGACCGCGAACGGGATGACCTTGATCGTGGCCACCCGATCGCCCGGCTGCGCCGTGCTCGCATCACGCCGCGTCGCGATCGTCAGGCCATCGATGGCGTTGATCGCGCTCAGCGCAGCGACAGCGATGCGCAGGACGCCAGCCTCGGCGGCAACCAGGTTGACGCGGCTGTGCACCGCAGCCGTGCGGCGCAGGCCGGCACCGGTCACCGCCGCCGCCAGTTGCTCGGCCGCATCGTCTTCGGCGACATCATCAGGGTCGAGGATCGCCACGCGCACGCGGTCATAGCCCAGCGCTGCCAGCCGCGCGACATCGGCGGCGTCGAGCCGACGCCCCTTGGCGATCGCCTTGCGCCCCGCCGCATCGGCGACGTTGTGCCGCACGATGTGTCCGAGCGCCTGATCGAGCGGAACCGTCTGCAAGCGCATCCCCACCTCGTACCGCTATGTTCTGCCCCAGCGCTGGTAGTCTTCCGGGGTGTCGATGTCGATGGCGGCGCGCGCATCGTCGATCGGCACGATCGCGACCCGCGCCGGATCGGCCGCGATGATCCCGCGGGCGCCCTGATCGCCGTGCACGGCGCACAGCTCGGGCACCAGCGCACGGTCGAACAGTACCGGCGTGCCGCGCTGGCCGGCGTAGCTCGGCGCGACGATCGCACCGGCGCCAGCCTGCCAGGCATCGATCAGCCGCGTGATCACCGCCGGATCGACGAACGGCTGATCGCCCAGGAGCAACAGCAGGGCATCATACGGCGCAGGCGCCGCCAGCGCACCGACGCGCAGCGACGTGCTCTGACCCATCGCGTAGTCCGGGTTGAAGACACAGCGCACCGCCAGTCCGTCCAGCGCCGCCGCGACAGCCGGCGCCGCCGCGCCGGTGACCACGATCAGCTCGGCGATCGGCGCGGCCAGCGCGCGCTCGACAGCATGGCGCACCAGCGGCCGGCCATCGATGGCGAGCAGCTGTTTGGGCTGCCCCATGCGCCGCGCCGCACCGGCCGCCAGCATCACCCCCACGATGCGCGGCGCCGCAGCGCTCACGATGGCGCGGCGCCCGTGCGGCCGTTGCGGACGGCGATGATCTCGGCGATGATGCTGACCGCGATCTCCTCGGGCGACTGGCCGCCGATCCGCAGCCCGATCGGCGCGTGGAGCCGTGCCAGATGCGCCTCGCTCACGCCGGCGGCGCGCAGGCGCTCGAGGCGCCGGGCGTGGGTGCGCGGGCTGCCGAGCGCGCCGACGTAGCGCGCTGCGCTCGGCAGGGCGACCAGCAGCGCCGGGTCGTCGAGCTTCGGATCGTGCGTCAGCACCACCACGTGGCTGTTCGCCGTCAGCCGGCCCGCCAGCGCTTCGTCTGGCCAGGCATGGACCAGTTCATCGGCGTGCGCGAAGCGCTCGGGCGTCGCGAAGGCGCCGCGCGCGTCGATCACCACCGTGCGGAATTGCAGGGTGCGTGCGAACGCCACCAGCGGAATGGCGATGTGTACCGCACCGACGACCAGCAGCGTCGCCGGTGCCGGATAGGTCTCGATGAAGACCTCCAGGCCCCCCTCGTAGCGCCGTACCTCGTTGGCGCCGCGCTGCAGCAGCGCCAGCGCGTCGGCGACGATCTGCGCCGTCGCCGCGCCCGCCGCGAGCGAGCCGGTCGTCACGCCCGCCGCGTCGATCAACAGCTTGCCGCCGATCGGCGTCGCGCCAGCCAGCACGGTCGCGACCGCGACCGGCTGCTCGGCGTCGAGTGCGCGCCGCAGCGCGTCGTGGATCACCATATCTGCCTCGATTGCCCGATCTCAGCGCAGCGGTTCGACGAACACATCGATGGTGCCACCACACGCCAGCCCGACATCCCAGGCCTCGTCGTCGGCGACGCCGAAATGCAGCAGCCGCGACTCGCCCGTCGCGATCGCCTGCTGGCATGCCTCGAATACGGCACCCTCGATGCAGCCGCCGCTCACCGAGCCCGCCATCGCGCCGCTCGACGACACCGCCATCTTGGCGCCTACCCCGCGCGGCGCCGAGCCGAGCGTGCGCACCACCGTGGCGACGGCGATCGCGTCGCCGCGGGCGCGCCAGCGTTCGATTGCCGGAAGGACGTCATTCATGGTGCCCTCGCTGTCCTCGTGTGCAGCTCCCCCTACATCATGGTAGCACAGATCCGCTGACAGCGGGCACAACGGCGACGAGCCGGCATGTGATCGCACACGCCGGCTCCGATTGCCTCGTTTCGACCCCGGGATGGCCCGTCAGCTGCGGCGCTCGATCACCAGCCGGATCGCCGTTCGCTCCTCGGCATCGATCGCCACATCGATGAACGAGGGAATGCACACGATATCGATTCCCTCATCGCTCAGGTAGCTGCGCGCGATCGCCACCGCCTTGATCGCCTGATTCGTCGCTCCCGCGCCGATGGACTGTACCTCCGCAGCGCCAGCGTCGCGGATCACCCCGGCGATCGCGCCGGCCACAGCGCTCGGGCGTGAGCGCGTCGATACCTTCAGCACTTCTGCCGAGCCAGCTGACGCACTGCGTACAGTCGGGTGGCTGCCGTCGCGTGCAGCCGACGAGCGTTCCGATGCATCCGATGTCATGCGATACTCCTCCGGTGGACAGGCGTCCAGGTGACCGAGCGATGATGCTGCGGGATGATCGCGGCAGCGCACCGTGACACGCCGCTGCTGCCATCACCGCACGCTATCGCTGTATCGACCGGCCCATCGGCGATCCATCGTCCGACACCTACGATGCTCGCTCAACGGGCGTAATCGACTGACCGGGTCTCACGGATGACCGTGACCTTGATCTGGCCCGGGTACTGCAGGCTCTCCTCGATCTTTCTGGCGACATCGCGCGCCAGATGGATGCTGCCGAGATCATCGATGGCGTCGGGTTGCACCATCACCCGCACCTCGCGCCCCGCCTGCACGGCGAACGCGCGCTGGACGCCCTGGAATGATGTGGCGACGGTCTCGAGCGCCTCGAGACGCTTGATGTACAGATCCAGCGTCTCGCGCCGCGCGCCCGGTCGCCCGCCCGAGATTGCGTCGGCGGCCATCACCAGGAATGCCTCGACCGACTGCGGCTCCTCGTCCTGGTGGTGCGCCGCGATCGCGTGGACAATCGCCGGGGATCGCCCGAGACGCCGGGCGATATCGGCACCGATCAGGGCGTGCGGCCCCTGAACTTCGTGATCGACCGCCTTGCCGATGTCGTGCAGCAGTGCCGCCGTCTTGGCGACGTTGATGTTGGCGCCGAGCTCGGCGGCCATGTGTGCCGCCAGCAGCGCACATTCGAGTGAGTGCTGCAAGACGTTCTGCCCGTAGCTCGTGCGGTACTTCAGGCGCCCGAGCAGCTTGACCAGGTCGGGGTGCAGCCCCTGGACGTTGGCTTCGTATGCGACGCGCTCGCCCTCTTCGCGCATGATCACGTCGATCTCCTGCTGGACTTTGTTGACGACCTCCTCGATGCGTGTGGGATGGATGCGCCCATCCTTCAGGAGCCGCGAGAGCACGATCCGTGCGACTTCACGGCGGACCGGGTCGTGGCATGAAAGTGTGACGGCCTCGGGCGTGTCGTCGACGATGATGTCCACGCCGGTGATCTGCTCGAAGGCGCGGATATTGCGCCCCTCGCGGCCGATGATCCGCCCCTTGAGCTCCTCGCTCGGCAGCGCGACGGTCGTCACGGTCACTTCGGCGACATAATCCGAGGCGCAGCGCTGGATGGCGAGCCCGATGATCTTGCGCGCCGTGCGGTCGGCGTCCTCGTGGGTGCTGCGCTCGATCTCGCGGATCCGCCGCGCCGCCTCGTCACGCGTCTCGCCCTCGACCCGCTCCAGGATGATCGCGCGTGCGTCGTCCTGGCTGAGCGCCGAGATGCGCTCGAGCTCGCTTCGCTGCCGCTGCCGTAGTTGCTCGGCTTCGCCGGCGAGCTGCTCGATCTGGCGCTCACGGTTCTGGACCTGACGCTCGCGCCGCTCGACGCCCTCGAGCTTGCGATCGAGATTCTCTTCCTTGCGCGACAGACGCTCTTCCTGCTTGGCCAGCGCGGCACGCGCATCGCGTACCTGCGCCTCGGTCTCGTTGCGCAACCGCAGGGCTTCGTCGGTCGCGCGCAGGACGAGGTCTTTTTGCTCCGAACGCACGGCTTCGAGTTGGAGCCGCGCGTCGGCCTCGAGCTGCTTGATCCGACTCTGGACGATGCCCCGGTAAATCAGGACGCCGATGCCCGCGCCGATCGGTACTGCGATCACGAACGCGAGTACGGCTGGTAATAGCCCATCCACCCGAACCTCCCCTAACCTCTGCACTTGTTAAGGTGCACACGGCAACAGACGCCCCGCGGTAGACGATCGTGCGGCGCGCTGCGCCGATTCCATCGGTGCACACGGGACCGATCATGATGAAACGTATGGCCCATCATACTTGCTTTCGCTATCTTCTGTCAAGATAGAGTTGCGCGATGGTCGTGCGCCGACGGTCCGGCGCGTTGTCAGGCGCCAGCGGCCTCGCCGGATTCGTGCGGGCTCCTGGCTGCGAGCGACGGCGGTGATGACCGGCCTGACGGCGATGTGCCGGCGATTCTACTACAACTTGCGGCGCCCGGGCGCGATGATGATGGCGCCGGCGCTACCCCCCCCGTCTGCGGCCAGCGCTCGTGCAATCGCTGACGTTGCGACGAAAAGCCCTCAGTTGTGGGTTTGTTGCCGGCTATAGTGGAATCAGCAGCCAGCAGTGAGCATCGCCGGAGCGCAACCGCCGATGGCGTCACACCGGCCAGCCAGGGAGCGTCGGGACTGAAGCGGGGGAGCATGCGATGGGTGTCGGGCATCAGGATGGCGGGGCGATTCTCGAGGCGATCTGGCGCGAGGCACGGGCACTGCTCGACGAGCGGTCCGCCGGGATCGTCGCGGAGCGCAACGGCATCGCCAGCGGGGACATCACCAGTCTCGAGCAGCTCGGTCAGCGCTATCAGATCACCCGCGAGCGGGTGCGCCAGATCGAGGAGGCGGCCTATCGTACGCTGCGTTCGGCGGCGCTCGGGCACCTGACGCAGCTGTCTGGCCGGCTGGCGCAGGCCGGCGGCGGGCTGCTGACGCCTGATGAGGTCGTGCGCATCCTCGAGCCCGGGCGGGCGGCCGATGCGGAGGCCGATCCGGCGGCCCATGCCCGCCTGCGCCTCGCCCTGCGGCTGCTCGACGACTACCAGGCCATCGCGCGGACGCCATGGATCCTTGTGCGCGGCGCGCTGGCCGAAGCGACGGTCGGCGTGCTGCCTGGCCTGTACCTGATCCTGTGCGGGTTGCTGAAGCACATGCCCGGCGAGCGCGATGCCGGTTTCAGGCTGGCGGTGATGCGCCGCGCGGCGCAGCTGCCGACGTTCGCCCAATTGCCGCCTGGCGACATCGGCGTGGTGGTCGATGCCCTGCTGCGCATGCCCGACCAGCGCGGCGCGCCGGGCATGGCGGCGGGCGCCATCGATCCGCCGGCGCGTCACGCGCCGGCGCGTGGCGTGCGGCAGGCGCATCCACCGCCCGCACCGCCAGCGCCGCCCGCGATGGCTCCCGACGAGCAGCCAGACGATTACACCCGGTGGAACGAGGCGATCGTCGCCTATGTCACGGCCACCGCCCGGCCCGGCGATCCGGTGTATCTGAGCATCGACCAGGAGCTGGCCGACGAGCTGCGCGAGCAGCTGGAGCAGCGCTCCGGCCGGCCGGTCGCCGATCTGGTGCGTGCGGTGCGCCAGCGCATGCTGATCGGCGGGGAGTTCCTGATCGAGCGCGTCGTGGGCACCGACCGGGCAGGCGCGCCGCTGGGCGTCGCATTCCTGGCCACGATGGTCATGGCGGCCGCACAGATGGGCGGCGACGATGCACGCAACATTGCATCGAATGACTACTTCACCAAGTTCAACACGCTGTTCGCGCTGGTGCCCGCCGGCAACGGCCGGCCCGACGGGCTGCGGAAATACGGCGAGGAAGCGCTGTGGATCAGCTGGAACGACTGGCTGTGCGCCCGGGGACTGTCCCCCAGCGCACGGGGCGGCGACGGGCCACAGCGATACATCAATTACCCGATCTCGCAGGCGCTGCTGCGCGGCACCGACCGCGATCACCTGGTGCGGATCTTCGCCGAGCGGCGCTGGGCCGCCGACACCGATCCGGTGACGCTCATGGCGCTGCTGCGCCGGCAGGGCGCGCTGGTCACCGTCCATCTCGGCGATCTGCTCAAGGATGCGTCGCCACGCGCCGGCGCCATCGCCGATGTGATCCACGCGGTGTTCACCGCATATGACGACCGGCAGCCCGGCAGCCGCGCGCGCCGCCGCGGCGGTTTCGCCGGCCTGGTGCGCAGCGAGGCGCCGCTCGGTGGGGCGCGCTATGCGGTGATGCCGGCCATGCCACGCCACGGATCATTTGCTGCGCAGCAGGTGCTGGTGCGGGGCGTGGCCGTCGCGCTGCGCGTCGGCCGCGCCGGGTGGTACCAGCCGATCGGCGATGTCAGCGCCGCCGAGCTCGATGATGGGACTGAATATCCCCTCGTCGGCGCGACGCGCGACGCCATTCGCCTGCCGCAGCGCAACTACTGGATCTGCGTCCCGGACCCCGAGGCGCCCGAGACTGGCGACTGGGGTAGCTGGGGGCGCGTGACGCTCGGCGAGCCGTTCCTGATCCTGTGCCGCGACGGCATCCGCGAGGATCTGTATCGGCTGCGCGATGAGCACCTCATTCGCTGGAGCGCCGAACGCCCGCTCGACGACTACCCCGGATGGCACGAGTTCGATGGCTGCCAGATCGTCTCGAACCTGTGGGATGCCGTCACGCTCAAGGATCCGACGCTGCAGGAGGCGCTGCGGCCCCAGACGCGTATGGGGATCGTGTTCGGCGGCGGCGTCCGGCTCGGCGGCCAGCGCTGGCTGGCAGGCCATGGGCCGCAGATCAGGGTCGTGGCGTTCGAGGATGATGCGGAGCTGACGATCCACGCCGGCGATGCGGATGGGCCGGTCATCAGCGCACAGCACGTGCGCACCAACCAGCCGATCGAGCTGCGCTGGCCGCGCGCAGGGGCGTATTGGGTGCGTGCCAATGTGCTCGGCACCATCACCGAGCGCGCGCTCGAGATCGTCCATGCCGACGGGCTCAGCCTGACGGAGGATGTGCCGCCGCTGTGGCTCGAGCTCGCCGACGCGCGGCTGTCGGGTGCATGGCTGGTGCCGCATGATCCGTCGGATGACGATGCGGCGCCAGGGCCGGCATGAGCGCCGGCTGTGAGAATCGCGCGCTACGATCCAGCGGATGACGACGGGGCGCCGGTGGCGGCGGAGCGAACGGTGGAGACCGACGACAGCGCAGGGAGAGCGAGATGAGCGCGCGGGGCATCGCTCCGCGCCGGGGAGGCTGATGATGCCGCGATGGTATCGGGCGTATGAGGCGCACGGCAGGCTGAAGCTCAAGCTTGATCAGCTACGTGGTCTGATCGAACGCCAGCGAATGGGCGATGTTGTGCCGGTCCTGCGCGTCGAGCGTGCGCCGGGCAACCAGTACTACCTGTTCCTCGGCATCGAGCACGAGACCATCGGCGAGATGCCTGAGTGGGTGCGCGACGTCCTGGATCGCGCCAACTTTCTGGGACGTCCGATCGACAAGCCGTTCACGCTCGATGAGATCCGGTCGATGGTCGGCAGCGAAGTGGTCGTTCACGACTACATGCGGCTGCTCCCGTTTCACCGCACCGACCGCCCGCCGATCGCCGCCGCCGACGGTGCCGCCGAGCTCGATGAGGGACACCCCCAGGCCATCGACGAGAGCGACCGGTGCCAGACATTCGTGCAGCTCCTGTCGGCGCTCGGCAGCGGTTCCATCGCGACGCTGCAGCGCATCTGGCACGAACTGGGCGGGGGACCGGGCCGCAGCCTGACGCGCATGCTGCGCCTGCTCGGCTACCTCGAGACGGATCGGACGGGACGGCACTGGGCGATGGCGCCCACCGTCTTCGTGCCGATCGCACACGGGCCGCATGCGGGCGCCGTGCTGCTGTGCGGCCGCCGCGACCAGCGGCTGGTCGCGGCGCTGGCCGCGGCGTTCCAGGTCGAGCACGTGATGCAGCCGCATGGTGTCGGCCCTGCGGCATGCATCATCCATGACGCCACGCCCGCTGCGCTGGTGCGCACGGCGGCGGAGCAGCGGGTCACCGCGCGGGCGATGGACGACCTCGGCGCGCGCTTGGCGCGGGCGCTGCCCGATCTCGGCGGCTGGGTCGAGCGTCTCGAGCATATTCCCGGCGTACATCCCGGGCGGTTCAGCGTCGCGCGCTACGATGGCCGCGAGTTCGCCCCGGTCGCGTTCAGCAGCGGGCAGAGCGGATTGTACGACCTGCGCACCCGCCACAGCCGCGGCGAGCCCACTGCCCAGGACCGGGCCGTCGAGTACACCCTGCTGTATCACGCGCCGACCGGTCGCTGGTTGCGCGGCGACTGGCACGGCATGCGCTATGCCGCCATCGATTGGGCCGGCATCGCCTGCCCCATCCAGTACGATCCGGCGACGGGATGGCTGCGCGTCGATGCCCAGCGCCGCTGGCCCGAGCTGTATGAACGCGCCCTGGTCCTGGCGACTGGCCGGCTGCCGACGTGGCGCAACGATGGCTGGGAGTACGAGGGGATCGATCCGCAGCTCATCGCAACCCTGACGCCGAAACTGAATCTGGTACGAGAGGAGTGACATGATGATGGTTGATCTGATCGGTGCGCACCACCGGCTCGCCGAGATGTACCGGCTCTACGTCAACAGCGCGCTGCCGCTGCGTTCGATCGAGCTCGGCGAGGAGCGGGACCGCCTGCTCAGCCGACCCGGCATGCTCAGCCAGCCTCCGCTGGTCGAGCCGGTGCCGCGCTACCGATCGTCGGGCATGAACCTCGCCGCCGCGACGCGCGGGCTCGCCGACGACTATGCTGATCTCGCCCAGCTTGGGCGACAGCTGTTCGGCGATTCGCTGACCCTGTATCAGCACCAGGTCGCCAGCCTCGAGGCGGCGATCACGCGCCGCAACGACATCGTCGTCACCACTGGCACCGGTTCGGGCAAGACCGAATGCTTCCTCCTGCCGCTGTTCGCCCAGCTCGCCAGCGAGTCGCGCGGCTGGCCGGCAGCCGGGGCGGTGCCGGCGGGCCGGAGCTGGTGGTGCGACAATCGGCCGCGGGTGGCGCAGTGGCAGCACATGCGCCGCCCCGCCGCCATGCGCGCGCTGGTGCTGTACCCGCTGAATGCGCTGGTCGAGGATCAGCTGCGACGCCTGCGGCTGGCGCTCGACAGCGACGAGACGCACCGCTGGCTCGACCGGGCGCGCGGCGCCAACCGCATCACGTTCGGCCGCTACACCGGCCAGACGCCGGTCGCCGGGTCGCCGGCCTCGCCGGCAAAGCTCGCCGAACTGCGCCGCACGTTGCACGACCTTGATAATCAGTGGAATCAGCTGATCCGCCCGGACGCCTATCACGCCGGCGACCGGGAGGTGCTGAGCTACGCGCCACGCCTCGATGGCGGCGAGATGTGGTCGCGCTGGGATATGCAGGCGACGCCGCCGGACATCCTGATCACCAACTACTCGATGCTGAACATCATGCTGATGCGACAGCTCGAGGAACCGATCTTCGAGCAGACGCGCCGCTGGCTCGCCGAGCCCGGCCATCCCGAGCGCGTCTTCACGCTGATCGTCGACGAGCTCCATGCCTATCGCGGGACGCCCGGCACCGAGATCGCCTACATCCTGCGCCTGCTGTTCGCGCGGCTGGGGCTGACGCCAGACTCGCCGAAGCTGCGCATTCTGGCGACCAGCGCCAGCATCAGCGACGACGGCTCCGGGCGGCGGTTCCTGCGCGAGTTCTTCGGCCGCGACCGGTTCGAGTTCATCGGCGGCGCGCAGGATGTGCCGGAGATGACGGGCGCCGCGAATATCAGCCGGTTTCGGCCGGCGCTGGCCACGTTTGCCGAGACCCTCGCACAACCGGGGAAGTCGGTGGATCCGACGGCGCCGGCGGCCGGGCAGGCGATGACGCGGCTGGCAGACGCGCTGGGCGCAGCGCCATCCGACGACCCGCCGGCGGTCCGCCTCAGCGCGGCATTGCAGCGGCACAACGCTGCGGATGCGCTGCGTGCCGCGTGCCACGACGGTAGTGGCATCCGCGCCACGGTCCTCGACGCCATCGCCACGCGGCTGTTCGGCGACGGCGAGGGTGCGGCGCGCGCCTGCCACGGGCTGCTGCTCGCACTCGGCCTGTCGCGCGCCGATGACGGCTCCCGGGCGCTGGTGCCGGTGCGCGGGCACCTGTTCTTCCACAACCTCAGCCAGATCTGGGCCTGCAGCAACCCGCAGTGCCGCCCGGCCGACATCGCCGACGTCGACCCGCAGCGCCCGATCGGCACGCTGTTTGCGTCCCACCGGCTCAGTTGCCCGCACTGTTCATCCCGGGTGCTCGACATGCTCAGCTGCGAGCTGTGTGGCGATGTGTTTCTCGGTGGCTACCGCGTGACGGCCGGCGCCAACGCCGGGAAGAGCACGTATTTGATGGCGGACAGCCCGGCGCTCGGCATGATGCCCGACCGCGTGTCGCTCGAGCGCAGCTACCAGAGCTACGCGGTCTTCTGGCCGACGCCCGACGATGTTGAGCCACAGGATACCAGTTGGGTGCATCAGACCCAGCCCTGGCGCTGGGATCGGGCGCTGCTGACGCCGGGGACTGGCCGCATTCGCCAGACGGCGCAGGCGGCAGGCCCCGGCGAGGTCGTGGGTTTCCTGTACACTGCGCAGCGTGTCAGAAAGCCGACGCTGGACGCGCTGCCGCACAAGTGCCCGCGCTGCGATGCCGATTACCGCCGGCGCGATCAGTATCCGACGCCGCTGCGCTTCCAGCAGATCGGGTTCCAGAAGGCGGCGCAGGTGCTCGCCAGCGGCATCGTGCGCGAGATGGCGGCGGGTGACGACCATGCCCGGCGCCAGCGCAAGCTGGTGGTCTTCACCGACAGCCGGCAGGACGCCGCCAAGCTCGCGGCGGGCGTTGAGCGCGATCACTACCGCGACATGGTGCGGTTTGCCCTGTTCGACGTGCTCACGACGTACTGGTCGGATCTGCCGGCATACCTGCATGGCGAGTTCGGCCGGCGGGACGACGTCACCGAGCGCGTCGCCGCGCTCAACCCCCGGCTCGCAGACGCGCTGCGCGTCACTGCTGGCGACGCCCAGGCGCAGCAGCGCTTCGGCGGCGCGCTGGACGGACAGGTCCGCGAGGAGGCGCTTCGGTGGGCCAGTCGCTTTGCGGTGGGGAACCGCCAGGCGGCGCAGGCGTGGCAGCAGATCCTGCGCGGCTATCCGCATGGCCCGATTCCGCTGCCGGTGCTGCGCCAGCAGGTGTATCACGCACTGCTGCGCGCCGGCATCGCGCCCGGCGGTTCCGATCTCAGCAGCCTCGAGATCCAGCTCCAGGACAACACGACGGCTCCCTGGTTCACGTGCTATGGCTGGGATGCCGGCGAGCCAACGGTCAGGTTGAATCTCAGCCAGGCGCATCGCCAGCACATCGCGCACCTCGAGGCCAGGCTCACCGAAGAGCTGATGTATGCGCTGTTCCCCCGCTTCGCGAGGACCAACGAGGGCGTGGCGCTGACGCGGGTGACTATCGCCGACGATTCTGCCGATGATGAGCGCCAGCGCGTCGTCGCCGAGGCAATCTTGCGGCAGATGGGCGTGCGCCGCCTGCACACCTTCAATAGCGCCCACAGCAGTGCCCACAAGCTTGGGGCTGATGCGCAGCTGCGAGGGTACAGCCGGCGCCTGCTGCACCATCTCGGGCTTGAGGCCGCTGAGTGTACTGCCATCACGAATCTGCTCACCCGCAGCCGGGCGGCGGTCGGCTCGGAGTCTGGCCTGGTGCTCGAGCCGGAGCACCTCGCCGTCGTGCCCCCCACGACCCCGCCGGGTGAACGCGTCGCGGGGTTTCGCTGCCCGCGCTGCAATGGCTTCTACCTCGCCGACACGCGCGTCTGCCCCGAGTGTAGCCGTGCGAGCCGTCTCGAGCCAGCCAGGCTCGCCAGCCGCGACGACTACTACAACGCCCTGCGCACGAGCTACCGCAGCGTCGTGCGGATGCAGTGCGCCGAATTGACCGGCCAGACCGATGCCGCCGAGCGGCCGCGCCGGCAGCGACGGTTCCAGGAAGTGTTCCTCGACAAGGACATCGCACAGGTGCAGGGCATCGATGTGTTGAGCGTCACCACCACCATGGAGGCCGGCGTCGACATCGGTGCGCTGAATGCGGTGATGATGGCCAACATGCCGCCGCGCCGCTTCAATTACCAGCAGCGCGTCGGCCGCGCCGGCCGGCGTGGCAACCCGGTGGCGCTGGCGCTGACGTTCTGCCGCAGCCGCAGCCACGATGACTACTACTTCGCCCGGCCCGAACAGATCACCGGCGATCCGCCACCGCCACCCTACATCGATCTGCGGAGCTTCCCGATCGTCCGACGGGTGTTCGTCAAGGAAGTGCTGCGCGTCGCGTTCGCCGCTACTCCCGACGCGCGCGTGACCAGCGACGGCGATGATGTCCACGGCGAGTTTGGCCTGGTAGCCGACTGGCCGGCACATCATCGGGCGCTGGTCGCCCGGTGGATCGATGCCCCGGCACACGCGGCGCTCCTCGCGCGCATCGCGACTGACCTGACCCGCGGTCATCCGGGGCCCGGTGATCCGGCGGCCGGTGATTGGTGCGACCGGCTGGTGGCGTTTGCCAGAGACGGGCTCGTGCGTGATATCGATGCGATCGCAGCCGATGATTCGTACCGGCAGGTGCGGCTGAGCGAGCGCCTGGCCAACGCCGGGCTGTTGCCGATGTTCGGCTTTCCGACGCGCTCGCGATCGCTCTACATCACCTGGCCTACGTGGCAGCGCAATGGCATGACCGCCCGCACGATCGAACGCGATCTGGATATCGCCATCAGCCAGTTCGCGCCGGGCTCCGAGACGGTGCACGACAAGGCGGTGCATACGGCGGTCGGCGTCGCCGACTTCACCAGCCGGGGTGGACGCGAGGCGTTCTATCCGCCGTTTGCTGCGCCGAATCCCCAGCTGCTGGGGTACTGCGAGTATTGCCATGCGGTGTCGCTGCACCGCCCCGAGGAGCTCCCCGCACACGACGCCAATGCCCGTGGCGTGTGCCGGGTCTGCCAGCAGCCGATGCTGCGCGTCACCGACGCCCGCGAGCCGCGGGATTTCTTCACCGACCTGACGCCACGCGATTTTGACGGGATGTTCGAGTGGCAACCCCGCGCGACCCGGCCGCTGATCACCATCGACGATGTGGTGACGGAGTCTGATGCGGCGCAGCCATGTGCGAACGCGATGATCAACGCGCGCTACACCGATATCTACACCGTGAACGACAACGAGGGTCGGGGCGGATTCGAGTTCAAGTCAGTACTCTACCAGCGATCAATCGTGCGTGGCGCGGTGATCGCGCACGATGCTGTCCGCAATGGTCAGCGCTTCGGCGCCTTCGACGCGGGCAAGCGGATCGCGCTGCTCGCCCGCCGCAAGAGCGATGTACTCCTGGCGGGCATCACCGATTGGCCGGCGGGCGTCTTCGCCTCACCGGTCACGATCGAGGGGCGCGCGGCCTGGTATTCGTTCGCGTTCTGGCTGCGCACAGCCGCCAGCGCGATGCTCGACGTCGATCCGCAGGAGTTGCAGGCAGGCTTGCGCACCGCCGACGATCCACGCTACGGCGTCATCGGGCAGGCGTTCCTCAATGATCGGCTGGAGAATGGCGCCGGCTACAGTCGCTTCCTCGCAGATCCGCACCAGTTTGTCCGGCTGCTGGAGCATGCCGACGAGTCTGCGGCGGCGGGCCTGCTCTGCCGCTGGCTCGATGTCGAACGCCATGGCGACTGCGATGCCTCGTGCAATGTGTGTCTGCGCGACTTCGCCAACATGGCGTACCACGGGCTGCTGGATTGGCGGCTGGCGCTCGATCTGGCACGGCTGGCCCGCGATGCCGGCACTGTCATCGACCTCACCAGCCCCTGGGGGGCGCAGCCGAATCCCTGGCGCCGCCTGGCCGATGGGCCGGATTCGCCGGTCGGTCGTACGCTGCGGGCGATCGGCTACACGTATGCCGGGGTGTTCGCCGGTCTGCATGGCTTTCAGGTGCCGCGACGCAGCGGAACGCTGCTGGTGCGCCATCCGCTGTGGACCGATGCGCATCCGGTGTGGCAGGCGGCGTGCGACGATCTGGCGCGGCAGGGGCGATCGGGTGACGTCCGTGCGGCAAATCCGTTCATGGCGCTGCGCGTGCCGACCGAGTATGCGGCGGGTGGATGATGCCTATGCACTGCGCCATCCGCCCGTGCCATGCGCCGGACGGATGGCGCAGCATCCCGGGCGCGGGCGATCGTGCCATGGTCGCTGCGGCGCTGGATCGTACGTCGCGACGCTGCCCGGCGGTCTGGCCGCATGAATCGCGCTGCAGATGATCTGTCGGAGCGAATCAGCGTGACATGCGGATCTACGCATCTCAGGCAGCACCAGAACCGAGCCCGGTGTGGTATAATATACGTCACATTGCGCGACTGCGCCAATGTGGCGTGGTCAGAGCACATGGATGCTGGAGGATCGCATGACGACCGACGACCGCACGTTTATCGAGCATATGATCATCGTAGAGATCGAAATATGCGAGGCGACCGGAAAGCGCTGCTTTTCGTCCTGGTGGTCCGCTGACCGGCACCGCATCTTCGTCATCCGACGGGGTGTCGATCAGCGCCGCGCCGGCGAGTATCTCCAATCATACGCATGTAAACACTGTGGCCGCCGACACGTCGGTCATACACCGAGAAGTGTGTCGCGCAGACGGCCCAGACCGGATGGTGGGTATGCGGTCATCCGCCGCGACTGGTGGCACGGCCATGACGATGACCAGGCAGCCTGATCTGCCGGCGATGGGGGTAGCACGCGCTGCCCCCATCGTATTGTTGGCGAACCGCGCCGCGATGCCGACAGTGCGGCCAATCCCCAGCCCCGCACCGTCAGATGCACCCATACCCCGCGAATAGCCCTCTGTCATCGCTCTTCAGCAGCGTGTCGTCGCGGTGAACGCCTGCCTGCCGGCCCAGCGTCTGACGACAGGCCGCCGCCAGCACGCGTGCAGCCCGACGGCAGGCGCCGGGCGCGGGCGCACGGTGCGGCCCGGGGGCAACATTTCCCCACGCACCATGATTCCCCGAACACCGTACACCGTGCTGCACCACGGCGCCTGGTGTGGCGCAGCACGTCCGCATCGCCGCCGCCCACCACGCGCTCATGCCCGGTGGAGCCCCGGTGCACTGCTGCGTATCCACGAGCCAGCCTGCGTCGGCGGCGCGTCGCCGCACCGGGATGCTGGTGCGAGGAGGGGCTGATGCGCCCTTTCGGGCATAGGTTGTTTGGAATAACGCGGCGCGAAGAGAGAAGCGAGAAACGCAGGATGGAACCTTGCCCCTGCGTGCCTTCGTGGCTTCGTGTGACACACGTCCCCCGCCCCTGCGTGCCTTCGTGGCTTCGTGCCTTCGTGGCTTCGTGTGACACACGTCTCCCGCCCCTGCGTGCCTTCGTGCCTTCGTGGCTTCGTGTGACACACGTCCCCCGCCCCTGCGTGCCTTCGTGCCTTCGTGGCTTCGTGTGACACACGTCCCCCGCCCCTGCGCGACTTCGTGTGACGCCCATGCACCCCGCACTGCCGCCCGCCGGTCAATCGTGATAGAATAGTGACAGAACACGTATCCGGGAGGGATGGTGATGGCCATGTTGCAACTCACCCTCTGCGGTGCTTTCCAGGCTACGCGTGGTTCGCAAGAGCTCGCCGAGCTGCGGACCAACCGGCTGCGCGCGATCATCGGCTACCTGGCCCTCGAATCAGGCCGCGCGCACGAGCGCAGCCACCTCGCCAGCCTGTTCTGGCCCGACTCGCCCGAGGATCAGGCGATGGGCGCGTTGCGCCAGTCGTTGCACCGCATCGGGCGCATCCTGGGCGGCGACGATGCGTCGGGCGCGACGCCGCTGCTCATCAGCCGTACCACCGTGCAGCTTGACCCCCGGCAGATCAATGTCGATGTCCTCGAGATCGAGCGCCGGCTGCACCTCTGCGACGCCCATCAGCACCGCAGCATCGCCGGTTGCAGCGCATGTGCCGTGCGGTTGCACGACGCGGTGACGCTGTACCGCGGCGAACTCCTCGCGGGGACGTATCACGATGGCAGCGATCTGTTTGAGGCCTGGCTGCGCGAGCGGCGCGAGCGTCTGGCCCGGCAGGTCTGTGATGCGCTCCGGGCGCTGGCGACCCACCGGCTACGGCGCCGCGCGTATGCCGAGGCGGCCCGGTCGGCGCGGGCCTGGCTGCAGCTGGAGCCGTGGCAGGAGTGCGCGCATCGGCTGCTGATCGAGGCGCTGGCGCGCGATGGCCAGCGGTCCGCCGCGCTCAGGCAGATCGATCGCTGCCACAAGGTGCTGCACGACGAACTGGGTGCCACACCCGAGGAGGCGACCGTCACGCTGGCGGCGCATGTGCGCCGTGGCACGCTCGTATCGGCTGATGCCCTGCCGCTTCCGGCCGCCCGCGAGGATGCTGTCGTGGGGCGTGCCGCCGACATTGCCTGGCTACACAGTCAGCTGGCCAATCCGGCGCATCGCTGGATCACCATCGTTGGTCCGGGCGGCGTGGGAAAGACGGCGCTGGTGCAGCATATCGCCGGGCACATGGCGTCATCGTTCGCCGAGGGCGTCCGGTTTGTCGCGCTGGACGATGTCGCTGATCTCGCTGATGCGGCCTTTGCGATCGGTCGCGCCCTCGGGCAGCAGTTCAGTGGGGATGATGTGCCGGCAGACGCCCTGCCCGGGGCGATCGCGCATCGCGATGTGCTGCTCGTCCTCGATGGCGTCGATCGCCTCGCGCCGTACGCTGCCTGGTTTGCGCGGCTCATCGAGGCCCAGACTGGACCGACGCTGATCCTGACGTCACGGCGGCGCTTCGGCAGTCGTGCCGAGCTGGTGCTGATGCTCGGTGGATTGGCGACCCCGGCGCCGGACGCGCCGCCCGAGGCATCCTGCGATGCGGTCGAGCTGTTTCTCGCCCGGGCGATGGCGTTGCAGCCGATGCGCGACTGGCATGCCGAGCGTGCGGCGATCCAGCGGATCTGCCGGGCCGTTGATGGCTCACCGCTCGGCATCGGGCTCGCCGTATCGCAGGCGCGCGCAGTGCACTGTCAAGATCTGGCCGATGTGATCGAGCGGCGGCTGCAGCTGCTCGGTGGCACCGAGCAGGCGCTCCCCGAGCGCCATCACCGGCTGCTCGCCGTCTTCGACGAAATCTGGCAGGGCATGGCGCCACCGCAGCGCGCAGTCTTGCAGGCCCTCAGCCTGTTTTCCGGCGAGTTCTCGTGGCCGGCTGCCACGGTGCTCGCCGCCGAGGTCCTCGGCGAGCCCGATGTCGAGGCGGCAGTCCTGCGCACGCTCACCGAACTGGCTGATCAGGCGCTGGTATATACCCAGCCGAATCAGCGCTATCGGATGCATGCGCTCCTGCGACAGTCGGTCGCAGCTATGCTGGAGGCCGACGTCGAGCGCGCGAACTGGCTGCGCGCCGCCCATCAGCGGTGGTTTCTCGGGATGCTCGATGCAGTGCGGCTCGGGGTGGTGAATCGCCGGGCGCGACGCTACGCGGCCACGCTCGCCGATGCGTTCGCCGACATCCGCAGCGCATGGGAGTGGGCGGTGGCTGTCGGCGATGGCGTGGCGCTCGATCATGCGGCATCGCCTCTGGTGGTGATGGCATCGTGCATCGGCCGGTACCGCGATGGCGCCAGCATGATGCATGCAGCCGCGACGGCCCTGATGGCCCGTGCCGGCGATGACCAGCCGGCGCGCCGGCGCTGCATGCGCCTGCTGCTCGGCGCCGCCGAGCTCTATCGTGCTGGTGGTGCGCTCAGCCAGATGTCCGAGTCCGTGGTGCTGGCACGCGCTCTGGCAGCGCCGGACGATAGCTCAGACGTGCTGTTGCCGCTGCTCGTCGCCGAGGGGACTGTCGCCTACGCCCTGGGTCAGCGCGCCGAGGCGGTGCAGCTGCTCACGGCAGCGCATGCACGCTGTGATGCGTCGACCGACCCCGCGATCGTGGCGCAGGTGGAGCACCAGCTTGGCATCACGCTGATGTTCCTCGGCGACCTCGAGGCGAGCGGGCACTGCATGGCTGCGGCGCTCGCCTGGTACCGGCAGCGCGATGACACGATCAGCGTGCTGCAGTGCCTCACGGTGCTGGCGCAGCTGCCGGCGCGCCGCGGCGACCTGCGCGCCGCCCTGCCACTGCTCGAGGATGTGCTGGTCGTGGCGCGCGAGCTCGATGATCCGCGCAGCCTGGCCGTGTCGCTGGTGAACGTCGGATCCGCACGGGCCGTGCTGGGATTCGATGACCTCACGACGGTACATCAGCTTGAGGAGAGTCTGGCAATTGTGCAACAGTTGGGCGATCAGGTGTCGCTGACCGGCGTACTCCACGCCGCCGCCTACGGATTCATTCATCTGGGGCGCTACCCGATCGCCGAACACCTGCTGGTGCGGGCGCTCCGCGTGGTCGACAGCCAACGGACGACGCCGGTGCTGCTCGAGCTCCTCGAGGGCGTCGGCGTCTTCGGCGCCCACACCGCGCGCCACCACCAGGCCGCCGTACTGCTGGCGCTGGTGGTGGCACACCCGACGACGACCGAGTTTGTGCGGCAACGGGCGGCGCGCGTGCTGCATGCCCTGCAGGTGCCCGCCGCCGACGATGACATCGCTGCGGCGGCCGAAGCCGGGGCGCGCCTCGATCCGCTGGAGGCGCGACGCCGGCTGCTCATCGACGGCGGTCCACGCCTCGCGGCCTGGTGAACGCCCGCGCCTGCTCATGCCTCGATCGCCAGCGCCTGGTGGCCGCGCACGATCGGTACCGTGACGACGATGCGTCCGTCATCGGTCGTGCGGAACGGCAGCGGCGCGTCGTCGGGCACCAGCACCACGCGGCGGACCGGCGCGTCGGCACGGAGCGACACGGTCAACTGGTGCAGCGGGATGACGTCCTCGATGACATCGAACTCGCTGCCGCGCCGCTCGGGAATGGCGTGCAGCAGGTGAACCACGCGGCGCGCCTCGGCGGGCTGCTCGAGCACCGTCGCAAACACGCTGCTCGGCCCGTCGTGGCGCAGCAGCGGCTCGGCGAGCAATCGGTCGACGGCATTGAGCAGCAGCCGCTTGCACCAGCGCGGCGCGTTGCGCGCATATTGCCGGAAGATCGGGTGGGCGAAGTAGATCGCACGACCCCGCTGGACGACCGCCGGGCCGCTGACGCGCCCGGACGACGGCGTCTGGCGATGCGACGAGAAGTGACGGTCGCTGCGATCAAACCACGAGGCGACCGTCTCGGCCAGGGTCTCGGTTCCGGCAGCGGCGTCGACCGCGAGGCCGCGCAGGTACATCACGTGTTCGGTGGCGGGCAATCCGGCGCCGAGCGCTGCGGCGGGGCGCAGGTATTCGGCATAGTCGCCGCTGGGATAGTGTCGCCCACGCGCCGGCTGCCCCTGGTGATCGCGCGGCCCGTCGTCGCGGAGCGCGACGCCCAGCGCTGGCAGGCCAAACGCGCGGCCGTCGGGGCGCAGGCCGGACTCGAACGTCGCGATCAGGGCGCCACCCTGTGCGAGATATGCCGTGAGGCGTTCGGCCAGCGGATCGTCGACCGGGATGGTGTCGGGCAGGATGAGCAGGCGATAATCAGCGAAATTGGCATGACTGTCGATGATATCGAACTGGTGGGCGCCTTCCGCAAGGATGCGCTCGACCCCCAGCGCGCTGTCGGGCACGCGCGGCGCATCGATGCCGAGGAACTCCTCGGGCGAGAGCACAGCGATGTCGTTGAGCGGACGGGCGTCACGGCACCATGGCTCGAGGCGCGCGATCTGGCGATAGACCCCGCCGATGAGTTCGTAGACGTGCGGGTCCAGCGCACCGTCGGGGGTGAGTTGGTCGCCGATGCTGCACTGGGCGCCGAGCGCCAGCATGCGGAAGCATTCGTACTCGAGCGCCGCCGCGTTCTTGAACGAGTGGAAATCGCCCCACGACGTGTGGAACTTGCCGGTCATGCCGAGGCACGCGTGGCCCAGCGTGCGTGCGTAGCGCTGCGCCAGCGGGAAGTGGGCGTAGCCCCAGCCGCCGCTGGGCAGGCTCTCGAGCTCCCAGTGGGTGAATGCGGCGGCAGCGGCGCGATCGCGCGTACCGACGTGACCAGCGTTGTAGAAGATGGTGCAATCCGGGCTGTGTCGCCGCACCCAGGCCGTCATGTCGTGCTTGAAGGCATCGATGGATTGCTGGGCAAACGCCAGCCGCACGGCGGGATCGGCCGGATCATGCCCGCCAGCATGCATTGCGGCACGGCAGTGATGGCAGGCACATGGCACGACGCCGACGATGTCGAAGAACAGCCCATCGACCGGGAGCTCCGTGAGCAGTTCGTCGACATGCTCTTTGAGGAACGTGCGATAGGGCGAATTGACGCACAGCCGGCGGTAGAACCCTGCCTCGAACGTGGCATTGCCGAACGGCCGGCCCTCTTCGTCGCGGGCGAGCCACTCGGGGTGACGCTCGGCGGTGTAGTGATCCCACTGCACGGTGGTATAGATCGGGACGCGGATGCTGTGCGCATGGCATGCGTCGATCTGCCGCCGCAGCAGGTCGGTGGCGAGGTGGGGGTGGCGGCGTTCGGGATGCCGCGCGCTCTGGTAGTACATCCAGCCGTGATGGCAACGCGCGAAGCAGGTGATCGAGTCGACGGCGGCGCGCTGCAGCGTCGCCACGAACACCTCGGGCTCGAATGCGGCGCCGATGCCGTGCAGTGCTTCGCTGGTGTGAAAATCAAGGTGAACCTGTCGTTGGCGTAGCGGTGTCGTCATCGCTGCCCTCCTCCGGCCACGGCGCTGCGCCGGCCTGCATGCCGGCAGGTGCGCCGGCTCTGGCCATGCAGGCCAAGTGTAGCACGAGCGGGGGCACTGCACACCAGCGCCCCCGCTCACTCGCCGACGGCGGCGCGGAGATGATGCACCCGCCAGCCGTCATCGCACCACGCCAGCGCGACCACATCGATGCGCCAGTCGGACGGCGCCGGCGGGTGTGCCGCCAGGTAGGCGTACGCCAGCGTCGCCAGGCGGCGCTGCTTGACCGGCCCGATCGACTCGAGGGCGCGCCCGAGATTCTGGCGCGATGCGCGCACCTCGATGAACACCAGCGCCGCGCCATCGCGGGCGACCAGATCGAGCTCGCCCGCGGCACAGCGCCAGTTGCGCGCCACGATCACATAGCCGTGACGCTGCAGGTATGCCGCGGCATACTCCTCTGCGGCGCGCCCCAGCGCCCGGCGGCCGTCAGTCACTCACGGATAGATCCCGCGGATGCGCGTCGCCTGGGCGACCCGCTCCACCGCCTGCAGGTATGCTGCCGTGCGCATCGTCACCCGGCGTTCCTGAGCCGCGCGCAGCACGCTGCGGAACGCGCCGACCATCACGCGTTCGAGTTGGGCATTGACCTCGCGCTCGGTCCAGAAGAACTCCTGCAAGCCCTGCACCCACTCGAAGTAGCTCACCGTCACGCCGCCGGCGCCCGCCAGGATGTCGGGGATGACGAACACCCCATTCCCGAACAGGACCTCGTCGGCCTCGGGCGTGATCGGCGCATTGGCCGCCTCGCCGATGATGCGCGCCCGGATCCGCGCCGCATTGATGCCGCTGATCTGTGTCGACAACGAGGCCGGCACCAGCACCTCGACCGGCAGTTCGAGCAGATCGCTGTGACTGATCGGTTCGGCTTCGCGATAGCCGGCCAGCCGCCCATGATGGGCCTTGTAGCCGAAGACCGCGCCGACGTCGAGGCCGCGCGGATTGTAGATGCCACCGCTGCTATCGCTCACCGCGACGACCGTCGCGCCCATGTCGTCGAGCAGTCGCGCCACCGTCGCGCCCACCTTGCCGAACCCCTGGATGGCGACGCGCGCCCCCGCCAGCGACAGGCTCAGGGCCTCGGCGGCCTCGCGCACCACATACAGCAGCCCGCGCGCCGTCGCCTGATCACGGCCGTGCGAGCCGCCGATCTCGAGCGGCTTGCCCGTGACCACCGCCGGAACCGTGTGGCCGCGATGCATCGAGATGGTGTCCATCACCCAGGCCATCACCTGGGCGTCGGTGCCGACATCGGGCGCGGGGATATCGCGGTCAGGCCCGATCAGGACGCTGATCTCCGACGTATAGCGCCGCGTCAGGCGCTCGAGCTCGTGGATCGAGAGCGCCCGGGGATCGACGATCACGGCGCCCTTGGCGCCGCCGTAGGGGATGTTGACGGTGGCGCACTTCCAGGTCATGATCATCGACAGCGCCCGGACGTCGTCGAGGGTCACGCGCGGATGGAAGCGGATGCCACCCTTGGCCGGGCCACGGGTGATGTTGTGCTGCACCCGATAGCCGGTGAAGACCTCGATGCTCTTGTCGTCCTTCTGGACCGGAAAGTTGACGATGAGCTCGCGCTGCGGCACGCGCAGGATCGCACGCATCCGCGGATCGAGATCAAGCGCGTCGGCGGCGAGGTCAAACTGCCGTTGCGCGTTGCTGTAGAGCGTCACACGGTCGGGGCTCATAGGGTACCGTCCTCCTCGGTGCGCAATCGACCTGGTCGACATTGACCAGCGAGTCGCGTTAGTATAGCACGCGAGGGGCCGGGCGCCGCGTGGTGCGCCGGGTGGTCAGTATCAGACGGAGCATAGCACGATGCCGGACCAGTTGCGTCAGCGATTTGATGCACCGCACGCCGAGGACACCGCCTGTCCGTTCTGGTTCTGGAATGGCGACCTCGATCCTGCCGAGCTGCTGCGGCAGATCGAGGCGATGCAATCCAATGGAATCCGCGCGTTCATGATCCATGCGCGCGTCGGGCTGACGGTGCCGTATCTTTCGGAGACCTGGTTTGAGCGTGTCGGGCTGGTGCTGCAGGCAGCGGCCGACCGTGGCATGAAGGTGTGGATCTACGACGAGGAGAACTGGGCGAGTGGCTATGCCGGCGGGCGTGTCCTGGCGCACGACCCGAACTTCATCGGCCAGAACCTGGCGCTCGAACGCCACTATCTCGCCGACGGCGGCGAGTGGTCTGCCGAGCTGTCACATCCCGCCGGGATCGTCGCGATTGTGGCGACCCGCATCGAACGGGTCGAGCCGGTGCCGGACGATCCGCTGGATTTCCACCGCCACGCCCGGCCCGCGCCGGCATGGTCGGATCTGCGCGCGTATCACCACCACTATGCGGCCGAGCCGCCGACGCCCGTGCCCCACGACGCCGGCCGGGTGCGCTGGCCGGTGCCGCCGGGCCACTGGTGCGTGATGGTGGCGCGCCAGCAGACGACGGACTGGATCGCGGCGTATTCTGACCAGCCGTATGTCGATCTGCTCAACGCCGGCGCCGTGGCACGCTTCATCGCGGTGACCCACGCCGAGTACCACCGGCGGTTCGCCGGGTTCTTCGGCACGACGGTGCTGGGGTTCTTCATCGATGAGCCCGGGCTGTACAACAACTTCTGGGATCGCAACGTCGCCTCGATCGCCTGGACGCACGATCTGGCCGACGAGATCCGCCGCCGCCGCGGCGTGGATCTGGACACGTGGTTCCCGGCACTGTGGGAGGACCTCGGGCCGACGACGGCGCAGCAGCGCTTCGCCTACTGGCTGACGATCGCCGAACTGCTGCATGAGCGCTGTTTCGCACCGCTGGCACAGTGGTGCGAGCAGCATGGCGTCGCGCTGGCCGGGCACCTCCACTGGGAAGAGTGGCTGTTCACGATGACGCGCAACTCGGCCAATCCGTTCACCGCGCTGGCGCCGTTTCATGTGCCGGGCGTCGACAAGATCGACGAGGTGCGCGACAAGCTCGCCGAGAAACTGGTGGCGTCGGTGGCGCATGCGCATCGCCGGCCGCGGGTGATGAGCGAGAGCTTCGCGCTGGTCGGCTGGAAACTGGCGCCGGCGCTGATGAAGCGTATCATCGACTATCAGTACGTCCGTGGCGTCAACTGGCTGGCGTGCCATGGGTTTTACTACAGCATCGAGGGGTTTCGCCGCTATGAGTGCCCGCCGTCAGAGTTCGACCAGAACCCGTGGTGGCCGCACAGCCGGCCCCTGTGGGAGTATGTCGCACGGCTGTCGGCGGTGCTGACGCAGGGCGAGCACGTCGCGCCGGTGGCGCTCTACTACCCGATCGAGCATGCCTGGGCCACGCTGACGCCGACATCGCCGCCGCCCGCCCCGCCGCAGGGCCTGTGGGAGCGCTGGCAGCTGCCGCGGCCGCTCGCTCCGGTCGATCAGGCCGACCATGCGCTGATCGATATCGGCCTGGCGCTGCTCGAGGCACAATACGACTTCGATCTGGTCGACTGGACGGTGCTGCGTGCGGCGCCGGACGCCGGACTGCTGACGATCGCCGCCGAGCGCTTCGCGATCGTGGTGGTGCCGCCGATGCGGGCGATCCATGGCGCGACGCTGCACCGCCTGCTGCAGCATGCAGCCGCCGGCGGCACGGTGCTGTTCGCCGGCGATCTCCCCGCAGACACCCTCGCCGAATCGGCGCCGGTGGAGTGGCCTGCCGTGGCTGCACGGCTCGCCGGTCATGCCATGCCGGCCGAGCTCGCGCACGGTGCCGGGCGGATCATCCGGGTTCCCGATGGCAGCGCTGCCGTGCCGCACGTGCTGGCGCGCCACCATCGGCCCGATCTCGAGCTCGACTTCGGCGAGGACGCGGCGCGCATGCTGGAACGTGAGGAGAACCGCGCCGGAAGCCGCCGCGAGACGATCATCCGGCCGCTGCGCTCGGTGGTGCGCTATCAACGCCGTCGCACCGCGCACGAGGACTGCTACTTTGTGGTCAACGAGAGCGCCGAGCAGTTCGAGGCTGCCCTGCATCTGGTCGGGGGTGGCCATATCGAATGGTGGGAGCCGCACACCGGCGCACGGCACCGCCTGCCGAGCCGCAAGATCGGGCCCGACCGGCACCAGGTGGTGCTGACATTCGGCCCATGGCAATCGTATGTGCTGATCCTCAGCGCTCACGGCAGCGGGGCCGCCACCAGCCCCACCGAGCAGGTGGTCTGGCGCCGCTCGCTGTCGCACTGGCAGGTCACCGTCGGCGACCAGCACTGGCAGGATGCGCTCGAGAGCTGGCATCTGCGCGGCCTGGCACGGTATTCGGGCACTGGCCGCTACACCACCACGTTCGAGCGTACCGCTGCGCTGCACGCCGGTCAGCGTCTCGTGCTCGACCTCGGGCGGGTCTTCGAGACGGCGCAGGTGACGGTGAATGGCATCGCGCTGCCGCCGCTGGCCTGGGCGCCGTTCACCGTCGATATCAGTGCGGCGGTTCAGCTCGGCATCAATCAGCTCGATATCGTCGTGGCCAACACCAACGCGAACGCGTTCGAGGGGTTTGAACGGCCGGGGGGGCTGCTCGGGCCGGTGGTGCTCACGCTGGTGCGCGGCTGAGCCTGCGTGGCGGCATGCGGCGCCGGCGGCGCTCTCGTGCCGGGCCGTGCGAACGTGCTAAGATGACGGAGCATCGTCCCGTGATCGAAGAGGAGCGCATGACCAATCGCCTGGCACGACGGGTCGCCGGATTTGGCACCTCGATCTTCACCGAGATCACCGCTCTGGCCATCGAGCATCAGGCCGTCAATCTGGGTCAGGGGTTCCCCGATTTTGCCGGCCCCGACTTCGTCAAGGCGGCCGCGCTGGCAGCTATCGCGGGCGACCACAACCAGTACGCTGCGGCGCCCGGATCGCCGCGGCTGCGCCAGGCGGTCGCCGCCCAGTGGCATCGCGACACCGGCCGCGAGATCGACTGGGCGAGCGAGGTGACGATCACCAGCGGCGCCACCGAGGCGCTGTGCGACGCGCTGCTGGCGCTGGTCGATCCGGGCGACGGCGTGGTGTTCTTCGAGCCGGCGTACGACGCGTACCTGCCCGACATCACGCTCGCCGGCGGCGTCGCCATTCCGGTGCGATTGCATCCGCCCGGCGACGGCGGCGGCTGGTGGTTCGATGCCGACGCCCTGCGCGCGGCATTCGCCCGCCGCCCACGCGTGCTGCTGCTCAACACGCCACACAACCCCACCGGCAAGGTGTTCAGCCACGACGAGCTCAGCCTGATCGCCGGGCTGTGTCAGGAGTACGACGTCATCGCCGTCACCGACGAGGTCTACGACCGGCTGGTGTTCGACGATGCCCGGCACATCCCGCTCGCCACATTGCCCGGCATGTGGTCGCGGACGCTCACTCTGAACAGCGCCGGCAAGACATTCAGCGTGACGGGCTGGAAGATCGGCTATGCGGTCGGCCCGGCACCGCTCAATCATGCCCTGCGGCAGGCACACCAGTGGGTGACGTTTGCCACCGCCACGCCGCTGCAACTGGCGATCGCGGCCGCCATCGACGAAGCGCCGGCGCGCGGCTACTACGGGCAGCTGTCGTCTGAATACGCAGCCCGCCGCACGGCGCTCGTCCATGCCCTGCAGGCAGCCGGCCTCGCGCCGCTGCCGTGCGAGGGCTCCTACTTCCTCTCGGTCGACCTGCGCCCCCTCGGCATCGGCGACGACCGCGCCTTCTGCCGTGGCCTGATCCACGACTATGGCGTGGCGGCGATCCCGGCGTCGGTGTTCTATGTTGACCCGGCGACGGCGCCGCCGGTGGCGCGGTTCTGCTTCGCCAAATCGCTCGCGACGATCGCGCGGGCCCATGAGCGGCTCGCCGGGTGGCACGCGCGCCCGCAGGGATGACGCCACTGACCACGGCCCTGCGGGGGTACGCCTGGCCGGCGTGGCATGGGATACGGGCCTTGTGATACGGCAAGCGCCCGCCCAGACGCTGCGGGACGTGCGGCCCGGGCCCGGGCGCCGCAGTCGGCCAGGCTCGCCGCGTCATTCCAGCGCCCCCGGACGCGGGGACGGGAGGCATATACGCGCCGCGCCCCCGCCAGCAGCACCCCAGCGCCCCCGGACGCGGGGATGGGAGACGGGAGTCACGCGAAGACACGCAGGAGCGGGGGCAAGGTCCCATCCTGTGTTTCCTTCTCGCTTCTCGCGCTCCCGTTCGGGGGCGTGCCTGTCCAGCCAGGCATGGGATACGGCAAGCGCCCGCCCAGGCGCTGCGGGACGTGCGGCCCGGGCGTCGCAGCCGGCCAGGCTTGCCGCGTCATTCCGGCAACCTACCCCCGAACGCCCACTGCCTGCGGCAATGCTCACGAACTGCTAACAAACTGGCCGCTCATTGCTGTGCAGAACATGGTAGACTGTTGGCGGAAACGCGTGCAACGTCTTCCGCGTGCCGCGCGCCATTCGAGTCTGGGGAATTCCGGCCTTCCTCGCAGGCCACGCGCCGAAGGAGCCGCCATGGTTCACGACCATCACCGCATCCTGATCCTGACCAGCGACGCCGGCAGTGGCCACCGCAGCGCCGCGCAGGCGCTCGAAGCCGCGCTGGTACAGCGCTACGGCAACGCCGCGCACGTCACGATCAGGAACCCGATCCATCACCAGCATGCGCCAGCGGTGCTGCGCAACGCCGAAGGCTTCTATATTGACCTCGTCCGCTACGTGCCAGACGTATACGACTGGCTGCACGAAGTCACCGATCAGCCACTGCCGGTCGCGCTGGTCTCGCAGGGCGTGCGCCAGGCGACGCACCGGGCGCTGCTCGACATGCTGGCCGACACGCAGCCCGACGTGGTGGTGAGCGTCTATCCGTTGTTCACCGCGCTCGTCGCCGCGGCGTATCGCCACAGCAGCGCGCGCCCCGGGCTGGTCACGGTCGTCACCGATCTGGGGGCAGTTCACCGGTTCTGGTTCGACCGCCACGATGACCTGTGCGTCGTGCCCACGCTCGAGACGCGCACCAAGGCGATCAACTGCGGCATCGATCCGGCGCGGGTGGTGATCGCCGGCATTCCGGTGCACCCGCGCTTTGCGGCGCCGCGGGGTAGCGTCAGCGCACTGCGCGCCAGCCTGGGCTGGCACGCCACGCTGCCGACCGTCCTGCTGATCGGCGGCGGGGCCGGCGTCGGCCGGATCGACGCGATGGCGCGGGCGCTCGATCAATCGGGGCTCGCGATCCAGCTTGCGATCGTCGCCGGGCGCAACCACGAACTGGCCCGTGCGCTGCGCGGACGCGCCTGGCGCATTCCGACGCACATCTACGACTTTGTGCCACTGGCTGACCTGATGATCGCCGCCGACGTGATCGCGACCAAAGCCGGCGGGCTCAGCGTCAGCGAGGCGCTGGCGGTCGGGCGGCCGCTGATGCTCTACGGCGCCGCACCGGCGCAGGAGTCGGGCAACCTGAGCTACGTCGTCGGCCACGGCGCCGGCGTGCATGTCAACGACCCCGAGAGCTTCGTGGCGCATCTGGCCGGCTGGCTGCAGGATCCCGCGGCGCTGGCGCGGGCCGCGCGGGCGGCGCAGACGCTCGGCCGGCCCCATGCGGCCAGTCAGATCGCCGAGCTCACCTGGCGGATCGGCAGCGATCGGCCGCGCGCGACGCTGCTCGGATCGCGCAGCGGGCTCAGCCGGCGCATCGCGCCGTGGTTCTGAGCCGCATCGAGACTGGGATGGCGCGGCGCACCCGGGATCGTGCAATCACCGGGTGCGCCCGCCGCCGCTGCCCCATCGCCGCGATCAGCGCATCGGCGAACTCCGGGGTCTTCACCTCGCGTGCCCCCGCCATCGGTCGGGCGAAGGCTCTGAGCCGCATCGAGGCTGGGATGGCGCGGCGCGCCCGGGATCGTGCAATCACCGGGTGCGCCCGCCGCCGCTGCATCAGCCCATCGCCGCGATCAGCGCGTCGGCGAACTCCGGGGTCTTCACCTCGCGTGCCCCCGCCATCGGTCGGGCGAAGGCTCTGAGCCGCGTCGAGGCTGGGATGGCGCGGCGCGCCCGGGATCGTGCAATCACCGGGTGCGCCTGCCGCCGCTGCATCAGCCCATCGCCGCGATCATCGCGTCGGCGAACTCCGAGGTCTTCACCTCGCGTGCCCCCTCCATCAGCCGCGCGAAGTCGTACGTCACCGTGCGCGCCGCGATCGTGCGCTCCAGCGCGCCGACGATCAGATCGGCGGCCTCGTGCCATCCCAGGTGGCGCAGCAGCATGTCGCCACTGAGGATCACGCTCCCCGGATTGACCTTGTCCAGGTCGGCGTACTTCGGCGCCGTGCCGTGGGTCGCCTCGAAGATCGCGTGCCCGGTGAGGTAGTTGATGTTGCCGCCGGGGGCGATGCCGATCCCGCCCACCTGCGCGGCCAGCGCGTCGCTGAGATAGTCGCCGTTCAGGTTCAGCGTGGCGATCACGTCGAAATCATCGGGGCGCGTCAGCACCTGCTGCAGCGTGATGTCGGCGATGGCGTCCTTCATCAGGATCTGCCCGGCCGCCAGCGCCGCGCTCTGCTCGGCATTCGCCGCCCGCTCGCCCTGCTCGGCGCGCGTGCGCTCCCAGCGCGACCACGGATAGATCACGTCGGCGTACTCGCGCTCGGCCAGCGCGTAGCCCCAGTCGCGGAAGGCGCCCTCGGTGAACTTCATGATGTTGCCCTTGTGCACCAGCGTCACGCTGCGGCGGCGATGCGCGATGGCGTACTCGATCGCGGCGCGCACCAGGCGCTCGGTGCCGGCGCGGCTCACCGGCTTGATGCCGATGCCGACCTCGACGCCGGCCTCGTCGCTGCCGAAGCGGATCTTGGCGAAGTCGCGCGGGAACTCGGCCTGCAGGAAGGCCAGGACGCGCGCCGCCTCGGGCGAACCGCCGGCGTACTCGATCCCGGCGTAGATGTCCTCGGTGTTCTCGCGGAAGATCACCATGTCGACCGCCTCGGGCCGGCGGACGGGTGATGGCACGCCGGCAAAGTAGCGCACCGGCCGCAGGCACACGTACAGGTCGAGCATCTGCCGCAGCGCCACGTTCAGGCTGCGGATGCCCTTGCCGACCGGCGTCGTCAGCGGCCCCTTGATGCCCACCAGATAATGCTGGAACGCACGGACCGTCGCCTCGGGCAGCCAGTCGCCCGTCGCATGAAACGCCTTCTCGCCGGCGAGCACTTCGAGCCAGGCGATGCGGCGCTGGCCACCATAGGCGCGCTCTACGGCCGCATCGAAGACCCGCACGCTCGCGCGCCAGATGTCGCGCCCCGTGCCGTCGCCCTCGACGTACGGAATGATCGGCCGATCGGGCACCGCCAGGCGTCCATCGTGAATGGTGATCGCCGCGGCGCCGGGGATGAGCTCAGCAGTCGTCATGAATTGCCTCCATCACACGACAGACCGTCGTCGCGCCATTATATACCACGCGTCCCGGGCGCTGCGGCGGCTGGCCGCGCGCCGTGCGCGGGCGCGGCTATCGAATGCGCGCGACCTGCTCGCCTTCGCGCTCATGAGGCATTGCGCATCGTGCTGCGGTGCTGCGACCGCGGTGGGGCCTGGTGCATCGCCGAGCACGGCCGCCGGCCCGGCGTGCAGCACCGCCCGCCACCACGCCGCCGGGGGCGCGGCGCCCCC
>JAGWYG010000022.1 GCA_018969485.1 Chloroflexota bacterium
GCCAGGCCCGAACTGCTGGCGCTGCCCGATGCGCTGATCGCCGGCTGGCTGGCCGACGAGCCGGCGCTGGCTCCCTACGCCCGGTACTTCGCCGAGCTCGCACGGCGCCGGCCGCACGTCCGCTCGGCCGACATCGAGGCACTGCTCGGCATGCTCAGCGCGCCATTCGCCAGCGCGGCGCGCATCCATGGCACGATCACCGATGCCGACCTGTGGTTCGCGCCGGCCCGCGATGCCGCCGGCCGGCCCCACGACGTGACCCAGGGGACGATCAGTGCGTTGCTGGCGCACCCTGATCGTGAGGTGCGCCGTACGGCGTGGGAGCACTATGCCGATGCACACCTGGCGGTGCGCCATGGCCTGGCGAACTGCCTCGCCACCGGTGTGAAACAGCAGGTGATGCTGGCGCGGGTGCGCAATTACCCCTCGGCGATCGAGGCGTCGCTGGCGGCGGCGGATATCCCGCTCTCGGTGTTCGATGCGCTGATCGAGGCGTTTCGTGCGCATCTGCCGGTGTGGCACCGCTACTGGGACGTGCGCCGCCGGGCGCTGGGTGTCGAACGCCTGCATGGCTATGATGTCAAGGCGCCGCTGGTCGATGCGCCGCTGCATGTGCCGTTCGCGACGGCCGTCGAGTGGATCTGCGGCGGACTGGCGCCGCTCGGCGCCGAGTATGTCGCCGTGGCGCGCCGGGGATTGCTCGAGGAGCGCTGGGTCGATGTCGTGCCGAACCAGGGCAAGCGGATGGGCGCCTACTCGATGGGTGTGCCCGGGACGCCACCGTACATCTTCATGAGCTACAACGACGACATCTTCAGCGTCTCGACGCTCGCCCACGAGATCGGCCATTCGATGCACTCGTATCTGACGTGGCAGCAGCAGCCGCTGGTATATTGCGACTACACGCTGTTCGTCGCCGAGGTCGCGTCGAATCTCAATCAGGCGCTGGTGCGCGCCGCCCTGCTCGCCGCCGATGCCACGCCATCGTTCCAGATCCAGGTGATCGAGGAGGCGATGGCCAATTTCTACCGCTATCTGTTCGTGATGCCGACCCTGGCGCGTTTCGAACGCCAGATCCACGAGCAGGTCGAGCGCGGCGCCGCGCTCACGGCGCAGTCGCTCACGATGCTGATGGCTGAATTGTTCGCCGAGGCGTTCGGCCCGGCGGTCGAGATCGATGTGGAGCGGATCGGTTCGACCTGGGCGCAGTTCTCGACGCATCTGTATGCCAACTTCTACGTGTACCAGTACGCGACGGGCATCTCGGCGGCGCATGCGCTGGCGGCGCCGATGCTGCGGGGCGATGCGGCCGCGGTGGCGCGCTACCTCGCGTTTCTGGGGAGCGGCGGCTCGCTGCCGCCGATCGAGGCGCTGCGCCGCGCCGGCGTCGATATGCTGTCGCCCGAGCCGGTGGCCAGCGCGTTCGCGACGCTGGCAGCGCTGATTGAGCGCCTCGAGGCGCTGGTGGCGGCGCGCTGAGCGCCGTCTGATGCCAATGCAGCGACGACGCATCCTCCGGCTGTGGCGCATCGCCGCCGTGATCGGCGCAGCGCTCGGGCTGGTGCTGGTGGTGTGGTTCGACAACGAGGCCAACCGTGGTGTGGTGCGGGTGCCGCGTGGCGCGCCGGTGCGCTGGGCCGATGTGCCGCAGCTCGGCGTCAACCTGCATAACATCCAGTACGAGCCGGATCCGGCGGTCGTGACGCGGACGCTGCTGGCGGCGCAGGCGCTCGGTGCGCGGACGGTGCGGCTGCAGCTGCCGTGGGATGACGTCGAGATCCACGGCAAGGGCGATTTCGTCGATCGCCGCCATGCGCCGGCCCGCGATGCCTGGGAGAAGTACGACTTCATCATCGCCGAGGCGCGTCGCCTCGGCCTCGAGCCGCAGGTGCGCATCGATCGGGCGCCCGACTGGGCGCGCCCCAACGATCGCCGGGAGCCGCGGTTCGTGGCCGGCCTGGCCGAGAACCCGGACTCGACCGGCCCGCCGGAGCGCTACGCCGACTATGCCGACTTTGTCGGCGCGGTGGCGGCGCGCTATCGCGGCCAAGTGCGCTTCATCCAGCTGTGGAATGAGCCCAACCTGGCCTACGAGTGGAGCTGGCGCATCCCCGAGCCCGAGCGCTTCGCCGAGTTGCTGCGTCTGGCGGCGGCGGCGGCGCGGGCGGCCAATCCACAGGTGGTGATCCTCTTCCCGAGCCTGTCGCCGACCGACGGCAAGGAGCCGCGGCTGGCGCCGATGAGCGAGCTGGAGTACCTCGATCGGGTGTACCGCGCCGGGGCGGCGGATGATTTCGACATCATGTCGGCGCAGGCGTATGGCCTGGGGCAGCCACCCGACGAGAATCGCTACGTCCGGCTGCGCTGGCATCCGTCGCGGCCGTTCACCGACCTCGAGCGGCCGATCGATTCGCGCATCGATGTCTCGCGGGTGGTGCTGCTGCGCGAGCTGATGGAGCGCCATGGCGATGCGGCCAAGGCGGTGTGGGTGAGCGAGTTTGGCTACAACAGCGCACCGGCACGGGTGCCCGAGCCGGCACGCAGCACCTGGGGGCCGCCGGTCGATGAACAGCGCAAGGCCGCGTGGCTGGTGGCACAGCTCGAGCGCGCGCGCCGCGAATGGCCGTGGATGGGGGTGATGCATGTCTGGATGCTGCGCTGGGGTGGCGAGCCGCCCGACCCGGCCAATCCGACGCCGTATTTTGCCGTGCTGCAGCAGGATTTCACGCCGCTGCCGGCGTATGGCGCGCTGGCGGCCTATGCGGCTGCGCCCGCCTGGCTCGGCGCGGGCGTGCATGCGTCGGGCCACCCGGCGTTCCGGCCCGCCGACGGCGGCTGGCAGTTCACGTTCGAGGGAACATACCTGGCGCTGGGGCGGCGCGTGGCGCCGCTGACGGTGCGGCTCGCCGGGGGCGCCGCGCAGCAGATCTCCGCCGGCGACGCGCCGGTCGTGGTGGCCCAGGGCCTGGCCGATGGTCGCCACGACGTCACGCTGCTCGGCGCGGCGCTGCCGGCGACGGTGCTGGTGGGGCGCGATGCCATCGTGGCCGAGCGCGGCTGGCCGGCGCTGGCGGCGCTGGCGCTCGGCGCGCTGATGCTGGCGACCGCCTGGCTGGCGGCGGGAGGGCGCGATGATGCGTGACCGCGATCGGGTGCGCGATGGGCTGATCGGCGGCGGACTGGTGCTGGCGCTCGGCGGCGTCGCCCGGGGCGAGGAGCTGGCGCTGCGCCTGGTGGCGCTGCTGGCGCTGGTCGCGCTGGCATGCTGGCGTCCGGCGCTGGCGGTGCTGCTGGTGCCGCTCGGCGCGCCGCTGGCGCTGATCCCGGCGCAGTTCGCGCTGGCCGGCCGGACGCTGCTCGTGCCGCTGCACGAGTTGGCGCTGCTCGTGGCAGTGGCGGCGGCGGTGCTGCGCGCGCCACGGCTGGTGTGGCACGAGCTGCGCGATGCTGTCCGGCGTCGCACGCCACTGATGCTGGCCGGCATGGCATTGCTGCTCGCCGGCCTGCTGGGGGTCGCGCTCGCCGTGCCCGACGGGCGTGGCGCGGCGCTGCGCGAATGGCGCTGGATGCTGCTCGAGCCGCTGCTGTTCCTGTGGCTGCTGCGCCGCACCCCGGGCCAGGCCTGGCGCGCGGCCCGGGCGTTCACCATCGCCGGCGTGCTGGTCGCCGCCGTCGCCTGGCTGCAGTGGGTCGGCATCGATCTGGCGCCATGGTTTGGCGAGAAGCAGAACTTCGGCACGCCGAATGTCGTCGAGGCCGATGGCGTGCGGCGCGTGACGTCGGTGTACGGCCACCCCAACAACCTCGGGCTGACGCTGGGCCGGCTGTGGCCGCTGGCGCTGGTCGCGGCGCTGCTGGCGCACCACCGGGCAGCGCGGCTGGCGTGGGCTGCCGCGACGCTGCTGATCCTCGGCGGGGTGGCGCTGTCGTTCTCGCGCGGCGCCTGGATCGGCGCGCTGGCCGCCGGCGTGGTGCTGGGTGGTGCGCTGGCGGGCCGCTGGCGCCGCAGCATGCCGCTGCTGCTGGCCGGCGCCGTGCTGCTCGGCGGTGCCGCGCTGGTGATCGGCGCCCGCGGTGGCCTCGGTGGCGGGAGCGTCACCAATCGCGCGCTGCTGTGGCAGGAAGCTCTCGGCCTGCTCGCGCGGCATCCGCTCGGCCTCGGGCCGGATCAGTTCTACTTCTGGCACAATCCCGAGTTTGGCCGCAGCACCATCGACCCGGCCCTGATCGGCACGAGCGACCAGTATGCGTCGCATCCCCACCAGGGGCTGCTGGAGATCTGGCTCGCGGTCGGGCCAATCGGGCTGCTCGCGCTGCTCGCCGGCGGTGGGCTGGCGCTGCGCCGGGCCTGGCATGCCGTCGGGCGGGGTGATTGGCGTGGCGCCGCCATCCTCGCCGCCGCCGCCGCCGCCGTCACCCATGGCATGGTCGACCAGTTCTACTTCGTGGAAGACCTGGCGCTGATCTTCTGGCTGCTGGTGGCGCTGGCCTGGCAGCTGCCCGCAGCGGATGGCCCGGCGCTGGAGGAGGAGCCATATGCGCTGCACCGTGCGTGATCTCGCCCGAATGAAGCGCCGGGGCGAGAAGATCGCCATGATCACGGCGTACGACTCGTCGTTCGCGCGGCTGGTCGACGACGCCGGCATTCCGCTGATCCTGGTGGGCGACTCGCTCGGCAGCACGATGCTCGGGCACCGCTCGACGGTGCCGGTGACACTCGACGACATGGTCCATCACACGGCGGCGGTGGTCCGGGCGACCAGCCGGGCGCTGGTCGTCGCGGATCTGCCGTTCTTCAGCTACGCCACGGTCGAGCGGGCGGTCGCTGCGGCGCAGCGCCTGCTGCAGCACGGCGGCGCGCAGGCGGTCAAGCTCGAGGGCGGCGCCGGGCAGGCCGCGACGGTGGCCTGCCTGGTGCGCAATGGCGCGGCGGTGATGGGCCATCTCGGCTATACCCCGCAATCCGAGCACGCCGTCGGCCGGGCGCGCGTCCAGGGGCGCGGGCGGGCGGCGGCACAGCGCATGCTGGCCGATGCCCGGGCGCTCGAGGAGGCCGGGGCGTTCGCGCTGGTGCTGGAGCTGGTGCCGGAAGAGCTGGCCGGCGCGATCACGGCGCGCGCGCGCATTCCGGTGATCGGCATCGGCGCCGGCGCCCGGTGCGATGGCCAGGTTCAGGTGTTGCACGATGTTCTCGGCCTCGATCGCACGTTCCAGCCCCGCCATGCGCGCCGCTACGCCGAACTGGGGCAGCTGGCATTCGCCGCGCTGTCGGCGTATGCCGCCGAGGTGCAGCAGGGCGCCTTCCCGGCGGCCGAACACGGCAGCACGATGGATGCCGCGGTGCTGGCCGAGGCGCTGGCGCACGCCGCCCGGCAGGAGGATCAGGCCGATGGATCCGATTGAATCGATCGCTGTGCTGCGCCGGGCGCGGGCTGCCCTCAGCGGCAGCGTCGGCTTTGTGCCCACCATGGGTGCGCTGCATCGCGGGCACCTCGAGTTGGTGCGCCGCGCCGCTGCCGAGCAGCAGCACGTCGTGGTGAGCATCTTCGTCAATCCGACGCAGTTCGCCGCCGGCGAGGATATTGCCCGCTACCCGCGGGATCTGGCGCGCGACCTGGCCGCACTGGCCGACGAGCGGGTGTCGCTGGTCTTCGCGCCACAGGTGGCCGAGATGTACCCTGCCGGCGCCACGACGCGTATCGACGTCGGGCCGCTCGCCACACGTCTCGAGGGCGCGCACCGCCCGGGCCACTTCATCGGCGTGGCGACGGTCGTGGCCAAACTCTGCCACATCGTGGCGCCGGACGCGCTGTATCTCGGGCAGAAGGATGTACAGCAGACGCTGGTGATCCGGCGGATGGCGCGCGATCTCGATCTGCCGGTGCAGGTGATCGTGTGCCCGACGGTGCGCGAGCCCGATGGCCTGGCGCTGAGCAGCCGCAATGCCTACCTCAGCCCGGCCGAGCGTGCGCTTGCGCCGGAACTGTTCGCGGCGCTCGCTGCCGCCGCGCAGCGCTTTGCCGCCGGCGAACGCCGGGCCGACGCGCTCCGCGGGCTGATCCGGCGACATCTCGCCGCATCGCCGGCGATCGCGGTCGACTACGTCAGCGTGGCGGATCCGGTCGAGTTGCACGAACTGGACGGGTTGGTCGCCCATGCGGTGGTGTCGCTGGCGGCGACGATCGGCCGCACCCGGCTGATCGATAACATCGTGCTGGGTGCGCCGTGAACGACGCACGTGGTACGTGCGCCGTGTGACGATCGTGTGACGCTGATGCACTACAGTGTCAACGATCGCCCGGGCGGCCCCTTGCGTCCGGGCGACGAACACCGCGCAGCATCCTGATGGCCTCACCGTCTGCGGCCTCGCCCGCCATCTGGTGTTCGGGCCGTCGTGACACCCGCAGACCCGTGCCCGCTCTGCGGGATGTCGCGATGGCGCTGGTGCGTGGTGGCGTCGATCGTCACGACGCCGCGCCGGTCGTGTGGCGTCTGGTGCGACTGCCGATGCCGCCCTGTGGGCCCGTGTCCGCTCCGCAGGGCGCCTCCGTCACCGGCGTCGTGCCGCGTCAGTCGCGCAGCGCCCGGGCACGGATCGCACGGGGGCTGGCCGACGCGCCTGCCGTAGCCCGCCCACGTCCCGTTCCATCACCACGGGCTGTCCGTCCGGGCGACACCGGCCGCCCGGCGGTTCAGGTGGTGCGCAGATTGGCGGAGAACGCCGCGATCTTGGCGAGCAGGACGGCCAGCAGAATCCACATGATCGCGCCCGTGCCGGCCAGCGACCAGATCGCGAGCGGATACACCGAGGCATGCAGCACGATGAAGGCCCACCGCCATCCCCGCGGTCGCGCTCGCCAGAACGCCCGGGTCGACGCGCTGAGATTGCTCACCAGGCCCGCAGCGAGATCGAATGCGAGGAACAGCAGGATCAGCCGCATCCACCAGACGCCGGGGCTGGCGAGCACGACCGCGACCGCAACGCCAGCGCCCAGCACACCGGCGGCGACCACCGTCCGAGGCGTCGGGGTTTCGCCCAGGATCCATGCCAGCGGCTGTACAGGGCCTTTCATGGTTGCTGCCCGGGCACGGTGTGCCTCAGGAAGCGCGCCAGTGGCCAGAGGGGAAACAGCAGCAAGACCAGGTTTGGCGCCCACCAGTACAGATCGACGAAGCCAGAGAGCGCCCAGTATCCGATAGCCATGCCGCCGGCAGTCGAGGTCAGGACGAGCGAGATCGTCAGCAGCACGGTCGTGTTGAACCGGCTGGTCGTGGTGCCGATGATCCCCGTGACTGCGGCCAGGATGTCGAGCGGAAGGAACGACCAGTTCCAGGCCTGAACCTCGGGCCTGTCATATCCGTCGAACAGGAGTTCTGGCGGAAGGACGCGGGCGATGATCAATGCCCAGTAGACAATCAGACCAATGTCGATGGCCAGGACGATCAGTTTCTCGGGTCTCGTGAGCATCATATCGACCACCGCGCCCGTCGGGCACCCTGCGGGCACACCCCCGATGTCTCGCGGCACCGGCGCACGCCAGCCAGACCGCCACCATGTGTCGTGCTCCGCCCGCCGGTGACGCCGCGCGCCCGGACCGCAGGCCGCCCCGGAGCGCGGCCGACGCGCGCACCGCACCCCGGGGGCGCCAGCGGCTAGCTGATCACCTGATCGACCACCTCGACTGCCGCCTGGCCGCCGTAGATCGTCTGCCACGGGCGAGCGCCCTGGGCCAGCACCTCGTTGAGCAGCGTGATATTGCGCACGCCGCGGTCGAGCAGCCACTCCTCGAACGCAGCCGCGCCATCGCGCGCATAGACGGGAATGCCGTCCTGCCACGTCGCCCGGCCGCACAGCACCCCCGAGAACGCCGTGCCCGCCTCGGCTGCCAGCTCGAGGCTCTCGCGGAACACCTCATCGCTGACGCCCGCGCTCAGGTAGATGAACGGCTTCCGGGCCACGCTCGCCGCGTCGCGGAAGTGCTGCATCGCCTCGGCGCGGCTATAGACCGCCTCGCCAGCGAAGGCGCGCATCCCGGAGACGTAGCGCACGTTCACCGGAATCTCGACCTTGAGGATATCGACGCCGTAGCGCGGCTGGCTGAACTCTTCCATCGCCATGCGCACATACTCGGGCTTGGCGCGGGCGAACGCGGCGCCCTTCTCATCGCCCAGTTCGTCGTTGTAGGTGATTGGCTCGAGGAAGAACGGCACGTCGACCGCCGCACATTCGGCGCCGATGCGCTCGATGAACGCATGCTTGACCACATTGATCGCCGCGTCGTCCACCGGATTGTAGTACAGCAGGATCTTGATGCCATCGGCACCAGCCTCGACCAGGCGGCGGACGCTCCACTCCGACAGCAGGTCCGGCATGCGGCCCTTCACCGTCACATCATAGCCGGTCTTCTCGTAGGCCAGCAGCGCCCCGGTACCCGGCGCGCGCTCCTCGAGCGCCCCCAGGCCATACTCCGGATCCATCAGGATCGCGCTGGCATGCCGCGTCAGCACGCGCGTCACCAGCCCCTTGAACTCCGCCAGATCATCGGCCGAGGCCGTGCCGCCCGCGCCGCGCTGCTTCGCGATCGCCTTCTGCAGCGAACCGCGCTGGTCCATCGCCGCCGCGGCGATGATGCCATGCGCGTCGGCGCACCTCGAGAGCCGCGCGAACTTCCCCTTCGTGAATTGCACCGTGGACATGTCCTCTCCTGCACCATCGTGCATCCGCGCGACAGCGGCGCCGTCGCGCCGTCGTTCACACCGAATCAAAGACCGCGAACGCCGCCGAGATGATCGCGGCGGCGACCGCCAGGCCGGCGATGACCTGCAGTGTCGTGTGGTTGCGGGTGCGCACGCGCGCCCAGCCGACCGCCAGCGCACACAGCCAGAGCAGCGTACCGAGCGTCGCCGAATACAGCACACCCACCGTCGCCAGCATCGCGATCGCCACGGCATGCATGCTGATCTTCCAGAACAGGTTGATCACGCCACAGATGAGCCCCAGCACCAGGATGCCGACGGTCAGCGCCAGCACCGGCACTGGCGCACTGGCCAGCACCAGCACCAGCACCGTCACCAGCACCGACGTCGTGCCGACCAGGTACATCTCGTTGCGCTCCTCGCGCACCGAGACGTCGGGGTCGGAGTAGATGCCCTGCCGCAGCCGCACGGTGTAGAGCGTCATCGAGGGCACGAGCTGGATGCCGAGCGCCAGCGCCGCCCAGGCCAGGCCGCTCGGTGGCGCCATCAGCGCGACGATCAGATAGCTGGCGATGCCGTTGACGAACGGATTGAAGCCTTGCGAGAGAATGCGCGCCACCGACAGGCTCCGGCCCGCGCCTGGCAAGACATCGTGCGACGCATGTGGCGGTTGCGCCATGCAGCTAGCTCCTCAGTTCATGATGCCGTGCGGCACCGCGCCGTTCACGATGACATCCGTTCGTAGAGCGCCAGCACGTCGTGGGCAGCGCGCTCCCATGTAAACTGCCGCGCACGCGGCGGCCCTGCGGCGCGCAGCCGCGCCCGCACGGCGTCGTCGTGGATGATGCACTCGAGCGCGTCAGCCAGCGCCCCGACGTCGTCGGCCCGGGTCAGCAGCGCCGCGTCGCCGGCAACCTCCGGCAGGCTCGAGTTGTCGCAGGTGAGCACCGGGGTGCCACAGGCGAGCGCCTCGAGGACGGGCAGGCCAAACCCCTCGTAGATCGATGGATAGACGAAGGCCCACGCCAGATTATACACCATCGGCAGATCGGCATCGGCGACGTAGTCGAGGAACCTGACCAGCGGCTGGATCTGGTGGAGCGCGATCGCGGCGTCGACTGGCTGGTGCATCCAGCCGCGCCGCCCGGCGAGCACCAGCACCAGGTCGTCGGGCCAGCGGCCGTGGCGGCGCAGCCGCGCGACGGCCTCGATCAGGCGTGGCAGGTTCTTGCGCGGCTCGATGGTGCCGACGAACAGCACAAACCGCGCGGGCAGCCCCAGCCGCTGCCGCACGGCGGCGGTCGCCGCCTCGTCGTACGGCCGGAACGCCGGCGCGACGCCGGGGTAGACGACCTGGACGCGCGTCGGATCGATGTGCAGCAACCGCACCAGATCGGCCCGCGTGGCCTGCGAATCGGCCAGGACGTGCGCGGCGCGCCGGATGCTGCGCGGTACGGCGTCGCTCAGGTAGCGCGCGACGCCGGGGACGGCGCATTCGGGATGCACCATGTACGACAGGTCGTGGATGGTGACCAGGCTGCGCGCCCGGCTCGGCGGCAGGGTGAAGTCGGGCTGGTGCAGCAGATCGATCGGGCCGCTGAGCCACTCGAGCGCGAGCGGGACGCGCAGCCGGTGCCATAGCTGCACCAGCCGGCGCGGCGCCAGGGGGATTCCGACGATGCGCACCCGCGGCGCGCGCTGCGCGAGTTGCCACATGCCGACGACGAACGGGCTGCGCCGGTCGATCCCGCCGCTGGCGAAAAACAGGGTGTACCGGTGCTCGGGGGCGGCCGCGATGATCGCCGCGACCAGTTCGCGCGTGTAGCGCCCGATGCCGGCACCCTGCCACGCGGCCGCGGTGTAATCGATGGCGATGCGCATGCCGCTCCGACCTCGCTCACGGCGCTTCCTCACGCGCCATCCTATGCGATCTGCGCGATCACTGTCAACCGGGGCGCCGGGCAGCCTCCACGCGTCCCACGCCTGCCGCGGCGGTTTGCAGCCCACAGCCGTCTAACACAACTCTAACGCCAGATCTGTCACGCCACCACCGACGATCGGGTAGACTTGCAGCAGGTTACCGCGGCGACGGATGGGACAACCGCCCGGCTGATGCCCGGTCAACATGGATCAGCAACGACCAGCGAGGCAGGGAACATCATGGGCAAGATTGTAGGAATCGACCTGGGCACGACCAACTCGTGTGTGGCGGTGATGGAAGCCGGCGATCCCGTCGTCATCCCGAGCGCCGAGGGCAACCGCACCACGCCATCGATCGTGGCATTCACCCGCGGCGGCGAGCGGCTGGTGGGGCAGACCGCCAAGCGCCAGGCGACGGTCAATCCCGAGAACACGTTCTTCTCGGTGAAGCGCTTCATCGGCCGCAGCATCGATGAAGTGGCGTCGGAGCGCGCGATCGTGCCGTATCCGGTGGTCAAGGGCCAGCGCAACGATGTGCGCATCCAGTCGAGCAACACCGGCAAGGAGTATGCACCGCAGGAGATCGCAGCCTTCGTGCTGCAGAAGCTCAAGGCCGATGCCGAGGCGTACCTGGGCGAGCCGGTGACGCAGGCGGTGATCACCGTGCCGGCGTACTTCAACGATAGCCAGCGCCAGGCCACCAAAGATGCCGGCAAGATCGCCGGTCTCGAGGTGCTGCGCATCATCAACGAGCCGACGGCCGCCGCGCTGGCCTACGGCCTCGACAAGAAGAACGATGAGACCATCCTGGTGTTCGATCTCGGCGGCGGCACGTTCGACGTCAGCGTGCTGTCGGTGGGCGGCGGCGTGGTCGAGGTGCTCGCCACCAACGGCGACACCCACCTGGGCGGCGATGACTACGACCAGCGCGTGGTGACCTGGATGATCGAGGAGTTCCGCCGCGATCAGGGGATCGATCTCGGCAAGGATCGCCAGGCGCTGCAGCGGCTCAAGGAAGCCGCCGAGAAGGCCAAGATCGAGCTGTCGGGCATGGCCGAGACCGAGCTCAACCTGCCGTTCATCACGGCCGATGCGACCGGCCCGAAGCACCTGCAGCTGCGCCTGACGCGCAGCAAGTTCGAGCAGCTGACCCAGGATCTGACCGAACGGCTGAAGGGGCCATTCTTCCAGGCGCTGAAGGACGCCAATCTGCGCCCGGCTGAGCTCGACGAGGTGGTGCTCGTCGGCGGTGCGACCCGCATGCCGCTGGTGGTCGAGCTGGTGCGCAAGCTGACTAGCAAGGAGCCCAATCGCGGCGTCAACCCCGACGAGGTGGTCGCGGTCGGCGCGGCGATCCAGGCCGGCGTGCTGGGCGGCGAGATCAAGGACGTGGTGCTGCTCGATGTGACGCCACTGTCGCTGGGCGTCGAGACGCTCGGCGGAATCATGACCAGGCTGATCGAGCGCAATACGACCATCCCGACGCGCAAGAGCGAGATCTTCTCGACGGCGGCCGATGGCCAGACGGCGGTGGACGTGCATGTGCTCCAGGGCGAACGCCAGATGGCCAATGACAACATGTCGCTCGGCCGCTTCCGCCTCGAGGGCATCGCGCCGGCGGGGCGCGGCATGCCACAGATCGAGGTGACGTTCGACATCGATGCCAATGGCATCCTGAACGTGTCGGCGCGCGACAAGGCGACTGGCAAGGAGCAGCGCATCACCATCACGGCCAGCACCAACCTCAACAAGGACGAAGTCGAGCGCATGGTGCGCGATGCGGCCAGCCATGCCGCCGAGGACAAGGCGCGCCGCGAGATGGTCGAGCTGAAGAACCAGTCGGATTCGCTGGCGTATCAGGCGGAGAAGACCCTCGGCGAACTGGGCGACAAGGTGGCGCCGTCGCAGCGCAGCCAGATCGAGGGCCTGATCACCGCATTGCGCAGCGCGGTCGCCAGCGAGCAGGCCGATGAGATGCGCCGCATCTCGGCGGAGCTGCAGCCGGCGCTCGCCGCGGTGCAGCAGAGCAGCACGGTGCCGACGGACGACGCCGGGCCGAGCTCGAAGCCGCGCGATCCGAATGTCGTCGATGCTGAGTATACCGTCGACTGACCGACAGTGACGCGCTCATCGTGGTGGCGCCGCCGATCACCTCCGGGTGGTCGGCGGCGTTGTCGTGCCGGGTGAGCTCATGCGAAGACACGAAGGGGCGGGAATATCACACGAAGACACGAAGACACGAAGGGGCGGGAATATCACACGAAGACACGAAGACACGAAGAGGCGGGAATATCACACGAAGACACGAAGACACGAAGAGGCGGGGAAAACTACACAAGAACTTGAGAGCGCACAGTTACGAATGTGCGCAGATATGAAAGACACATAGCTGGTATGAATACGGAAGAACTATCGGCTATTGTTATCGATACTGCTTTCCACATCCACAAGGAGCTTGGACCAGGGCTGCTCGAGTCTGTCTATGAATCGATTCTTGCACGGTCGTTGAAACGGCGTGGGCTGAGAGTGGAACGCCAGAAAACGATCGTCTTCGAATACGATGGAATGACATTTGATGAGGGCTTGCGAGTTGATCTATTGGTGAATGAACAGCTTGTCGTCGAGCTGAAATCCGTCGAAGCACTCGCTTCTGTGCATACCAAACAACTGCTCACATATCTCCGCCTGCTGAACCAACCAATGGGAATACTGATCAACTTCGGCGCAGCAACATTCAAGGAAGGCTGCAAACGCGTCGTGAATGGCCCTCAATCTTTTACATCTTCGCGTCTTCGCGTGAATCAGAACAAACCATAAGGCTGTACACATGCCATGAATGGTCCGCAATCCTTCGTGCCTTCGTGTGAGCCCGTCTCCCGGCCCGTCTCCCAGCCCTTCGTGGCTTCGTGGCTTCGTGTGACCCCGTCTCCCAGCCCTTCGTGGCTTCGTGTGAGCCGGTCTTCCAGCCCTTCGTGGCTTCGGGCAAACCCACACGGAGCGCATGGGGCAGGCCATCACCGGCGCAGCGCGCGGTCCGCCGCGGCGAACCCGGCGGCGACGATCGCATCGGCATCGATGCCATGGCTCCGGTAGAGCGCCGTGCGCGCGCCCGACTGGCCGAAGCGATCGACGCCCAGCGCCTGCAGCGGTGCCCCATGGATCGAGCCGAGCCAGGCCAGCGCATGGGATGCCGCATCATGGATGGTGACGATCGGCGCAGCCGCCTCGTCCGGCGGGATGAGCCAGTCCAGCGCGGCGCCGGCGCGCCAGCGCTCGTAGAGCTGTCGCGGGCTGGTCAGGTTCAGGACATTCACCGCGACCCCCTCATCAGCGAGGATGCGCGCCGCGTCCAGCACTTCGGGGATGATGGCGCCGGCGGCCGCGAGCTGGATCACCGGGGCATCAGCCGCGTGGGCAGCGTCGTGGCGATCGATCAGCCGATAGCCACCCTGGACGACCTGCTGGCGCAGCGTGGCGAGGCCGAGCCGCGCGATCACCGGCTCGAGCAGCGCCTGGTCGATCGGTCGGGTCGAGAGGCGCAGGTACGTCGCGCGGCCCGCTGTGCGATCACAGCACTGGCGCAGCCCTTCGAGCAGGGCCCAGCCCAGCTCGAGCGCGAAGCATGGCTCGTAGCTCAGCAGATCCGGCAGCTCCATGCCGAGCGACGGCGTCACCGCCGACTGATGCGCGCCGCCCTCGGGGGCCAGCGTCACCCCCGACGGCGTGCCGGCGACGATGAACCGCGCGCCGGAGTAGAGCCCGTAGATCAGGGCATCGAGGCCGCGGCAGACGAACGGGTCGTAGACCGTGCCGATCGGCAGCAGCAGCTCACCGAGCAGCTCGTGGCTCAGGCCCAGCATCGACAGCGCCATGAACAGGTTCATCTCGGAGATGCCCAGCTCGAGGTGCTGGCCGGTCGGGCCGCGCTGCCAGCGCAGCAGCCGATAGACCTCGGCGCTCTCGAAGTCGGGCTCGGCGTGCGGCGCGAAGACGCCCATGCGATTGATCCAGCCGGCGAGGTTGGTCGAGACCGACACGTCGGGTGAGGTGGTGATGATGCGGCGGGCCAGCGCGGGGATGTCGGCGAGGCGCGTCAGCGCGCGGCCGAAGCTCTCCTGGGTGCTCGCCAGCCCCTGCCGTGGCAGATCGAGCGTCTCGGGCAGCGCCGCGGCCAGCGCGCGCGCCTGGTCGGGTGCGGCGGCCGGCGTGGCGGCGGCCGGGTAGAGCCGGGCGGCAGCATGGCGACACCAGGCGCCTGCCGGGCTGTCGTCGGGAAAGCCAGCCCACAGATCCGCCGGATCGACATCGAGGCGCTGGCGCAACGCCTCGATCTGGCCATCCGAGAGCAATTGCGAGTGGTTGAGCGGATGGCCGGCGATCGGCAGGCCCCAGCCCTTGATGGTGTAGGCGAAGATGATCGTCGGCTGGCGCGGCGCCGCATCGGCCTGGGCCAGCGTATCGAGCAGCGTCGCGAGATCGTGGCCGCCCAGATTGGCCACCACCTCGGGCAGCACATCGTCGGCGACGCCGGCCACCAGCGCCGCGAGCCGCTGGTCATCGCCGATCAGGCGCTGGCGCAGCGCCGCGCCGGGGAGCCGGATCAGCGCCTGGTACTCCTCGTTCGCCATCGTATCGATGCGCTGGCGCAGCCGGTCGCCGTCGGGTTGGCCGAACAGCGCCTCCAGGCGCGTGCCATACTTGGCCTCGAGCACATGCCAGCCGCTCTCGGCGAACAGGCGCTTGAGCTGGGCCGCGCGGATCCCCGGCACGACGCGGTCGAGGCTCTGGCGGTTGAGGTCGACGATCCACAGCAGCTGCTCGAGGCCGGCCAGCGCCGGATCGAGGATGGCCTCCCACACGCTGCCCTCGTCGAGCTCGGCATCGCCGACCAGCGCGATGAAGCGGCGCGAGGTGGCCGTGCCGAACTGCGTGGCCACATAGCGTGCCGCCAGCGCGGCGAACGCCGGCGCCACCGCGCCCAGCCCCACCGAACCCGTCGAGAAATCCACCGGGTCGGGGTCCTTGGTGCGCGACGGATACGCCTGCAGCCCGCCGTACTCGCGCAAGGTGGCCAGGTAGCGTCGCGGCAGTTGCCCGAGCAGGTACTGGATGGCGTGGAAGACCGGCGAGGCATGCGGCTTGACGGCGACGCGGTCGCCATGCCGCAGCGCATGAAAGTACAGGGCGGTGAGGATGGTCACCATCGACGCCGATGACGCCTGATGGCCGCCGACCTTGGTGCCGTCGGCGTTGGGCCGGATGTGGTTTGCGTGATGGACCATCAGCGTCGCCAGCCAGAGCACGCGCCGCTGGATCACCTCAAGGGTGGCGATGGTCGCCTGATCGTACTGTGCCATGGTCATCACGCTCCGCTCGCTTCGCCGGCCGCACGCTGCTCCGGCCATCATAGCAGATGCGCGACCGCTGGCCGCCGCGGCGTGCGGGGGGCATGCGCGGCGCCCGGGCCATCGGGGCTGCGCGCGCCGTAGCGCATCCGTCGGCGCAGCGCACCACAGGCACGCCGGGGGACGCAACGCGGGCGATCCGGCCGGGCGCAGCGGGACGGCGCGCACGCCCGGTCAGCGCTGGCGTCGCAGGGGGAACTCGGCCTTCAGGTGATCGATGAGCTCACCACGGAACAGCGTCACCTCGATCGTATCCGGATCGACGGTCGGCACATAGCGTGCGATCACCGCCGAGAGCTCCGCCTTGAGTTGCTCGAGCAGCTCCGGCGTGAGCTTCACACGATCGTGAACCAGGACTGTGAGCAGGCGTTCGCGCGCGATGTCCGAACTACGCTCTCGGCGGCGGAATAATCCATCCAAAACGCCCACCTTTCCGCTCCTCACGAGCGACCGACTGCGGGCATGTCAGCAGCGAGCGACATGCCGTCACACTCAGCGCTCACTCCCGCGCGGTCGCCGCGCCAGCATGCCGAATAGTTTGTCGAAGACCCCTTGCTCATCCTCGAGCGTCGGCATGGGTACCTGCTCGCCCGCGATCCGGCGTGCGACGTCGGAGAACGCCCGCCCGGCGCGGGAGGTGCGGTCGAGCACCGCGACTTCGCCGCGGTTCGTCGACGTGACGATCGTCTCGTCGTCGGGGATGGCACCGATCAGATCGATCGCCAGGATCTGCAGCACGTCATCGGTGCTCATCATGTCGCCACGGTTCACCATGCGCGGTTTGATGCGATTGATGATCAGCTGTGGCGAACCCTTCCCCGCCGCCTCGACCAGGCCGATGATGCGATCGGCATCGCGCACCGCCGAGACTTCGGGCGTGGTGATGATCAGCACCTCATCGGCGCCGGCGATCGCATTGCGGAACCCGCCTTCGATCCCGGCCGGGCTGTCGATGATCACGTAGTCGAATTCGGTGCGCAGTTGGTTGGCCAGGGCGATCATGTCCTCGGGACCGACCGCATCCTTATCGCGGGTCTGCGCGGCTGGCAGCAGAAACAGATCCGAGAAGTGCTTGTCCTTGATGAGCGCCTGACGCAGGCGGCAACGCCCCTCGACGACGTCGACCAGATCGTAGACGATGCGGTTCTCCAGCCCCATGACCACATCGAGGTTACGCAAGCCGATGTCGGCATCGACCACGGCGACCTTGGCGCCCTGCATCGCCAGCGCGGTGCCGAGGTTGGCCGTCGAGGTCGTCTTGCCGACGCCACCCTTGCCTGAGGTAATTGTGATCACCCGCGACATCGTCCTCTCCTGTGTTCACGCACGCCGTGCGCGCGGGCACGGCCTCCAGATCGATATCAGCCGGCAGCATCACCGCAGGCGCGTCGTCTCCCATGGGCCGAAGACGATCGCACCATCGATGACCTGGGCGACTTCGGGATGGTTTCGCGCGCGGTCGCCGCGCGCGACGCTGAGGACGTCGCCGATCCCGAGCCGTGGTGGATTGAGGCTGAGCGCACCGATGAAGCAGCCCGGATCACCGAGCGCGCCGGCGTGGATGACGCCGCGGACGCGCCCCCAGACGATGATGCTGCCGCTGGCGACGACTTCGCTGCCGGCGTTGATGTCGCCGACGATGGTGAGGTTGCCGTGATGACGCACGACCTGGCCGGAACGGATCGTCCGCCGCACGAGCAGCGCGTCGCTGCGGTCGTCGCGGTCGACGGTGGATGCGCGCGGCGTGGGGCGCAGCGTGACGCCTGCCGAACGCGCCGTGTCGCGGCTCGCCCGGGAGCGCGACGCCAGGCCGGCGGCCTCGATGCGGTGGCGGCGCAGCACGCTGAGGATCTGGCCGAGCTCGTCGTCGCCGATGTCGCGCTCGCCGAGCTCGACGGTGACGCGCGCGCCGTGAAAGAACATTGCGCCACGCTCAAGCTGCGCCTCGAGCCCCTGCACGACGCTGTCCCACGGCGCGGCTGCGTCGAGTACGAGCCGGAGGCCGTCCCGGCTCCCTTTGATTGCCAGCAGATTCGTCGTCATCGCCTCACCGCCCGAGCTCACGGTGGTATGGAATCATCATACCACACCGATGCAAGTGGTGCCGGGGATGTCGCTCGCCGCGCGCGATGCGGTGGCTCGCCCACCGCTGCCGCCGGGCCTGCGCACGGCACCCACGACGCAGCGCCGGAGCCGCGCTCAACGCACCAGCGGCACGCGTGGATCAGGAGCAGGCCAGCGCTCGCGCACCCAGGCGTAGCGTGGATCGTCGGCTGCAGTCATCGCGTGGGCGCTGCCCGCCAGCGCGTTGAGGTAGTACACATCGTAGCCCGGGGGTGCGACGACCGGGTGATAGCCCCACGGGATCAGGACCAGGTCGCCGTCGCGGGCGCGGATGAGCCGGTCGACACCGTGCGCCGGGCTGGTGATCTGCTGGAGCGCGTATCCCTCGGGCGCAGCGATGCGATAGTAGTAGATCTCCTCGAGGGATACCTCGTGCGGCGGATTGTGGACATCGTGCTTGTGCGGTGGATAGCTCGACCAGTTGCCGGCGGGCGTGTAGACCTCGACCAGCAGCAGCCGGCGCGCGGGAAACTCGGCGGGCATGATGTGATTGATCTGTCGTGTGGCGTTGCCACCGCCCCGTACCTCGACCGCGATGTCGGCCGGGCTGATGAGGCGTAGCGCCAGGTCGTCGCCGGCGGCGGCCGGGCACCAGGCGATGCCCAGTTGAACGGTGGTTTCGGCGATCACCTCGACGTGCTGCCCCGGCGGGATGTAGACGGCGAATGGCAGCCCGCTGAAGACATCGCGCCGCCCGATGGCCGTCCAGCGCGTGCCCGCGCCGATGACAGAGATGTAGCCATCGAGGACCACGACGCCGGTCTCGTGGGCGGCGTGGCCGATGGTGAGCCGTTGCCCCGCGTCGAGGCGCCGGGCGGCGAAGCTCAGGTCGCTCCAGCCGGCGCCGGCGGGATCGATGGCGACGAGCCGGCCGTCGGCGGCTGGTGGCTGGGCGATGATGTGGAGACGCTGCTCGGTCATGCTGGGCTCCTCGCTGGCAGGCGCGCTCATGGGTGGGCGATGCCGCCGAGCAGCCGCGCCAGGCCTGCGCGGAGCTGTGATTCGGCGACGAGACACGAGATCATCAGGTGGGTGCCGTGGTCGTAGCTGTAGAAATATCCGGGATGCACGAGCACGCCATGCTCGAGCAGATGCAGTACCAGGCGCTCTTCATCGGGCCAGCCGGCGATGGCGGGGAACAGGTAGTAGCCACCATCGGGCGGCTGGGCGGTGATCTGGTGGCTGGTGCCCAGGAGCTCCAGCGCGATGCGGATGTTGTGCCGGATGTGCCGGCGCATCTGCCCGATGAAGGCGCCACCATCCCGCATGATCACCGGCAGCATCGCCTGGATCAGTCCGCTCGACGACAGGTACATGTCGTTGAGGATCTCGAGGCGTTCACCGTACTGCTGGTGTGCCGGCGCGTTGCAGGCAATCCAGCCGAGCTTCAGGTCGGGCAGAGCGAACATCTTGGAGATGCCGTTGAGCATGAAGACCGGCAACTCGGGATGGAGCGCGGCGAACGGCGGCACGTGATCGACGCTGTAGCCGAACTCGGCGAAGACCTCGTCGCATACCACCGGCAGTTGCAGTGCGGTGAGCGCCGGAAGCGCCGCCCGGACCACCATGCCGGTCGGGTTGTGCGGCGAGATGACCAGCACCAGGCGCGTGCGCCCGTCGGCCTGGGCGCGCAGGCTCGCCTGGTCGATCTGCCAGCCGTGGCGCTCGTCGAGCGCGTAGGGGCGCAGCTCGACGCGGTGAATGCCGGCGAGATATTCGAGCAGCGGATAGCTGACCGCCGGCGTGAGAATGTTGTCGCCCGGATCGGTGAGCAGCGCCAGCAGCAGGCCGTACGCCTCACTGGTGCTGGCGGTGATCGCGATCTGCGCCGGCGGAATGCTGCAGGCGGGGGTACGGCCAGCGTAGTAGTGTGCGATCGCCGCGCGTGCCGCCGGCGCACCGCGGGCATCGGGCTCATAGCGGCGCGCGACCCAGTACGCGTCGGCGGCCTGCGACAGCAGCGCAGCCGGAAACACATGCCCGTGGTGCGTCGGATTGCTGCTGGTCAGATCAATGTAGCCGCCGCGGGCGATCCGGCGCTGGCGGGCGACCTCGATCGGGTTGGGCGTCAGATCGTCGAATGCGAGAAACCCGGTCATGCCCTGCCTCGTCTGTGCCACACGGCCATGCGCGCCGCAGCGCTGGGCGCCGCCGTAGTATACCGCAGCACGCGTGGCCGCACCGGCGTCACGGCTGCGGGCGTTCGCCCAGCCGCATGATGAACAGCCGCTCGCCGAGCTCGAACGCGATGCTCCCCCGCGGCACGCGGGTCATCCGCCAGACGGCGAAGTACTCCGAGGTGGTGAAGACCGAGGACGGCGCACACAGGGAATCCGGCACCCCCGTGCCGCCGGGCGTCCGACAGTTGGGCGTATTGGTCACGAACGCCCGGTAGGTCACATCGCCGAACGTCAGCGACAGCGTCTGTGGCGTGACGACGCGGCGTTGCACCGCGACGACGCCGGCGGTCAGCGTGAAGGCTGCGACCAGCACGACGATCATGCTGCCGATCGCGGCACCCTGGAGCAATCGCCCGGGAGTCATGGCGGCCTCCTGCGTGCAAACACTGTCCCCGACGGGCCGTGCGCGGCGCGGCGCCGCGGCCTCCTGCTTCATTGTACCTGAAAGGTTGACGGGTGTTCCCGGATCGCCTATGATGACGGCATGCGAATCGCGATCACCGGCGCTGCCGGCCAGCTCGGCCGTGCGCTGTGCGCCGCCCTACAGCCCGCGCACGACATCGTGCCTCTCGACCACGCGGCGCTCGAGCTGAGCGATCCGGCCAGCGCGTCGCGTATTGCCGCGACTGGTGCCGACGTCGTCATTCATAGCGCAGCCCACACCAACGTCGACGGCTGTGCCCGCGAGCCAGACCGGGCGTACCGGATCAACGGGCTGGGCACGCGCTACGTCGCGCTGGGCTGCCGGCGGATCGGCGCGACGCTGGTCTACATCAGCACCAACGAGGTCTTCGGTGGCGATGCGGCGCAGCCGTACCTGGAATACGACGCCACGGCGCCGGTCAATCCGTATGGCGCCAGCAAACTGGTGGGCGAGCAGGCCGTCCGCGAGCGTCTCGCCGCCCACTACATCGTGCGGGTCGCGTGGCTGTTTGGGGGCGAGCGCAACTTTGTGCGCACCGTGCTGCGGCTGGCCGGCGAGCGCAGCGAACTGGCGATGGTCGCCGACGAGATCGGCAGCCCGACGGCGGCGCCGGACGCGGCGGCTGCCATCGCCCGGCTGATCGACACCGGCGTCTACGGTACCTACCACATCGTGAATGCCGGCCACTGCTCGCGCTTCGACCTCGCCCGCGCGGTGCTCGATGCGGCCGGGCGCCACGATGTCGCGCTGCGCCCGATCGCGCTGGCCGACTACCCGCGGCCGAGCCGTGTGCCGCTGTACACCCCGCTGCGCAATCTGGCCGCCGCCGAACTCGGGATCACCCTGCGCGATTGGCGCGCTGCGGTCACCGAGGCGGTGCTGGCGCTGCGTTGAGGCCACTGTGATGCGCGAGACCCTCTCGATCGATGTGATCATTCCGAATTACAACGGCGCAGCCTACCTGCCGGTGTGCCTCGCATCACTGCAGCGCCAGACGCGCGGCGACGCACGGATCACGGTCGTCGATGACGCCTCGACCGACGGTTCGGCGGCGGTGGTCGCGGCGTGTCCCGGGGTACGCTGGCTGGCGCTGCCGCACAATCTCGGCTTTGCCGCCGCGGCAAACGCCGCGATCGCCGCGACCGATGGCGACGTCGTGGTGTTGCTCAACAACGATACCGAGGCCAGCCCCGGCTGGCTCGCGGCGCTGGTCGGCGCACTCGAAGCCGATCCGACGGTGGCGTTCGCCGCCAGCAAGCTGATGCTGTTCGACGAGCGCGATCGCATCCATTCGGCTGGCGACACCTACCGTGCCGACGGCGTCCCGGGCAACCGCGGCGTCTGGCAGCGCGATACCGGGCAGTACGACGATCAGCCCGAGGTCTTCGGGCCATGTGCCGGTGCAGCGGCCTACCGCCGCAGCGCGCTGGCGGCGCTCGCCGAGGCTGGCCGGGTGTTCGACGAAGATCTCGTGATGTATTGCGAGGATGTCGATCTGAACCTGCGGGCGCGGCGCCAGGGCCTGCGCACGCGCTTCGTCCCCGAGGCGGTGGTGTATCATCGCCTGAGCGCGACGGGCGGCGGGCGGCTGGCGAGCTACTACTGCGGCCGCAACTTCCTGCTGGTCTGGGCGAAGAACATGCCCGCGCCGCTGGCGCGCCGACACTGGTGGGGCATGCTGCGCACCCAACTGCGGCTGGCCGGCGAGGCGGCGTGGCACAGCCGCGAGCCGGCAGCCCGGGCGCGGCTGGCCGGCCAGCTTGCCGGTCTGCGCGCGCTGCCGCGCTTCATCGCCAAGCGCCAGCCGCTCGATGACGCCGGCGTGTCGGCGCTGCAAGGCGCGTTGCTCGACACGACAGGAGGGGCGTCGTGATGCGGCAAGGCGGTGATCCGCAGCTCTCGATTGTCGTACCGGTCTACAACGAGGCGCGGCGACTGCCGCCGTCGCTGGCGACGCTGCTGGCGTTCAGCGCGACGCTGCCGTATGGTGCCGAGGTGATCATCGCCGACGACGGCAGCACCGATGCGACGGCGGCGCTGGTCGAGGCGCTGGTGCCGTCGCAGGCGCAGCTGCGCCTGGTACGGCTGGCGCATCGTGGCAAGGGGTTTGCGGTGCGGGCGGGCGTGCTGGCGGCGCGTGGCGACTATGTGCTGGTGTGTGACGTCGATCTGGCTGTGCCGCTGGACGAGTGGTCGCGCCTGCGCGAGGCGCTCGAGGCCGGCTACGATGTGGCGATCGGCTCGCGCGAGGGGGCGGGTGCGCGCCGCGTGGGCGAGCCGTGGCATCGTCATGCGATGGGCAGGGTGTTCAACGCCATCGTGCGCGCCCTGGTGGTGGGTCAGTTCCAGGATACCCAGTGTGGGTTCAAGGCGTTTCGCGGCGCGGTGGCGCGCGATCTGTTCGAGCGCGTGCAGATCTATGGCGAACATGCGCCGCTGGTGCGTGGTGCCGCGGTCACGGCATATGATGTCGAGGTGCTGTACCTGGCCGTCACCCGCGGCTATCGCGTCGCCGAAGTACCGGTGCCCTGGTTTTACGGCGAAGAGACGAAGGTCAGTGCGCTGCGCGACGCCTGGCGCAATCTGCGCGATGTCCTGCGGGTGCGCTGGCTGGCGTTGCGCGGGGTCTACGGCCGCGGGCGCTGATCCGGCCAGCCCGCCCTGTCGCTCGGTGGCCTGGCATGGGGCCGCGCGCGGCGCCGCCGCCGGCCCGCCGGACGCCCGCGATCCTGCGCCACCGCATCGCCGCACACCGCTGCTGCCGGTGGCCCCGCCGCCTGGCGCGGATCGGGTTGCCGCCGGCCCGCCGGACGCCCGCGGTTCCACGCCACCGCATCGCCGCACACCGCTGCTGCCGGTGGCCCCGCCGCCGGGCGTGCCGACCGCCATGCCCCGGCCCTGCGCCCGCGTGGCGGCTCGCGAGGTGCTGGCCGGCAGCCTGCCGACCCCGCCCCGGCCCTGCGCCCGCGTGGCGGCTCGGCGGGTGCGGTTACACCGGCGGCACAAATCGCCGGCGCGTGGCATACCGCCCCGCGCCAGCGCCACCCAGCACCCGGCGTGTCACGTATGCGCCGTGCGCCGAGATCAGCCGCCCCACCCGCGGCCAGCGCAACATGCACCGGCGTGCGGCACGCTGCCAGCACACACGGTCGTGCGGCGACGAGCGCGTCACTCGGCGGCGTCGGCCGCCTCCGCCCCGGCCGAGTCATCGCGGCCGTCGAGGATCAGCACCTCTTCAGCGCGCACCAGCACGCGCCAGCGCCGCGCGCCGCTCTCACGATCCTCCCAGCTCTGTGTCTGCAGGCTCCCCGACACCCACACGCGACTCCCGCGGTGCACCAGCGAGCTGACCTGCACCGCCAGCCGTTCCCAGGCCTCAACCGTCGTCCACTCGGTCTCGTAGCTGCGCTCGCCGTCTTCGCCGCGTGGGCCGATGCGGCGGGTTGCGATGCGGAACGACGCCACATCGACACCCGAGGCGAGGTTGCGGTGCTCGGGAGCATCGCCAGCCCAGCCCAACAACTCCACGCGATTGACCGTTCCCCTGATGGCACGCATGCGCGGTCCCCGTCATGCGCCGGCCGCGCTGGCCAGCGCGTCTGTGCATCGCACAGATGGCGATGCTATTCAGATACCGCAAGACCCGCGCCTGCGTGATGGGTGAATCGGGGATATACTGACATCCGGTCGAGCATGCTGCGGCTGCCATGCCGCGTGCTCGTCGTGCCATTCCAGATTGCTCCCGCCGGGATGCCCATGACGGACAGGAGGGTGCATGCAGCTCGGAATCTTCTCGACGGTCTTCGAGCGACCGACGCTGGCGGCGCGGCTCGACGCCATCCGCGACGCCGGATTCGGCGCGGTGCAGTTTCACATGCAGTGCGCCGGGCTGGCGCCCATGCCGGAGGTCATCGATGATGCGCTGGCGCAGGCGATCGGCGACGCGCACCGTGCCCGCGGCCTGACGGTCGCGGCGCTGTCTGGCACGTTCAATATGATCCACCCCGACGAGGGCGTGCGCGAGCGCGGATTCGCGGGGCTGGCCGCGGTCGCCCGCGCGGCAGCGCTGATGGGTGCGCCGGTCGTGACGCTCTGCAGCGGCACCTGGGACACCGAATCGATGTGGCGCGCCCACCCCGACAACCAGAACGCTGCCGCCTGGGCGCGGTGTGAAGCCGCGATGCAGCGGGCGGCCGCGCTCGGCGGGCAGCACGGCGTCATCATGGCCTTCGAGCCCGAAGTTGCCAACGTCCTGGATTCGGCGGCGCGGGCGCGGCGCATGCTCGACAGCATCGGTTCGCCATGGCTGAAGGTCGTCTTCGACGGCGCCAACATCTTTCACCACGGCGAACTCGCGCGACAGCACGCGATCATCGACGAGGCGATCGCGCTGCTCGGGCGCGACATCGTGCACGCCCATGCCAAGGACCTCGACCAGGACGGTGCGGCGGGCAAACTGGCGGCGGGCACCGGCGTGCTCGATTACCCGCACTATCTGGCCGGGCTGCGGCGTGCCGGCTTCGCCGGGCCGCTGGTGCTCCACGGCCTCAGCGAGGCGCAGGTCGCCGCGTGCCGTGCGTTCGTCGCCGACGCGCTGGCGCGCGCCTGAGCGCACATGCCACGGATGGTCGTGCCGGCGTGGCACCGCCAGAGACGCACACAGCCCCGCCGATCCGGCGGGGCTGTGTCGCATCGGCAGCGCGCCGGGCTCAGTGTGCCGCCGCCTCGTGCTGACCATGGCCATGCCCGGCGTGCTGCTGCTCGAGCAGCGCCAGGCGATGATCATGCTTCGGCAGCAGCGAACGGCTCGCCAGATTGCGCAGATACAGCGCCAGCCACAGCCCGCCGATCGCCACCAGCGCCAGTGGATCCAGCCAGTGGATGTGGAACCCCGTCTCGTGATGGAATGCCGGCATGATCGTCCAGAAGACGAACACCACCTCGATGCCGATGATGTACGCGGCCACCGCCGTGAGGAACGTGATGTTGCGCTTGGCATGGCGCGACAGCAGCAGGAAGAACGGCACAAAGAAGTGGCCGAAGAACAGCATCAGCGCCACGACTTCCCAGCCGCCCTTGAAGCGGTACGCGTACCAGAACGTCTCTTCGGGGATGTTGCCCGACCAGATGATCAGAAACTGCGAGAAGTTCAGGTACGTCCATACCACGATGAAGGCGAACTGGAACTTGCCCAGATCGTGCAGCCGATCGACCGGGATGGTGTAGGGGAGCAGGCCACGCGACGACAGAAACCACATCACCAGGATGCTGAAGGCGAACGTCGATACCAGCATCCCGGCGACGAATGCCACCGGATACATCGACGAGAACCACTCCGGCTCGAGCGACATGCCCCAGTCGGTGGCCGCGAGCATCCAGCTCAATGCCAGCACCACGATCCCCGGGCCGGCGATCGTGCGCATCCGGTCGCGCAGGCGCGCATCGCCGGTGCGATCGCGCTCGTTCGACGTCCGGTACAGCAGCAGGGCAAGGCCGATCCACAGCACGAAATAGATCACCGATCGCAGGATGAAGCCCGTCTGATTGAGGAACGGCGTCTTCAGCGCGATCACCTCGTACTTGGCCACGATCTTCGGATCCATCCAGGGATAGAGCGCCCCCATCCCGATGATCACCGGAATGAACAGCAGCGCCATCAGCGGCAGCGTCAGCGCTGCCGACTCCAGGTGGCGCCGCAGCATCAGGCCCCACACACCATCGGTGACCGACTCGATCATCAGCACCAGGAGTGCGCCGAGCGCCAAGACCATCCAGAAGAAGTAGGCGAACAGATACGAGTGAAAGAACTGGGCGCCGCTGACCACGCCACCGATCACCGCAAGCAGCGCCGCGACGCCACCCACGATCAGGGCGATGCGCTGGATGCGCTGCAGCGTGCCGCGGGCCGCATCGGAAAGTTCTGAAACCATGCGTTCCCCCTGGGTCGCCGTGCGACGCCGCCAGGCAGCGTCGCACCCACTGGCTATTCGGCCGGCGGATTCTTCTGCAGCTCGCGGATGTACGCGATGATCGCCCAGCGATCCTCGACGGTCTGGATGCGCGAGCGATAGCCGTACATGTTGCGGCGACCATTGCTGATCACATCGAACAGCTCGCCATCCGGCATCGCGACGATCCGCGGATCGTAGAACGACGCCGGCCTGGGATTGAACTGCGGATAGACCGCCGAGCCCTTGCCATTCCCCACGCGGCCATGGCACACCGCACAGTAGATCGCGAAGCGCTCCTCGCCGCGGCTGAGCAGCTCCGGGGTGACCGTCAGCGGATTGCTCGGCACGTAGGCGCCTTCGGGCATGCCACCGACGCGGCCGGTCGCCGCCTCGTCGAGGCGCGTCGCGCCGCGGGCGACCGTATGCTCGACCAGCGGCCGCTGGGCCGCGCCATCGGCGAAGAAGTCGCTCTGCTGCAGCGGCTTGTACTTGGGCTGATCATACATCTCGAGGTGGCACGCCGTCGTGAACCAGAGCAGACAGCATGCCGCCACGGCGAACTTCGCGAAGCCGGCGGGCGTCGGCCGCCGACGATGGGCTGTAATGCGCGACATCACGGCTCCTCAGTTGTCGACGCGTGAGACAGCCTGCGCGCCCAGCCCTTCGAGGAAGCGCGTCGTCGCCGCCTCGTCGAACTTCGGATCGGCAGCCTCGACGCACAGAAAGAACAGATCGACCGACGCCCGATCGAAGCGCGGCGCATTGAACACCGGATGATGCAGCCGCGGCAGGCCGCAGGCGGCGAACAGGCCGAACACCGCACAGAACGCCGCCAGCAACACCATCCCTTCGAACGTGACCGGAATGAACGCGGGCCAGCTGAACTCCGGGCGGCCGCCGATGTTCATCGGATACGCCACCGTGTTGACCCACGTCTGGAAGCCAAACATGAAGCTGGCGCCCGTCATGCCGCCGGCAAAGATCAGCCATGGCAGCCGCGTGCCACGGAACCCGACCGCCTCGTCGAGGCCGTGGATCGGGATGGGCGTGTACGCCTCGATCCGGGTGTAGCCGGCATCCCGCGTGCGGCTGGCGGCGGCGAGCAGCGTGTCGGCATCAGCAAACTCGGCCATCACGCCGTACAATCCCGACGCTTCGGGCGCCGGCGATGGGGCAGATCGTTTGAACATCATCTCACTCCACGCTCACGCCTCGCCGCCGTGGCTCGGCCCGGTCGGCGCTGCACCGTGCTTGCCGCTCATCTTGTGCACCAGATCGCGCACCTCGAACATCGAGATCATCGGCAACAGACGGACGAACAGGAAGAACAGGAAGAAGAACAGGCCGAATGAGCTGATGTAGGTCGTCCAGTCCCACACTGATGGCGTGTACGACCCCCACGACGACGGCAGGAAGTCGCGGTGCAGGCTGAGCACCACGATCACCCAGCGCTCGAACCACATGCCGATGTTGATGCAGATCGAGATGAGGAACAGGATCGGAATGTTGGTGCGGAAGCGCTTGAACCACAGTAGCTGCGGGATGACGATGTTGAAGATGATCAGCGCCCAGTAGCTCCAGGCGTAGGGCCCGGCGGTACGGTTGACGATCATGAAGTATTCGTAGATGTTGGCGCTGTACCAGGCGTAGAACATCTCGCTGACGTAGCCATACGCCACCACCAGACCGCTCGCCAGCATCACCTGGCCCATCAGGTCGAAGTGCTTCATGGTGATCAGGCTGTGCAGCCCATACCAGCGGCGGATCGGCACCAGCAGGTTGATCACCATCGCGAACCCGCAGTAGACCGCGCCAGCCACGAAGTAGGGCGGGAACACGGTGACGTGCCAGCCGGGGAGCTGCGACACCGCGAAGTCGAAGCTGATGATGCTGTGCACCGAGAGCACCAGCGGCGTCGACAGCCCCGCCAGGATGAGCGACGCCATCTCGTAGCGGTTCCAGTCGCGCGCACCACCGCGCCAGCCGAGCGACAGCAGGCCATAGAAGCGCTTGACCCAGATGTTGGTCGCGCGATCCCGCAGCGATGCCAGATCGGGAACCAGCCCGACGAACCAGAACAGCACCGAGACGGTGGCATACGTCGACACGGCGAAGACGTCCCACTCGAGCGGGCTGCGGAACTGCGGCCACATGCCGAGCGTGCCCGGGTACGGCAGCAGCCAGTAGTCGAGCCAGGGCCGCCCGGTGTGGATCAGCGGATAGATGCCGGCGCAGGCGACCGCAAAGATCGTCATCGCCTCGGCCGCCCGGTTGATCGAGGTGCGCCAGTCTTGGCGGAACAGCAGCAAGATCGCCGAGATCAGCGTTCCGGCGTGGCCGATGCCGATCCACCACACGAAGTTGATGATGTCGAAGCCCCACGCGACCGGGATGTTGATGCCCCAGATGCCGACGCCGACGGTGAACAGCACGACCAGCGAGTAGAGGTAGACCAGCAGCCCGATGGCGGCGACGACGAACCCGATCGGCCAGCCGAACGGTGTCTTGCGCAACGGCGTCAGCACGATGTCGCCGATCTTCGCCGTCACTGATGCAAGGGTCTGCTTCGGCCCGAGGAAGGCGTCGGTGGTCTCGACGACCGCTGGTTTGTCGATGGGTGATGATTGCATGGGCACTCCGATCAGGCTTCGCCGCCGAGCTCGGCGTTCGGATTCGACAACTTCGCCAGATAGCTCACGCGCGGCCGGGTGTTGAGGACGTCGAGCGAGGTGTACTTGAGGGGCTCCTGCTTGAGGGCCGACACGCGCGCCGACGGGTCGTTGAGATCACCAAACACGATCGCCTGGGTCGGGCAGGCCTGCTGGCAGGCGGTGACGATGCTGCCATCGACGATCGGCTGGCCGAGGCGCTGCGAATCGATGCGGGCCTCGTTGATGCGCTGCACGCAGAAGGTGCACTTCTCCATCACACCGCGCGCACGCACCGTCACATCGGGGTTGCGCTGCAGCTTGAGCGATGGTGTGGTCTCGTCGACGTACTGCAGGAAGTTGAAGCGCCGCACCTTGTACGGGCAGTTGTTCGAGCAGTACTTGGTGCCGACGCACCGGTTGTAGACCATGTTGTTGAGGCCTTCGCTGTCGTGCACGGTGGCGGCGACCGGGCAGACGATCTCGCATGGCGCGTTCTCGCACTGCTGGCACAGCATCACCATGTTGTACACCGCCGGGTTGTCGAGATCGCCCGAGAAGTACTGATCGATGCGGATCCAGTGCATCTCACGGCCGAGCGCGACCTGCTCCTTGCCGACGACCGGGATGTTGTTTTCGGCCTGGCAGGCGACGACACAGGCGTTGCAGCCGGTGCAGACGTTCAGGTCGATCGACATGCCCCAGGCGTGCCCGGAGGTGCGCGCGGCGCGCTGCGCCTCGAGGCTGTAGTCGTGCAGCGGGAACAGTGGCAGCACTTCGTGGTGCGCGCCGTGGTGCAGGAACTCCTCGTCGGCGATGAATTCGGCGACCGTGCCGTGCTGCACCAGGTCCTTGTCGCGCCCTTCCATGGCGAAGTGGCCCTGTGTGCTGACGAGTTGGTGCGTCCGGCCGAGCGGAGTGATGTCGACGCCGGCGGCGAACCACATGGCGCCACTGCTGCGCAGTTGGTTGGCGTCGAAGCCCACGGCGGCGCCATCGGGCGAGCCGACGCGCCCGGCACGGGTGCGGCCGTAGCCGAGATGGACGGTGACGGCGTCATCGGCCTGGCCGGGCTGGATGAACGCGGGGGCATCGACGGTGCGCCCGCCGAGGTCGAGTTGCACGACATCGCCGCTGGCCAGGCCGAGGCGCTCGGCGGTGCGCGGCGACACCATGGCGACGTTATCCCACACCAGCTTGGTGAACGGCCTGGGTAGCTCGTGGAGCCAGGCATTGTTGCCGTAGACCGGATCCGCGCTGAGACCGGGGTCGGGCCGGAAGACGATCTCGAGGCCATCGCCGACCGCCGCCGGTGGCGCGCCCAGGTCGCCGGTGATGGCGGGGCGGCGCGTGGCAGCGCTGGTGTTGGCGATCACGCCACGGTTGAGCACCTGCTGCCAGAACGCCTGGAAGTTGGCGCCACCCTGGGCCTGCCAGTACGCGGATACCAGTTCGTAGCCGGTGCGGCTGCCGCCCTGGAGGGCCTCCAGCAGTTCGTGCGCCGACTTGCCGTCGTACAGCGGGGCGATCAGCGGCTGCACGATGCCCGCCGTGCCATCGAACGCGCGCGCATCGCTCCAGCCCTCGAGGAAGTGCGCCGCGTTCACGTGCCAGCTCGCCAGCGCGGCAGTCTCATCGGGATACAGCCCGAGGTGGATGCTGGTGCCGGCCATCGGCAGCGCCGCGGCGATGTCGAGATCGGCCGGCGCGCTGACGACCGGATTGCTCTCGAGGATGACCAGCAGCTCGACTGCACCGCCCTTGAGGTCGGCGATCAGCTGCTGCAGCGCGGCCAACTGGCCGCCCGGCGCCGGTTCGACCGGATCGATGAAGCTGATCGTCTTGCCGTGGTTGCCGAGCGCGGCGTTGATCGCGTGACCGATGGCATGCACGATCGCCGGCTGGCTTTCGCCCACCGCGACGATGCTGCGGCCGGCGGCCGCACGCAGATCGGCGGCCGCGGCGCGCACCCAGGCCTGATGTGGCGCATCCAGCGCCGCCCCGGCGGCGACACCCGCGACGCCGAGCTCGAGCGCCAGCGCCCGCGCCAGCGGCTCGACCAGCGCCGAGCGCACCGCCAGCCGGTGGTCGGCCATGAACCCGGTGGTGCTCGGCGTCGGCTCGGCGACGTAGACCCGGTTGCTCTGCTTGTTGGCCTTGCTGACGCGGCGCTTCTCGGCGAATTCGCGGGCATGGCGCACGCCGACACCCGGTTCGCTGAGGATGTCGGCGTCGAGCGCGACGACGACATCGGCGTAGTTGTACCGGTAGAGCGCCGTCAGCGGCGTGCCGAATGCCAGCTGCGCACCCGCCAGCGTCTGGTCGCGGTGGTTCGGATCGTACTGCACCCAGCGCGCCTGCGGCTGGGCCGCCAGAATCGCCTGGATCTGCGCGACCAGCGTCGGCGACGTGACGGTGCCGCTCAGGATGCGCAGCCCGGCGCCCTGGCGTGCCGCCTGGGCGGCGAACAGCGGCGCGGCGGCGGCGACAAAATCCGCCCAGCTTGACGCATTCCCCCCCGCCGTCACGCCCGTCGAGCGGTCGGGATCGTACAGGTTCAGGATCGCCGCCTGCGCCAACGTGTCGCTGCTGCCCAAGCTCGCCGGATGATCCGGGTTGCCCTCGAGCTTCGTCGGCCGGCCTTCATGGCTCTCGGCGACCAGCCCGACGCCGAATCCGCCGACCGTCATCGCGGTGGCGAAGTGCAGCGGCTTGCCCGGGATCACCAACTCCGGCTGCCGCACATACGGCACGATCTTCTCTTGTGGCTGCTTCAGCGCGAATTGACAGCCCGACAGGCCGCCGAGCGCCAGCGATGCGCCCATCAGTTTCAGGAACGTGCGCCGCGTCACCGGATCGCGCATCTCCGATGCACCCTGGGGGAACTCGCGGTCGACCAGTTGCTGGAATGCCCGCGTCCCCGCGAGCTCGTCCAGACTGCGCCAGAATTCACGCGCGCTCCCGGCCTTCAAACGCTCGCGAACCGCCGCGAGATCGATCGTTTCGTGCGTCATACGCTTCACAGTCTCCGACCTATCGGTGGCAAATGGCGCAGTTTGTCAACTGGTCTGCCGAACGGATACGATATTCCTCGACAAGCTTCTTCCCCTGCGCGAGCTGATCGGCCGGCGGCGTCCACGCCGTGTTGTAGATCTGGTCGCGCGGGCGGACGTATTGCTCGGGGTTGCGATGGCAGTCGAGACACCACGACATGAACAGCGCCTTGGATTTGGCGACGACTGGCATCGCAGCAATGTTGCCGTGGCAGGTCGAGCATCCGACGCCCTTGGCGACGTGCAGGCTGTGATTGAAGTAGACAAACTTCGGCAGGTCGTGGACCCGGTTCCACTGGATGGGCGTGTTGGTCTCCCAGCTCTCCCGTACGAAGGCGAGCTTCTCGCTCTGGGTCAGGATCTGCGAGTGGCAGCCCATGCAGGTCTCAGTGGGCGGGACATTGGCGCTGGAGGAGACTTCGACGGCGTTGTGGCAGTAGCGGCAGTCGAGCTTGAGGCCGACGTGAAGCTGGTGGTTGAACCCGCCGCCCGGTTGGGCGACCGGGACGCCGACGTCGCGGTGCCAGTCGGACCAGCCGAAGAGGTACCAGATCCCTCCGAGAATGGCGAGGACGAGCGGGACACCGACGAAGAGGGTGAGCCTGACAAGCGTGTTCGCTCGCCGATCAAAGATCTGAGCCATCGGGAGCCTTTCTACAATCTCGGATGGAGCGGTGCGTCGTTCGGACGTTGGTACGCATCGCGATCTGTGCCGGATGCGCGGGCGTCGCGGTCCATTATAGATCCAAAATCAGTGGTGGCTGCGCGTCGGATGCTGTGCTGACGACCGGTCAGCGCGCGTCTGGCCCCGCGTGGTGGTGTGCCGCCCGTCAGTTGGCCACATCGCGCGGCATGGTGATGCGCTGCGCACGCTGTGGCTCACGGCGGCAGTGCGGGATCCGCCGGCTCACTCGACAGCCGGCGGCGCGCATGGTATTGTTTTGTGCCGTCGCACGCACCAGATCACCGTGGATGGAACGCTGCCGTTGGCGTGCGCCGCGAGAGAGGGAGCACAACATGTCCGAGCGCACCCGGGTCGGCGTGATCGGTGTCGGCCAGATCGGCAAGCGGCACGTCGCCCAGTATGCCGAGATGCCCAACGTCGAACTGGTGGCCATCGCCGACCTCGATCAGGCCGAGGCACAGCGCGTCGCGGCGCAGTACCACATCCCGGCAGTCCATCAGGATGTGCGGCAGTTGCTGGCCGATCCGACGATCACGGCGGTGGACGTCTGTCTGCACAACAATTTCCACGCGCCGGTGACCATCGCCGCACTCGAGGCCGGCAAGCATGTCTTCTGCGAGAAGCCGATGGCGGGCACCTACATCGATGCGCTGGCGATGCACGAGGCGGCGCAGCGAACCGGCCGGCGCCTGGGCGTCCAGCTGGCGACGCTGTTCTCGAACGAGACCAAGGCGGCGCGGCGCCTGATCGACGACGGGGCGCTGGGCGACCCCTACCATGCGCGGGCGGTCGCATTCCGCCGGCGCGGGCGGCCGTTCGTCGACGGGTACGGCACCAGCAACTTTGTGCGGCGCGCCACCGCCTCGGGCGGTGCCCTGATCGACCTGGGCGTGTATTTCATCGGGCAGGCGCTGTACCTGCTGGGCAACCCGCCGGTGATGACGGTCAGCGGCACCACGCACCAGCGCATCGCGATGGACGAGGCGCGGCGCGAGCGCGGCGGCTACGACGTCGAGGAGATGGCGCTGGGATATGTGCGGCTCGCCGGCGGCATCACGCTCGACATCGAGGTCAGCTGGGCGCAGCACTATTCGGCCGATGAGAGCAGCAAGGTCCTGGGAACGCGCGGCGGGCTCAAGCTCAATCCGCTCACCTACTTCGCCAGCATCGGCGACATGGACATGGACGGCACCTTCAACCTGAACAGCGCCGAGTTCCGGCTGCACGCGAATGACGCCAGCTATGCCGCCTACGACGGGCCGCAGCAGCACTGGATCGCCGGGCTGCAGGGCGTCGTCGCCGGGATCGACACCGCCGGTCTGGCGCTGTCGACCGCACTCATTTCCGAGGGCATCTACCTGTCATCGCGCCTCGGCCGCGAAGTGACGCCCGACGATATTCTGGCGCAGTCGACCTCGACGGCGTTCACGCTGTGATGGCCCATGCCGCGTGGGCGGCATAGCGAAAGTGCGGTTCAGCGTGCGATTCTCCCTGCCGCGGTTCGATGTCCGTGATCGCGACGCATTCGTCCGGCTGATCGGCGTGCAGATGCTGGTCTTCATGGCGGTCGGCACCTCGGCACCATTGATGGTGCGCTATGTCGGCAGCCTCGAGGCCGACACCTTCCAGATCGGCCTGGTGTTCGCCACGTTTCAGGTGGCGACGCTGGCGTCCCAGTACGCCTGGGGGCGGCGTTCGGATCGACTGGGCCGGCGGAAGCCCCTGCTGCTGATCGGCACGGTCGGGCTGGCGGCGTCGCTGGCGCTGACGGCGCTGGTGCCCTGGTACGGCTACCTGTTCATCGTCCGGCTGGTGGAGGGGCTGTCGATGGCGGCCTACCAGTCGGGCAGCCTGGCGATGATCGGCGATCTGCTCGAGCACGAGCCGGACCGTGGGCGGCTGATGGGCACCTACCGGATGTTTGGCTCGCTGGCGTTCGCCGGCGCGGCGCTGGCTGGTGGCATCGTGGCCGACGTCGCGGGTTTGCGTGCGGCTGTCGCGCTGACGGCGCTCGGGTTCGGCCTGGCGGCGCTGCTGGTGCTGCGCGTGCGCGAGTCGGCGCCGGCTGCTGCGCCACGCCCGGCCGCCATCGACCAGCCGCTGCATGCCGGCGTCGATACGGCGGTGCTCTGGCCATTCCTGATCGTCACGGTGTCGTGGTTCCTCGGCATGGGTTCGGTGGCCACCTTCTGGCCCCAGTACATGGCGAGCAGCGGCTACCCCCAGTGGCAGATCAGCGGCCTGTGGGCGCTGGCCGCGCTCGGCGAAGTGCCCTGCCTGTACCTGGCAGGGCTGCTGGCCGACCGGTTCGGCCGCAAATGGGTGCTGGTGACCGGCGTCGCCGGCATGGCGACCGTCTATCTGGCGTACACCGTCTCGACGGCGATCGCCTGGATCCTGCCGGTCCAGCTCATTCGCTCATTCGTCTACTCGTGCTTCGAGACGCCTTCGCTGATGTACACCACCGAGCTGGGGCTGCGCGAGCGGCGCGGCCGACTGGCGGGGCTGTTCTACACCGCCAACGGCAGCGGTGGGATCATCGGCTCGGCGCTCGGTGGCGCACTGGCCCAGGCTGCCGATCTGGTGACGCTGTTCCGCACTGCGTCGGGGTTGATGTGGGGCGCCGCGCTGTTCGCCGCCTGGCGCATGCCCGACCGCCGGCGGCAGTCCTGACGGGGAGGGATCGATGGATGTGCCGCCGCTGCTGCCGCCACCGCAGCACCTGACGCTGACCGACGCCGTGTGTGTCCTGCCGACGGCCGGGCTGGTGGTGCTGCGCGGCCGGGAGCCGTGGCGCAATCTCGCGGCGGCGCGCTGTGTCCAGCAGGCGCTGCACACCGGCGCCGGCCTGGCCTGGTCGCTCGGCGCGGCGCACGGCGGCGGCGTGGCGATCGAGCTGGTGGACGACCCGGCGGCCGATGTGCCCGAGCAGGGCTACACGCTGACGGTCGACGCCGCTGGCATCGTGGTGCGCGCCGCCGCGCCGGTCGGCGTGTGGTACGGCGCCCAGACGCTGGCCCAGCTGCTGCGCTGGCGCGGCCGCGTCGTGCCCGGCCTGCAGATACGCGACTGGCCGGATCTGGCGTGTCGTGGTGTGATGCTGGACGTCAGCCGCGACCGCGTGCCGACGATGGCGACGCTGCGCGCGCTGGTGGATCGCCTGGCGGGCTGGAAGTTCAACCAGCTTCAGCTCTACACCGAGCATACGTTCGCGTATCAGGCGCACCGCGAGGTGTGGGCCGACGCGTCGCCGCTCACCGGCGAGGATATCCTCGAGCTCGATGCCTGGTGCGCCGAGCGCTTCATCGAGCTGGTGCCCAACCAGAATTCGCTCGGCCATCTCGAGCGCTGGCTGAGGCATCCGCGCTATGCGCCGCTGGCCGAGACCCACAGCCAGTTCGAGGCGCCGTGGGGGCCGATGCAGGGGCCGTTCGGCCTGGCGCCCGACGATCCCGCCGCGCTGGCGCTGATCGAAGGGCTGTACGATGAGCTGCTGCCGCACTTTCGCAGCCGCTGGATCAATGTCGGCTGCGATGAGGCGGTGGATCTGGGGCAGGGGCGCACCGCCGCGCGCGTCGCACGCGATGGCGTCGGCCGGGTCTATCTCGATTTCGTGCTGAAGATCGACCAGGCGGTGCGACGGCGTGGCCGCCGGACGATGCTCTGGGGCGATATCGTGACGCGGCATCCCGAGCTGATCGCCGAACTGCCGCGCGATGTGCTGGCGATCGAGTGGGGCTACGACGCCGACCATCCGTTCGATGCGGCGCTGGCGCGCTATGCGGCGGCCGGAGTGCCACGCATGGCGTGCTGTGGGACGTCGACCTGGAATAGCCTCGCCGGGCGCACCACGAACGCGCTCGAGAATATCCGCAATGCTGCGCTGGCGGCACAGCGCCACGGCGCGTATGGGCTGCTGGTCGCCGACTGGGGCGACAACGGCCACTGGCAGCAACTGCCCTGGAGCTATCTGCCGTGGGCGGCGGCGGCAGCGCACGCCTGGGCCGGTCAGCCGGCGCGCGCCGCCGATCTGCCGGCGCTGGCCGGGCGCTGGGCGTTCGGTGATCCCAGCGGCGCCACTGGCGCGATCATCGCCGATCTGGGCGATTGCTACCGGCTGGTGGGCAGCGAGCCGCACAATGCCTCGGTGCTGGCGCTGGTGCTGCAGGAGTGCGACGAGCTCACGCCGGCGCTGCTCGCGTCGCTCGACTTCGCGACGCCGGCGCGTGCGCTCGAATCGCTGGCGGCGTCGCTGGCGCGCGCCACCATCACCGGCCCGGATGCGGTGCTGGTTCGCGCTGAATGTGACTGGACGATCGACCTGCTGCGGCTGGCGTGTCACCTGGGGGGCGCGCTGCAACGCGCGGCGCCGGCCGAAACCTACGCCACGCTGCACGCCACACTGCGCCGGCTGATCGGCGAATACCGCCGGCTGTGGCTCGAGCGCTGCCGGCCCGGCGGGCTGCCCGACAGCGTCGCACATTTCGAGCGGCTGTCACGCGTGCTGGCCGACCGGGCATCGATACCCTGAACCGCCGGCGACGAGAGGAGGAGAACGACGATGCTGCGCATTGGAATCATCGGCTGTGGCCGCATCCTGAATGCACACCTGCAGGGATACATGCGGCTCCGCGAGTTGGGGATCGACACCTTCCGCATCACCGCGCTGTGCGCGCGCCAGGAATCCGACGCGCTGATGTTCCGTCGGCGCGGCGCCGGCCCGCCGCCACGCCCGCCGGTGCTCGATCCGGCGACCGGCGACCCGCTGGCTGCGCCGCACACCTATCTGAGCGACTTCCAGGACGATGTCGACGTGGCGGTCTATACCGACTACCGCGAACTGATCGCCAGCGGCACCGTCGATGCCATCAATGATCTGACCACGCTGGCGCTGCACCATCAGATCGCGGCCCTGGCGATCGATGCCGGCCTGCATCTGCTGACCCAGAAGCCGCTGGCGGTGTCGGTGCGCGCCGCGCGGCAGATGGTCGACGCGGCCGCCGCCCGCGGCGTGACGCTCGGCGTGTTCGAGAATGTCCGCCAGATCCGGTTGGTGCGGGCGATGGCCTGGGCGGTGCGCCACGGCCTGATCGGCGAACCGCAGGTCGCGGTGATGGGATCGCTCGGCGGCCTGTGGTCGCCCGACCGCGTGGTGGCCGACACGCCATGGCGCCACCGCAAGTTGCTGGGCGGCGGCGGCGGGAGCATCGACATCGGCGTGCACCAGATGCACTGGCAGCGCTATGTCGTCGGCGAGATCGCCGCCGTGAGCGCGGTGGCGCGTACGCTGGTGCCCGAACGCCGGCGGCGCGACGCCGATGGTGCGGTGATCGAACGGGTGAGCGCCGAGGTCGATGACACCTATCTGGCGACGCTGCGCTTTGCGCGCGGCACCATCGGCCAACTGTGGTGGTCGTGGGCGCTCGGCCAGGACGCGCTCGGCATCGAGGGGGCGCCGGCGGTGTTGGGCAGCGCCGGTGCCATTCGCGGCGGCGAACTGCTGACGGCCGACGGTGTGCGCCGGCCGCTGCTCGAGGTGTTCGACGAAGGCCTCACCCCCGACGAGCGCGAGGCGATGTTCCCGCTGGGCCTGAGCGATCCCTGCGCCATCCAGAACCTGGACTGGCTGCGGGCGATCGCCGCCGGCGGCGACCCCGAGACGAGTGGCCGCGAGGGGCTGCGCGATCTGGCGTGTGCCTTTGCCATCCTCGAGTCGTCGCTGGCCCGCCGCGAGGTGACTGTCGACGAGGTGCTGTCGGGCGCGGTGGACGGGTACCAGCGCGAGATTGACGAGCACTACGGTCTGGTGTGAGCGTTGGCGCGCCGCGGGAGGATCGTGATGACGGCACTGGATGGGCTGTCGGCCGAGGAGCTTGTGGCGCGCATCCTTGCGGCCGACGCCGCGGTGCCGGCGCTGGTGGCCGCCGAGCAGGCGCGCATCGCGGCGCTGGCCGAGGCGGCGGCGTGGCGCATCCGGCGTGGTGGCCGTGTGCGCTACGTCGGCGCCGGGACCTCGGGGCGGCTGGCGGCGCTCGATGCCGCCGAGATTCCACCGACGTTCGGCGTCGCGGCATCCCTGGTGAGCGCCGCGCTGGCGGGCGGCGCCGCGGCGTTCCATGCGGCGCGCGAGGGCGCCGAGGACGATGCCGCGCAGGGCGCCACCGACCTGCGCCAGTGGCAGGTGACGCCGGCGGATCTGGTGATCGGCATCGCCGCCAGCGGTACCACGCCGTATGTGCTCGGCGCCCTGGCCGAGGCGCGCCGCGTCGGTGCGCTGGTGGCGGCGATCACGACCAGCCGCGATACGCCGCTCGAGCGCCTCGCCGATCTGGCGATCGTCGTGCCGGTCGGCGACGAGGTGCTGCGCGGCTCGACGCGGATGAAGGCTGGCACGGCACAGAAACTGGTGCTGCACAGCTTCAGCACCACGCTGTTTGTGCTGCTCGGCCATGTGTTCGGTGATGTCATGATCGATGTCCAGCCGACCAACCACAAACTGCGCGCCCGCGCCCGCGAGATCGTGGCGACCATCGCCGGCGTCGGGGCGGCGACGGCCGAGGCGGCGCTGCTGGCGGCCGGCATGCGCATCCGGCCGGCGGTGCTGATGGCACGCGACGGCATCGATTGCGCTGCTGCCGAGGAGCGGCTGCGGCGGACCGACGGCGATCTGCGACGGGCACTGGAGACCTGAGATGCGCATCATCGGCCTGCTCTCGGGCACCAGCGTCGATGCGATCGATGCGGCGCTGGTGCATATGCACCAGCACGATGACGAGCTCGCGCTCACGATCGAGGCGTTCGCCAGCATGCCGTTTGAACCGGCGCTGCGCCAGCGCATCCAGGCGCTGATCGATCATGGCGGCGGCGGCGTCGCGGCGGTGTGCGAGCTCAACGTCGAGATCGGCGTCGCGTTTGCCGCAGCGGCCTGCGCGCTGATGCAGGCGCATCCCGCGCGGCCGGTCGATCTGATCGCCAGCCATGGCCAGACGGTCTACCACCAGGTGGCCGCCGGGCATACGCGGGCGACCTTGCAGCTTGGCGCGGCGGCCGAGATCGCCGAGCGCACCGGCGTCGCGACGGTGAGCGATGTTCGTAGCCGCGATGTGGCGGCGGGCGGCCAGGGGGCGCCGCTGGCGCCGTACCTCGATGCCCTGCTGTTCGGCTCGGCCCAGCACGATCGGGTGCTGCTGAACATCGGCGGCATCGCCAACGTCACCCTCATTCCCGCCGGTGCGCCCTGGTCGGCGCTGGCGTGCGATACGGGCCCGGGCAACGCGCTGATCGACGGCGCGATGATGCACATCAGCGCCGGCGCCGAGCGCTTCGACCGCGATGGCGCGCGGGCGGCGCGCGGCCGGATCGCCGGTGCGCTGCTCGCCGGCTGGCTGTCCGATCCGTACTTTGCCGCGGCCGCACCCAAGAGTACGGGCCGCGAGCGGTTTGGCCGGGCGTTTCTCGACGCGGCGCTGGCGCACGATCTGGCCGACGATGATCTGCTCGCGACGCTGACGGCACTGAGCGCGCGCTCGATCGCGGCGATGATCCGGCGGCTGACGCCCGCCGCCGAGGTGATCGTGAGCGGCGGTGGCGCCCACAACCACACCCTGTGGCGCGGGCTGCATGCCGCGCTCGGCGCCGCATACCCGCTGCGGCCATCGCGCGCCTTCGGCCTCGCCGAAGACGCCAAGGAGGCCGTGCTGTTCGCTGTGCTCGGGCTGGCTCACGTGCAGCGCTGGCCGGCCAACCTGCCACGCTGCACCGGCGCCGGCAGCGGCGTGGTGCTCGGCAGCCTGACCCCCGGGCGCGATGGCGCCGTGCCCGTAGTTCACCCGCGCCCCGCGCCCCGCCGGGCGCGGCTGGTCATCGCTGAAGAGGAGGCGGAACACGATGCTTGAGTATGTTCTGGGGATCGATGGCGGCGCCAGCAAGACGGTCGCCTTGCTCGCGACGCGCGACGGTCACGTCGTGGCGCGCGCGCAGGTCGGCGGCAGCAACAAGCAGGTCGCCGGCGTCGCCGCCACGCTGGCGACCCTCGACGCCGCGGTGGCGGCGGTGTTCGCCGAAGCACAGCTGTCGCCCGGCATGCTTGCCGCCGCCTGCCTCGGCCTCTCGGGCGTGGATCGCGCCGAGGACCTGGCGCTGATCTCCGGCTGGGCGCACGAGCGTCGTCTGGCGGCGACGCTCGACATCGCCAACGATGCCCGGCTGGTGATCGCTGCCGGCACGCCGGCGGGCGTCGGCGTGGGCCTGATCTGCGGCACCGGCTCGATCGCATTCGGCGCGACGCCCGATGGCCGCGAGGCGCGTGCCGGCGGGTGGGGTTTTGCGCTGGGCGACGAAGGGAGCGGTTTCGACATCGCCCGCATGGCGCTGCGCGCCGCGACCGCCGCCGCCGATGGCCGGGGGCCGGCGACGCTGCTGCTCGACGCGCTGCTCGAGCACTGGGAGCTGTCACAGGCGTCGGATCTGATCCCGCTGGTGTATCACCAGTACGAGCCGCGTCGCTTCATGGTCGAGATTCCGCCGCTGGTGAAGCGCTGCGCCGATGCAGGCGACCCGCTGGCGTGCGACGTCCTGCGGTGCGCCGGCGCCGAGCTGGCCCAGGCCGTCCTCGCAGTGGCGCGGGCGCTCGGCTTCGGCGACGGTGCCCCGCTCGCGCTGGCGGGCAGCGTCATCCGCCACACCCCCCAGTTGCAGCACGCGCTGGTCGCCGCGCTGCGCCAGCAGGGCTTTCTGGCCGAGCCGGTGCAACTGGTCGATGAGCCGGCGCGCGGGGCGGTGAATGTGGCCTGTCGCGCGGCAGGCCGGTGGGCGACTGCGCCCCGGCAGTGAAGCACCGCCGCCGGCGTCAGGCTGGCCGTGGGCTGTGAGTGCAGGAGCGACACGATGCCAACCCCGCCAGCGGCTCGGCGCTGGGCGCCGTTCGCCGTCCTCGCGATCGCCGTGCTGGTCGTCTCGTCGGCGGCGATCATCATTCGCCTGCTGCAGCAGCCACCCTACGCGCTGCCCTCGGCGCTGATCGCGGCCGGGCGGCTGACGCTGGCGACGCTGCTGCTGCTGCCGCTGGTGCTGCTCCGCGAGCCCGACGGCTGGCGGCGCATCGGCCGGCGCGATGTGGCGCTGGCTGCGGCATCGGGAGTGTTCCTCGCGGTGCACTTCGCCAGTTGGATCGCCTCGCTCGAGTACACCTCGGTGGCCTCGTCGGTGGCGCTGGTGACGACCAATCCGATCTGGGTGGCGCTGGCGGCGGCGCTGTTCCTGGGCGAACGGCCGGCGCGTGGCACGCTGATCGGCGTGGCGCTCACGGTCGCCGGCAGCCTGGTGATCATCGTCGGCGATCGGGGCAGCGGCGGCGGCGACAGCCTGCTCGGCAACGGGCTGGCGCTGCTCGGCGCCGCCTCGGTGTCGGGGTACTTCCTGCTCGGGCGCGCGCTGCAGCGCCGGATCAGCACGCTCTGGTATGTCACGCTGGTGTACGGCGCGGCGGCGCTGGTGCTGCTCGCGATGTTTGCGTGGCAATCCGGCGCCCGGCTCGCTGCAGCGCCGGCGTTGATCGGCCCGGGTGCCGCGCTGCTGCTGCTGGCGCTGGCGGCCGGCCCACAGGTCATCGGCCACACCGCCTTCAACTGGTCGCTCAAGCGCCTCTCGCCCACCTTCATCGCGCTCGCGCTGCTCGGCGAGCCGATCGGCTCGGCGGTGCTGGCCTACCTGGCGTTCGGCGAAGGGTTTCGCCCGCTGCAACTGCTCGGCTTCGTCGTGCTGCTCGGCGGCATCGTGGTCGCCGCACGCGACGAGGGCCGCACCTGAGAAGCCGTCCCACGCTCGAAGGCACGAAGGGGCGGGAGACGGGAGGCGGG
>JAGWYG010000126.1 GCA_018969485.1 Chloroflexota bacterium
CCGCCATCCCTTGCGGGGCGGCTGCCACGGCTCCTGCATCGAGTGTGAGTAGGTCATGGGTTCACCGTACCGAGCTCCTGGTGCGATCCGCCGGAATCGGCGGAAGTTCGTCGCGATTCCTGCATGGCGTGAGCGCGCCGAGCCATCCGCCGTCCACGATCGCGTTCAGCGGCGCGAACCGCCCCCAAAAAGCACCGAGAGCCGCACCGCAGGCGGCTCCCGGCGAAAGGACGGTTCGACCGTGGTCAGGGGTTGATGAGGGCCAGCGGGCAGTCCGAGGGCGGGATGTCCTGCCGGGGCGCGTTGCCCCAGTCGGCAAGCAACTGCCCGAGGTCCGCGCCGTCCACCTTCTCGTCGAAGTTGATGTCGCTGCGGTAGGTCAGGCCTTGGGCGGGGTCGGAGATGACGATCCATCGATCGCACAGGGGCGACACCCATTCGCAATAGTCTCCTGAAGCCGGGTTCCCCTCCAAGTATCCGCCCTTTGCCTCAACTCGACCGTCCGACCAGGCACGGATGATGGTGACACCGTTGACCCAATAGTTCTGCTCGGTTCCATACCAAACGATCGTCGGCCCGGTCTGCCCCGTGGCGGCGGTGGTGACGGCGGCAGCGGCGGTGACCGCGCTGGCGTTGGCGTTGGGCGCGAAGCTGCTGACGAAGGGGTACGCGAGGATCGCCCCGGCGAGGAGTGCGAGGCCGGTTCCGGTGGACAGGTTCTTCATGGGGGTTCCCGGGATGGATGCGTGGTCCGATGGCGCGGGACAGCCCCGGCGCAAAGGCCATGCACCAAGGTAGGCGTAGTCCGAAGGGGGAAGGGATCAGCCAGCCGCTAGCCGCCGTCCTTTAACGCAACCCCCGCGGCAGCGACAGCCATCGCCAGGATGCCCACCCGGGCGTGTCCCGGAAGCCTCGGCCACAACGACACCAGCCGCGCAATATCGGCATCCACTTTGGCACGTTCTGTGGCACGTTCGCACCCAACGGGGTGGGTACGGCTACAGGGCGCAGCAGCATCGGAAGCGCTGGAATCACTGCACGAAACCGCTTCCGCGCTAGGTGCCGGCGGCACCGGATCGCATCGGTCTACGAAACCGAAGGTTGCTGGTTCGAGCCCAGCCGGTCGCGTTCGAAACGGCTCTAGCGCAACGCTAGGGCCGTTTCTGTTTCCGGCACGGTCCCGTCCGGTCCCGCTCCGTGCCACCAGTTTGGCACGTTCTGTGGCACGTTTTTCCCCGCGGTCATCGGTGCCGGTTGCCGCCATCGGCACCACCAGCACCGGCAGGCGCTCGGCTGCCTGGCGCATCGAGTCGCTGCCGGCGTGCATGTAGCGCTGCGTGGTCCGCAGGTCGGCATGCCCGAGCATGCGCTGTGCCGTGACGCCGCTCGCGCCGGCGTGCTGGTCCAGCCAGGTGCCGTAGGTGTGGCGCAGCGCGTGGAAGTCCAGGTGCCGCCCCTCCTCGTCCACCAGCGCGATGCCGCACGCCGATGCGTCGGGCTTCAGCAGGTGGTGGTGGAGCTTCGCGGGCAGGCGCCACAGCGGCGCTCCCGGGTGCAGCCGCACGCAGTGGACCCGCAGCGCCTCGAGCACGTCCGCCGGCAGCGGCACCTTGCGCGCCTTCCGAGACTTTGCCACCGACGCCCGCACGGCCAGCATGCCGGCGTCCAGGTCCACGTCCGCCCGGCGCAGCTGCCGCAGCTCGTTGGCCCGCAGCCCCGTTTTCAGCGCCACCAGGTAGAGCGTGTGACGCTCCTGCCCCGTCAGGATCCAACACCGCCCCGAGAGCGTGCCGGCAGCCTGGCAGTGCTCCAGCAGCCTGGACGCCTCCCCCGGCGTCAGCGCCCTGCGCTCGCGCTCCAGGGTCACCCGGACGGCATCAAGCTCGGTCAGCCCCAGGTGCATCGCGCGCCCCTGCTTCACCAGCCAGCGCTCGAATTGCTGGCCGGCCTTCAGGTACCCGTTCCTTGTGCGCTGGCTCCAGCCACGCTCGGCCCGCAGCGCTTCCAGGTTGCGCTGGACCCGCGCCGGCACGATGTCAGCCAGGCGGCTGCACCCCTCGAGCAGCGTGGCGGCGCGCATGCGCTGCTGCTCCGCCTGCAGGGGCGTGCGCCCGCCATCGCGCAGGTACTGCGCCCAGGCGTCCAGGTGCTCGGCAACCGTGACGCGGATGCCGTCCGCCTCCATGTCCACCAGGCCGCGCTCCATGACACGCTGGTACAGCGCCGGCGGCAGGCGCCGAAGCCACTCGCGCATGCTCGGGTCCGTCGCCCCGCCACTGCTCACGTGGAGCGCCACCAGGCGCTCGAGCTGCCGGGCCACCTGCTCGCTCGCGCCTCGATCACCGAGCAGCGGCACCCGCCAGCGCAGTCCGTGCTGGTCCTTGATGTCCGCCTGCCACTTGCCGCTGTCGCCCCGTCGATAGACCCGCATAGCCGCACCTCCGTGTTGGAGCTTCCCGAACGGACCACCCGAGCCTAGCGCCGCGCCGGCTCGGCGTGGTCCTGCAACTCTCCACCCTCACCACGAAACCGTGACACTTGCCCCGATTGGAGCGTCCCAGCGGGGCGAGGCGCATCGTCCGACATGGCCGCGAGCACCGCGGCGATGGCGCTGCTGCGCTCGACGCCCATCGCTTCCAGCCGACGCACGCGCCGCCATGCCTCGTCCACGAATCGCCGCGCATCGGCGCCGCTGAACCGTTCGCCCTTGCGCCGTCCCTTCCGCCGCGCGGACGCCGACGCGTCCCAGGCGTCCAGGCGCTCCTGCGTGATCGCCAGCCCCGGATCCTCCACCCCCCCGCCGATCCGTGACACTTGCCCCGTTTCGGGCGCCGCAGCGGGGCGATGCACATCCGGCATGCCGCCCTGGGCGCCGCCGTCCCGGGCCTCGGCCTGCATGGCCTCGGCCACCGCCACGAGCCAGGCGGGAGCGCCCGGATGCACCGGCATGCCGAGCTCGGCACCGATGCCCAGGCGCTCCCCGAACACGTACGCCGCCTCGGCGCCGGCAGGCACGTAGCCGGCCAGGACGCCGAGGAGCGCCGCGCGCCGTGGCACCAGGCGCTCCTCAAAGCCACCCGCGCCGCGGGCGGCGAGCGCCCCGGCCTGGACCCGCAGGGCCACGCCGGCGGCGCCCAGCTCGACCAGCAGGGCCGCCAGCGTCAGATCGGGCGCCATCCGCCCTCCTCGTCATCCCCGGGCTCGCGCGCCGGCCTCGGTGCCGGCTTCGGCGCCGGCTTCCGTGCCGGTGCCGGCGCGCCGATGTCGATGCTGTGCCCCGGCATGCCGTCGCTGCGCTGGTACTGGCACGGCGCCAGCGTCACGCGCTGGTTGGCGAACGCGTCCGTGTTGTCGCCGTGCAGCGCCACGAGCTGCTGCGCCTGGCGCTGGTTCACGATCAGGGGCGGAAGGTCGCGCATGCGCAGCACGAGTTTCGTCTCGCCGCGCACGTCCTCGGGCCCGAGCGCCTCGATGACGGCAGGCGTCGGGCCGGCCAGGTGCTCGGGCTTCAGCCATCGCGGCTGGAAATGGTCGCTGATTCGTGCCATGTGATCGCTCCGTGCGTGCTGGTTCTCGAGGCGCAGGCGGGCGCGCACGCCGACGCCGCCCGCGCACGATGGTCAGGATTCCGGTGGGCTCCACAGCATCGGCTGGTGGCCGCCGCCGGCGCGCGCCGGCGCCGCATGCGTGTTCCAGCCGGCGCTGCGGCACAGCCCGAGCAGGCGCTTGGCTTCTTCCGCGGTCGCGATGTGGTGCCGACGCTGGTAGTCGCGATGCGTGAACGCTCCGCGCTCGGCGTGCAGCTGTTCGGCCATCTCCCGCGCACGTTCCGCTTCCTGCGCCGGCAGCGGCTTGCCGAACGCGCCTGCATACACGCGCTCGTTCTCGCCGGCGTGCCAGCGCGCGATGCGCGCCGCGCGCTCGGCCTGCTCGGACGTGACGGGCACCACGATGTCCTCGGCCCTGCTGCCCATGCCCTGGCTCTCGAGCATGTGGATGACCAGCGCCGTACGCACGGCCACGCCGCCGCTCTTGAGCAGCATCGCGCGGCGCGGGCCATCGGGCAGCGGCCACGCGCGATGGTCCTGGCCGGACCTGAATCCCCGCAGCGCGGCCTGCGCCTCGTCCGACACGCGCACCACGTGCGGATCCTTGCCAGCCATGCCGATGGCGCGCAGGTCGAGCAGCCGCTCCACCAGCCGGCCCCTGGCCCGCACGAATTCGCGCTCTGCCCCGTGGTCCACCGGCGGCTCACTCCCCGGCTCGCGGCGCGGGATGCGCACGAATTGCCAGCGCGGCACGAATCCCGAAGTAATGTCTGCCGCGCTGAAGGCTCCGCGCAGGATGTCGGGCTGGATGCACCCGATGAAAGTCAGCAGGTGGTGCGGGATGCGCGCGCTCTCGCTCTTCTTGCGCAGCTGCTGGTACGTGGCGCCGTCGTACGCCTGCAGGTAGAAGCCACGGTCCACGCCCTTGCCCTGCCGGTGCCCGTCCATGCCGGCGATGATGCCCGAGAGCTCGTCCCGGCACACCACGAGCCCCAGCGGGTTCGCAGCCTCCGCCATCGCGATGGCCTCCGTGGTCGGGTCGCCCGTCACCACGAGCATCCGGTTCCATCCGTCCTGGCCGCCGTCGCCGCGCTCGGCCTCCTCGACCGCCTGCAGGATGCACTGCGCGCAGCCGATGGCGGCGGTCTTCATGGACCCGCTCGGCGCGACCAGCGCCGTCCAGGACGCGCACGCCTCGGTCCAGCCGTTCCCCATGTCGATGCGCGCCAGGTTGCCCAGCGCGCCGTGGCAGGCGGCCATCACGAGCGTCCCGATGGCCTCCGGCGGCATGCCCGTCATCCTGCGGAACGGTTCCACCACCTCGCGCACCAGCTGCGGCAGGGCCTCGTGCGGGTAGTTCGTCTCTTCAGCGTGCATCGTTCGCCTCCCTGCGCAGCGCCTTCCCGGCCTTCTTGAACATGTCCAGCACGTCCACGCGCGGACCCTCGATCAGCTCGCGCAGCTCGCGCCACGAGTGCGCTGCGCACCCGTGGTGCTGGCAGCGGAACGCCACCGCACCGCTCGCCGCCTGCGTCACCACGGCCTCGCCGCGGTCGTGCCCTACGTTGAACGGGCACGCCGCCAGCACCCACCGCGTGCCGATGCCGTCCGCGCAGCGCCACTCGCGGGCGCCGCGGTGCGCGATGCAGTGCCGCGCCAGCCACGCGCCCACGTCGAGCCTGGGCAGCTCGCCGCCGGCATACCGGCGGGGCGCCGGCGTTCGCTTCGCGGGCTCGGGCGCGCGGTCCGCGGCGCCGAGCGCGCGCAGCACCGCGTCGAAGTCCTCCGCCTCGAGCGCACGCGCGCCCGGCTCGCCCGCGTGCGTCACGCATGCCACGCGGTGCGGCGCGTCGGGCGCCTCGGTTCCCTTGCAGTTCCAGCAGCCGGCGGCGCGCATGATGCGGGCCGGGTTGTGGATGGTCACGTCCACCGCCACCCGGTCGGTGCCGAAGCGCGCGTGCAGCGCCTTCAGCAGCGCGCGCGGCTGCGGGCTCGCCGTGCCCAGGTCGGTGCGCCAGTAGGCGTGCACGCCGTTCCCGCTGTCCATGCGCACGGGCACCGGCCAGCCATGCGCCACCAGGAAGCGCTCCACCTCGGCGCCCAGGGCACGCGCGGCATCCAGCTGCGCATCGGTCGCGGGCGTGCCGGACGGGCGCACGGGATCGAAGTCCAGCGCGAAGCGCACGCGGTGCGGCACGTCCACGTCGGCGGCGAATCGGTCCGCCGCGGTCGCCGCGAGCGCGTTCATCGTCACGTACACGCCGGCGCCCCGCGGCTGCCGGCACGCGAACGCCGCCGCGGCGGCGGGCGAATCGACCAGCGCGCGCCGCTTCGCGCTGCCGTGCAGCACGCGCACCTCGCGGCGCTCGCCGCGCTGCCATCCGAATTGGACCGCGAGCTGCCGCGCGCAGTCCGCCGGCGTGGTGCCGAGCGCGCTCATCGCGCACCCCCCTTCCGCATGCGCGCCCACTCGTGGCGCGGCGGAGTGCCGGCGCTCACCCACTCGTGCAGCTCGAGGACGCTCCACAGGCGCCGCCGGCGCGCACCGAGCCCGAGCGTCAGCGCCTCGGGCACGGCGCCCTGTGCGTCGAGGGAATAGAAGGCGGACCGGGAGAGGCACAGCGCCGCCGCCGCGCCACGGGCATCGGTCAGCAGGACGGGCACGGCGCGGGCGCGCCTTCGCTTCGGTGCCGGCATGCTCACACCCCCGCCTTCCGGATGGCAGCCTCGGCACGCTCCGCGGTCACGTCGAGCGCGATGCGGACCGTGCCGCCATCGGCAAGCGCCAGCGTCACCGTACAGCGCTCGCGCCCGCAGTGGCGCACCACGCGCTCGGGCGCGCCGACGATGGCCCGCACGTCGATGGCCACGCACCGTTCCGCCAGGCTGGCGGTGCAGCGCCCGATGGTCCCGTACGCGAGCAGCCAGCCGGGACGCCCGGGCAGCGCGCACGCGTGCCCCTCCATGCACAGGCGGTCCTGGGCATCGGCGTAGAAGGCGATGACGGCGCTCATCGCGGGCCCGCCTTCAGGGCTGCCAGCACTTCGTCCAGGTCGAAGCGCACCGTGCTGCCGGTCGGTCGGACGCCCGGGATGCGCCCCTGGCGATGCCACTCCAGGATGGTTCGTGGCGATACCTGGACGGCATCGGCAACCACTTCGGCGGGCACCAGGCGCGGGCGCTTCGGTTCGTCAGGCATGCCACGATGGTCGCGCGCAATCCGGGGCGGTCAACGCCGTGGGATGCGTTGTGCCTCCGTGTGCCGCGTGTGCCACCGCTTCCCGGCTATGTGCCGCTGTGTGCCTTCTTCGCAGATGGCACAGGCGCGGCAGGGGTCTGGCGATGCTTCTCCTTCATCCCCTTGCGCACGCTGGTCGCAAACGCATCGGCATCGCGGACGGTGTCGAGCAGGTGTGCCACGGTCACGGCGCTGCCGTGTTCGTCACGCAGCCGCTCCACGTACCACCCCGGGCACCAATCGGCGCTTACCTTTGCCAGCGCCGCATGGACGTTCCGCTCCTTGTTGTCGCACGCCCACCGATAGGCCGCGTCCTGGCGTTCCTGCCCGGGGCGTTCCTTGGCGCTGCTGCCGGTCAGCGCTTCGTGGACCGCGACCAGGACCACGTGCCGGCGATCCTTCGAGAGCCGTCCGGGCCGGCGCGCGCTTCCCGAAAAGGCCGGCGCACCAGCCGCCGGCGTGCGCGGCATGGCATCCAGCGCATCGGCCTGCGCCAGCAGGAACGCGGCCACCGCGTCCATGACGCTCGGCCAGGCCACGGCCACGCCCCACTCGCGCATGCCGCCGGCGGCCACGCGCTCCTCGCAGGTGCGCCCGCCGGCGCCGTGCAGCAGCGGTACGTCGAGCCAGGCGCGTTGCACGCCCTGCCTGGGCAGCCAGTGGGCGCAGGCCGGCGGCGCATCGCCATGCTCGAAGCGCTCCCAGGGCAGAAGCCACGCCACCAGGCGCCCGAGCAGGTCCGATGCATCGGCAGCCGGTGGCAGCGCGTGCACGTTGAAGCCATGCCCGCAGGCCAGCCGGCGCGGGGCAGCGGGCATGCCGCTCACCAGCGCTGCGGGTACGTGCAGGTTGAGCAGGTTCGAGAATTCGGTCCAGCGCGCCCAGGCACCGGATGGCTGGGCGGCTGCCCAGCGCTGGAGCACCCGCGGCAGGTTCAGATCCTCGTGCCGATCCCAGCCGGGCTCGCGGTCCACCAGGGGCTGTGTCCAATCGGGGCGCTGCACGCCCTCGGGCACCAGCACCAGGCCACAGGCGCTCGTCTCCAGGTTTTCAATCGCCAGCAGGCCGACGCCTTCCCAGCGCGGGCGCTCGGCCATGATCCGTTCCGCTGCCTGGCGCAGCGCGGCACCGTCGTGGTTCGCCATGTCGCACGTCTCCTTGCCGGGACGGCGCTGCCACCCGGCGGACGTGCGGGTACGCACAGGCGGCAGCGCCTACCAGCGTCTGCAGCGCTGGCCGGCGATGCATACGGTAGCGGAGGGGGTGAAGCATTTACTGCAACGTGCAACGTGCCGCAGCGCTTGCCCGGCGGACGATGCCGCCAGCCGGGCAAGTGTCACGGTTTCGCGGTGAGGGTGGAGCGCCAGAAGAGGGGCAAGCTCAAGCAGCCCCGGGTGCGCCGGCGAGAGGCCGCTCCGCTTGCCGTGCGCAGCTGCGCGCTCGAGGCGCGACGCTCCCGTATTTGCTTTTTGGTGGAGCCCACATCGCGGTGCCCACGCAGACCCCTCCCCCTCGGCCCCGAAGGGGGGGGAGGGCGCTTTAGTCTGACGGTCACGGGCGGCGGCCCTCCGCCTGGGCGAACACCCGGGGGCCATACCCGGGAGGGCTACTCCGACGATCGCCGCCCCTCGATCCGCTCGTGGCAATCGCGACACACCGCGAGGAGGTTGCGCGGGTCGAGCCGCGCCTCGGGCGCATCGTTCCAGGGCTTGATGTGGTGCACCTCGGTCGAGGGCCGGGTGTGGCAGACCTGGCAGAACGGGTGATTCGCCCGCAGGGCCTTCGTGAGCCGCAGCCAGGGCCGCCCGGAGCCCTTGCCCTTGTGAGCCTTGTGGCGCGTCCTGGGCGGCTTCTGCGCCCATCGGTTCGTGGGCTCGACTCGCATCCGCCATCCCTTGCGGGGCGGCTGCCACGGCTCCTGCATCGAGTGTGAGTAGGTCATGGGTTCACCGTACCGAGCTCCTGGTGCGATCCGCCGGAATCGGCGGAAGTTCGTCGCGATTCCTGCATGGCG
>JAGWYG010000127.1 GCA_018969485.1 Chloroflexota bacterium
CACCACAGGTAGTCGGGGCGCGACGCCGCCAGCACGGCGCGCACGTCGTCGATCGTGGGCGCCTGCCGGCCGGTGCCACGGCGCTGGACCATCGCTGCGCCCATGGCGTTGGCGACGGCTGCGACCCTGGCATCGGGCCAGCCGTGCGCGACACCGAACAGGTAGGCCGCCGCGAAGCAGTCGCCGGCGCCGGCGACGTCGCGGACGACGACGGGGATGCCCGGGGCGTCGTGGTGGCTGTCGGCGTCGATGATGCTGCAGCCGGCGGCGCCACGCTTCACGACGACCCGGCGGATGCCCAGCGCGAGGAAGGCGGCGGGCGTGTCGGCGCCCAGCGCGGTCACTTCGTCGGCGGTGAGCAGCAGCACGTCGACGAGCGCCAGCACCTGCCGGCGCAACGCGGCGTCGAGCAGCCGAAACTCCGGCCCGGGATCGAAGTACACCGGCCGGCCGTGCTGGCGGGCGAGGTGCAGGCTGGCGACCACCGCACGGCGCACGCGCGCCTCGCGCAGCGAGTAGCCGAAGGCGAACACCGCGTCGGCAGCGGCGATCGCCGGCGCCCAGCGCGGATCGGGCGCCACCTCGGCGCCGGTGCCGTAGGCGCCCGTCATCAGCGTCTGGCCGGCGTCGTCGTTCATCACCAGCACGGCGGTCGTGCCGCCTTCGGCGATGCGCGCCACCAGCGCCATCTCGACGCCCTCGTCCTGCAGCATGCGCCCGACTTCCCGGCCGAACGCGTCATCGCCGAGCGCGCCGATCGCGACCATCCTGAGCCCGAGGCGCGCGCCCGCGATCAGGAAGTTGCCCGCCCCGCCCGGCTCGATGCTGATGCTGTGAGCCTCCTGATAGACGCCCGGCGCGACCTGCAGCGACGGCAGCCGGACGACCAGATCGGCGACCAGATCGCCGACCGTCACGACGCAGAACGGCATGGCGCCCTCCTCACGTGGCCGCCGCCAGACGCGCGCCGAGTGCGCCGAGATCGCGCGCCAGCCCGGCGAAGTCGATCTCGGGATTGGCCGCATCCAGCCGGTCGCGATGCTGCTGCGGGATGGCGCTGGCGCCGCGCAGCGCACCGGCGATGGCGCACGCCATCGCGCCGACCGTGTCGGCATCGCCGCCGAGCGCCGCCGCGTAGATCGCCGTCTGCACCGGATCGCCGTCGGCCATGGCGAGCACGCCGAATGCCGCCGGCACCGACTCGCTGGTCGCCAGCGTGCTGCCGACCAGGTCGTAGAGCATCTGGATGCGCTCGCGCGGCGCGGCAGCGTGGCGGGCGATGTCGACGGCCAGCGCGATGCGCCGGCTGACCGAGGCGCCCATCCACGTCGGCCCGAGCGCCCGGCCATCATCGGCGGCGCGCATCGCGTGCCCGATCACCGCATCGAGCGTGGCGTCGGGCGTCAGCGCACTGGCGACCGCCGCCGCCACCGCCGCCGCGCCCGAGATCGCCACATCAGTGTGGTGGGTCGGCGTCGCCTGGATGGCCGCCGCATGCGTCGCCCGGCCAGGGTCGCCCGGGTAGAGCAGGCCGACGACGCTGACGCGCATCGCGGCGCCGTTGGTGTCGCCGCGGGCGCCGCTGCGTTCGGGCGGAACGCCGGCGAGGATCTGCTGCACCGCGCGGCGCGTGCTCGGGCCGATGTAGGGGCACGCCTCGCCGCCGACGGCGTGATACCAGCGGACGACGGCGCGCGCCGCGCCGGCGACCGTCACCGCGCCGTCTTCGAGGATGGCGCGGGCGAGCTCGACGGCCTGCTCGGTGTCGTCGGTGATCCGCCCGGCGGCCAGGCCGGCATGCACCGGATGGTCGGCGGAACCGGCGAGGAAGCCCTCGATCCAGCCGCCATAGCGCTGCCAGGTGTCGTGCGGCGTGAGCATCGCCGCCATGCACCAGGCGTCACCGAGCGCCTGGCCATAGAGCCCGCCGAGCATGCGATCGTATAAGGTCATGATCATCCCAATCCTGCTCGGACGCGGGATCGCTCGCCCCGGCCAGCGATCCCCGCGCCGTGATTCTCTCAGTGCCCGGCTGCCGCCATCCAGGGGATGCCCGCGCGGCGCTGCGGTGCCGGCGTGTTGCGGCTGCCGGCGATGCGCACCACGCCGTCGATCACCACGGCGGCGACCGCCGGCGTGTCGCCGAGCGCCAGCGTCGCACGGGCATCACGCGCCTCCGAGCCGACCGGCGCGTCGGCGATGATGCAGTCGGCCGCCGCGCCGCAGGCGATGCGCCCCTCGTCGAGCCCGTAGATGCGCGCCGTGTTGCCGGTCGCCAGCGCCACGACCAGCGCCGGGTCGATGTCGCCCAGCGATGCGACCCAGGCCATCGTGCGCAGGACGCCCAGCGGGATGACGCCGGTGCCTGATGGCGTGTCGGTGCCGATGATCATTCGGCCGAGGGCGCCGGCGCGCGCCACCAGCCGGGCGATCTCGCCGACGCGCCGCGTGTTGCCCGCCTGGACCACCTCGATGGCCATGGTCGATTCGGCGATCAGCCGCTCGATGTCGCGCAGCGGCGCCGCCGTCGGGCCGCCGTTGGTGTGCGATGCGATGTCGGGGCCGATCGCCAGCGCCTCGGCCGCGCCCAGCCCATTGCTCCCGGGGATCGAGGCGCCGCCGATGTGCATCATCACCACCATGCCGCGCGCCTGGGCCCACTCGACCATCGGTCGCGCGTCGGCCGGCCGGTAGATGCCCGACAGGCCGACTTCGCCGACGACGCGCACGCCCCCGCGCTGCAGTTCGTCGAAGTCGGCTTCGACCAGGCCGGGCTCGAGGATGACCGAACCGCCCAGCACTTTCACGCCGCCGGGGCGGTGCGCCGCCCAGGATTTGGCGGCGACGATCGCCAGCGCGCGCGTGCCGAGCGGATCGCGGGGCCGGCCCGGCAGATGGACTTCGCCGGCGGAGATGATGCGCGTGACCCCGCCGTGCAGGCCGCTCTCGATGAAGTTGATCATCAACTGCCGTGGGGTGAAATCGCCCAGCACCGGGTGGGTGTGCGAATCGATCAGCCCCGGCCAGACGTCGGCGCCGTTGGCGTCGACCACGCGCTCGATGCCGCTGGCATCGACGGCGGCGGCGTGGCCGATCGCGGCGATGCGCCCGCCACGGATGACCAGCGTGTCGCCGTCGGCGAGCGGCTGCGCCAGATCGCCGGTGACGATCTGGCCGATGTTGCGGATCACCAGGTCAGCCATCACGCCTCCTCGGTGCGTGTCAACTGGCGCAGCACCCATTCGAGCCGGACGACCGCGCCATAGTGGGTGTCGATGTCGTAGAGGCTCGAGGCCTGCTCGCGCTCGCTGGTCGCACCGACACACTCCTCGGGAACCAGCACATCATAGCCCAGAAAGAATGCGTCGTGCGTCGTCGAGCGCACGCAGATGTTCGTCACGACCCCGGTGATGATCAGCGTTCGCACGCCATGCTGCTGCAGCGTGGCGTGCAGCGGGGTGCCAAAGAATCCGCTGTAGGTGTGCTTCGGCATGATCACGTCGTCGGGACCGGGATGCAGCGAATCGACCACCTGCGTGCCCCAGGTGCCCTTCAGGCAGTGCACGATACGCTTGCGGAACTCGGGGTCGGCGACGTCGTCGTGCTCATCGCGCAGCCAGATGACCCGCGACCCGGCGGCATGGGCGGCGTTCACCAGGCGCTGGATGGGCCCATACAGCGCCCGGCCGCTCTCCAGCACCATCAATCCGCCGTCCTCCAGGAACTCGTTGATCATGTCGACGACGACGACCGCCGTGGTCGCCGGGTCGAAGCGGGCCTCGATCGCCTGCCGATGCTCGGAAAATGGCCGCGGGGCCGCCAGTTCGTCGGTCATGTGCTCCTCCCTGATGCGCGATGCTGCGCCTGTATCTCACGCCGTCGCCGGCGTTCCCCCCCGATAGCGGGCCACGAACGTCTGGGTGAGGACATCGACGATGCCCAGGTCGGTGATGCGGATGAAGGGCGCGACCGGCAGCGCCAGGCTCGAGATGGCCAGCACCGGCGATGTGCCGCCCAGGCCCTGGGCGCGGCCCAGCTGGTTGAACTGCCGGACTTCGGCGGCGACCACGTCGACATCCTCGGCCGACATCAGCCCGGCGACCGGCAGCCGCACCTGCGCCACGATGGCGCCGTCGCGCACCAGGGCGGCGCCGCCGCCGAGCGCCGCGACGGCCTGGACGGCCTGCAGCATCTCGGCACGGCTGCGGCCGGCGACGATCAGGTTGTGGCTGTCGTGGGCCACGGTGGTGGCGATCGCGCCGGTGTGCAGCCCCAGGCCGCGCAGCAGCGCCGTCGCCGGCGGGTGGGTCTGGCCATGGCGCGGGATCACCGCGACAAACACCAGGCCGTCGGGCAGCGGCTCGGCACACTGGCCGGCGCTGAACGGCACCGCCAGCGTCGCGAGCCGGGTCGTGCGGTTGGCGTCGATCTCGACGATCTGCAGCCCGGTCGGGCCATCGGCGCCCGCGAGCGTGATGCCCAGATCGTCGGCGCCGAGCGGCGCCAGCCGGACGGTGTTCTCCAGCGGCGGTGGTACCGGATCGGCCACCGCCACGCACAGCGCGCCGTCGCGGGCGACCACCTGGCCGCCGGCCAGTACGATGCGGGCGTCGACGCGCTCGAGCGACCCGAGCAGGACGATGTCGGCGAGCTTGCCCGGCGCGATGGCGCCGAGCTCGTGCAGGCCGAAGCGCTGCGCCCCGGCCAGCGTCGCGAAGCGGACCGCCAGCGCCGGCGCGACGCCGTGTTCGATCAGGACGCGCACGCCGCGATCCATGTGCCCGTGATCGAGCAGGTCGGCCGGATCGATGTCATCGGTGCAGACGGCGACATTCCACGGGTGCGGCACCTCATCGAGCGCGCGCGCCAGCTCGCTCGCCGTGCGCCGGAAGGTGTTCTCGCGCGCGTAGACCCACATGCCGTTGCGCAGCTTCTCGGCCATCTCGGCAGCGCTGCGCGACTCGTGGTCCGAATCGACGCCGGCCGCGAGGTACGCCGCCAGATCGCGCCCGCCGACCAGCGGCGCGTGCCCCTCGAGGGTCACGCCGGCCGCGCGCCCGGCCGCGACGACCGCCGCCATGCGTGGCTCCTGGGCGATCACGCCCGGGTAATCCATCAGCTCGGCGATGCCGATCACGCGCGGCAGATGCAGCATCCCGGCGATCGCCGCAGCATCGAACGTCGCGCCGGCCGTCTCGCAGCCGGGCACCGCCGGCACGCATGACGGCACGGTCACATACACCCGCAGCGGCAGCCCTTCGCTGGCGGCCAGCATGTACTCCACACCGGCGCGGCCCGTCACGTTGCCGATCTCGTGGGGGTCGATCACCACCGTGGTAGTGCCGAGCGGCAGCACGCCCCGGGCGAAGGCGGGCGGCGTCACCATCGTCGATTCGATATGGACGTGGGTGTCGATGAACCCCGGGATGGCGATCAGCCCGGTGGCATCGATCACCTCGGCGGCATCCAGCCCCAGGCGCGACCCGTGATCCACGATGGCGATGCGGTCGCCGACGATACCGATGTCGGCGCTGACGATCTCGCCCGTGTAGACATTCACCATCCGGCCGCCGCGGATCACCCGGTCGAGCGGTCGGTCGCCGCGCGCGGCGGCGATCGCAGCATGACGGCTCATCGTGGCCCTCCGGTGGTCGCCGGCAGCGTCAGGCCGGTCTGGATCGGCTGCAGATCGGCGTGAAACGGCCGTACATTCGCCTCGATCATCATCCAGTACGCCAGCAGCTCGAGCGGCACGCCGCAGGTGAACGGCTGGAGCGCCTCGTGCTGCAGCGCCGGCACCGCCCACACCTCGTGGGCGATCGCGGCGGCCGCGGCGTCATCGGCGGCGGCGATGACGATCACCTCCGAGCCGCGCGCGCGGGCATCGCGCAGGATCTGGAGCATGCGCTGATAGCTCGGGCCGGGCACCGCCATGCCGATCGTGACGACCTGCCCGTGGGTCAGGAAACGGCGGATGTGCGCCCATTCCTCGACGTGCTGCACCGCGATCGGCAGCATCGCCGACTCGATGACCTTGGCTTCGCCGAAGAGCGCGCTGCCGTAGCATGGGCCGCCACCGATGAGGAACGGCGTGCGTCCGTTGAGCCGCTGCACCAGCGCGCGCACCGGCGCATCGTGCGCGGCGAGCAGTGGGTCGATCGCCGCCAGCGCCACGCCGAGCTCGGCGAGGTAGGCCTCGGCGTCCTGTGCGGCGTGGACGCCACGCGCCACGCCGAGCCAGGCGGCGACCGCGTGCTGCGCCACCATGCCGGCCAGATAGCTCATCGTGCTGGGAATGTAGCCGCTGGTATCGATCGAGGGCACGTCGAGCTCGATGATCCAGTCGCCGTACGCGCATGCCGGCGATCCCGGCGTGTTGGTGATCAGCAGCGTCGGCGCACCGGCGGCACGTGCCGCCGACAGCGATGCCGTCGCGCTGAGCGTGCGCCCCGAGATCGAGGTGCTCACCACCAGCGTCGTCGCGTCGAACAGCGGCGCATGATAGCCCGCGACATCGAACGCCTCGACGACGAAGCTCGCGATCCGGCTCAGGCTACGATACGCAAACTGACACGAGTGCGCCGCGATGTACGAATCCCCCGACCCGACCAGATACAGCAGCGACGGCGACCGCGCCGCGATCCCCTCGGCCACCTGTCGGGCCTGCGCCGCGATCGCCGGCAGGCGCCGCACCAGCGCCGCGCTCTGGCGCTCCAACTCATCGCGGTACACTGCCCAGCTATAGGTCTTCTCGACATTCGGTGCCACAGAGCCTCCCTCATCCGCTACCGCGGTGCCACGATCACCGTCTGGTGGTATAGTACGCGCCAATCGCCGGGACGCTGTCGTCCGCCGGGTATCACCCCTGATCCAACGAAGGAGCCGGTCATGCAATCCCCGACCTACGCGATCTACGGCAAGATCATCGTCGACAACATCCGTCTGCGCGATGGCCAGATCGTCCCCGGACGCCTCGGCGGCGGCGGTCCCCAGGCATCATTCGGCGCCCGCGTCTGGGCCGACGACGTCGCCCTGCTGACCCGCTCGGGCACCGATCTCGAGGTCGAGCACGAGCAGACGCTGCGTGCGCTGGGCCTCGATCTGAGCGGCTGGATGCGCCATGCCGATCTGCCCACGCCGCGCGGGCTGATGCAGTACGACGACGACGAACGCCTGTTTGATCACGGGATCCAGACCAGCCGTGATGCCTGGTTTGCGCTGCTCGGCCGGCCCATCGTGCTGGCGGAGCGCCACCGCGCCGCGCGCGGCATCCATCTGATCAGCGAGTTCGGCGACGAGCCGATGGCCCACGAAGCGCTGGCACTGCGCCGGCACGGGGTCTTCGTCTCGCTCGAGCCGATCTTCGATGACCATAGCTGCAGCGACCCGACGACGCTGCTCGACCTGTGCCGCCAGGTCGATGCGGTGACTCCCGACTGGCCGGCCGCCAGCATGCTGGCGGGCAGCGATGACCTGGCGACCGTCGCCCGCTTCTGGGCCAACCTCGGGCCGGCAGCCGTCGCCATCCGCCGCGGCAGCCTCGGCTCGATCGTGTGGGATCGCCAGCACGCCACCTGGTGGAACATCGCCACCGTGCCGATCGAGGTGGTCGATCCCACCGGCGCCGGCAATGCGTACGGCGGCGGCTGGTTCGTCACCATCGCCGCGACCGGCGACGCACGCGAGGCGGGATGCCATGCGACGGTGTCGGCGGCGCTGATCCTCACGGCGGCGGGCATGCCCCCGCTCGATGCCGACGCCCGCGCGCGCGCCGGGCAGCTCCTCGAGATCGCGCGCCAGCGCGCGACGCCGCTGTTCGGCTGAACCGCGTCCGGTCACGCCGGCGCGTTGCTCCAACTCTGGAGCGATTGCCCTCCATCGACGATCAGCGTGCTGCCCGTCAGGTAGGCGGCATCGGCGGATGCATAGAACGCTACCGTCCCGGCGATATCTGCGGCGGTGGCGGGCTGCCCCGCCGGAATGCGCGCGAGCGCCGCCGCCGACGTGCGCGCGCCCTGCTCGACCTGCGCGACATCATAGGCGACGCAGTTGACGGTGATCTGCTGCGCTGCCACCGCCAGCGCCAGCACGCGCGTGAATGCCACCAGCCCGGCCGATGCGACCGTCAGCGCCGCCGCGTCGACCTGGGTGTCGCTGATGGCGAGCGAGGATGCGGTGAGCACGATCGCGCCGCCGGCGACCATCAGCGGCACGATCGCCTGGGTGGCGGCGACGGCGGCGTGCACGCTGCCGTCGAGCGCCGCGCGCCATGCGTCCGGCGTGCCCGTCGTCGGCGCATCGGCGGCATCGATGACGCACACCAGCAGCCGCGGCGTGCCGCCACGCTGCCGGAGTTGTTCGGCCACCGCATGCCACTGCGCCCCGTCGGCCGGCGCGCACGCCAGGCC
>JAGWYG010000128.1 GCA_018969485.1 Chloroflexota bacterium
CTGAGCCGTCGTCCGATCACGCATGCTTGCTGCCCTCCCGTGTGGCTGGCCGTCCCCATCTGCCCCGCGCATCATACCAAATGGCAGCGCATGGCCCGCTGCCGCCGCGGCGCACCGGCGGGCGCCGGTTCCCGGGCCGGGATGTCCCCACCCGCCGGTTGCCCGCCGACCAGCGATGCATGTGGCACGGGAGGAATCGATGCAGCCCGCTGACCTGCCACCCGCGATCGCGGCGCTGGCCGCACAGCTCGCGGCGCTCCCCGGCGCGCAGGCGGTGGTGCTGGGCGGCTCGCGCAGCCAGGGCCGGCACGACGCCGACAGCGACTGGGACCTCGGCGTGTACTATCGGGGCGGCATCGATCTGACGGCGCTGGCGGCGCATGCCCCGGTCCATCCGCCGGGATCGTGGGGCCGCCTGATGAATGGCGGCGCATGGCTCACGCTCGGCGACGCACGGGTCGATGTCCTGCTGCGCGACCTCGACGTCGTCGCGGCGTGGCAGGCGCGCGCCGCCGTCGGCGCGTACGAGGTCGATGGTCTGCCGGGGTATCTCGCCGGCCTCCCGACGTACAGCCTGGTGGCCGAACTGGCGATGTGCCGGCTGATCAGCGGCCACATCCCGCCCGCCGGGCCGTTCCCGCCGGCGCTGATGGCGGCAGCCCCGGCGCGCTGGCGGTTTCATCGCGAGTTCAGCCTCGGCTACGCCCGCGCGCACGCCCGGCGCGGCGATGCGGCGGCCGCCATCGGCCAGGCCGCACGGGCGGCACTGGAGGAGGCCCACGCGCGGATCTGCGCGCGCGGCATCTGGCATCTCAACGAAAAGCGCCTGCTGGCTGCGGCGGGGCTGACGGCGGTGCAGCAGGCCTTCGCCCGGCCGCCCGCCGCCGCCGACCTGCAGCCCTGGCTCGCCGACGTCACCGGGCTGCTCGACCAGCCATGAGCGCCGGGTGTGCGCACTCGCCGACCGGCCGCGCGTGCTACAATCGCGCCATCGTCCGGGCCGCCGTGCGCCGCGGACGCACATCGGAGGAATCCATGAGTGCTGTTGCAGTACAGCCCGGGCGGACCATCGCCGAACTGCGTGAGCTCGCCGCGCTGACCAGCGACGAGCATGGCGCGCAGCGCGTCGCCTGGACGCCGGTGTGGGCGCGGGCGCGTGAATGGCTGATCGCGAAACTGGCCGAACTCCCCGTCGAGGTCGAGCTCGATGCCGCCGGCAATCTGTGGGCCACGCTGCACGGCGTCGCGCCGCAGGCGCTGGTCATCGGCGGCCATCTCGATTCGGTGCCGAATGGCGGCTGGCTCGACGGCGCGCTCGATACGCTCGCCGGGCTCGAGGTGCTGCGTCGCGTCGCCGCCGCGGGCACGCCGCCGATCACGCTGCGGCTCGTCGACTGGGCCGACGAGGAGGGCGCGCGCTTCGGCCGGAGCCTGGTCGGCTCGAGCGCCTGCTCGGGGAGCCTCGTGCCGGCCGATCTGGCGGCGCTGCGCGACCGCGACGGCGTCATGATGCCGGACGCGCTGCGCCAGCATGGTGTTGTGCTCGAGCGCATGACCGACGCGCGCCAGCAACTCGCCACTGCGGCGGCATACCTCGAGCTGCACATCGAGCAGGGGCCGGTGCTCGAGGGCCTGGGCTTGCCGCTGGGGGTCGTCCTCGGCACCTTCGGCGTCGAACGCCATCGCATCACGTGGCGCGGTCAGGCGGCACATTCGGGCTCGACGCCGATGGATCGGCGGCACGACGCGCTGGCTGGTGCGGCGCGGCTGGCGCTCGAGCTGCGTCACATCGCCGCCCGCGTCGGCGGCGGCGGCGTATGCACCTCCGGCAGCGTCATCACACGCCCCGGCATCGTCACCGCCGTCGTCGAGACCGCCGAACAGCTGCTGGATCAGCGGCACCTCGATGCGGACGGGCTGGCGGCGCTGCTCGCCGGGGCCCGGGCGGCGGCGGAGCGCTTCGCCGCCGATGAGCGCATCAGCGTCACGTGGGAGCACATCTGGCGCATCCATCCCGTTCCATTTCATCCCGAGCTCATCGCCCTGGCCGACGAGGTGGTGCGCGAGGTCGCGGGACGCGCGCATCACCTGCCCAGCGGCCCGCTGCACGATGCGTCGGAAGTGGCGCGCGCCGGCGTGCCCACGGTGATGCTGTTCGTCCAGAGCCTGCGCGGGCTGTCGCACACGCCGCTCGAGGACACGCGCGAAGAGCATGTGGCCCAGGCGGTGGTCGCGCTCGATCGCCTGGCGAGCCGCACGATCGCGTGGATCATGGCACAGCCGCGCCAGGATGCGTGAGAGGAGCGCTGCCGATGACTGATGATCAGAGTATGCGCGGCGCCCTCGGGCAGGCGCGTCGCAGCGGCGCGCTGCGCGTCATCGAGCGCCCGGTGGATCGCCGCTTCGAGATCGCTGCCGCGACATCACACGCCGGTGCGGCGACGGCGCTGCTCTTCACCAGTGTCATCGGGGCGCAGATGCCGGTGGTGACCAACCTGCTGGGTACTCGCGAGCGGCTGGCGGCAGCGCTGGGCCAGACGCCCGCCACGCTGCAGGCGCGGCTGCTCGCCGTGCTCGACGGCGGCATCGCCCCGGAGTTGGTCGCCGCCGCCCCAGTGCAGCAGGTCGTCCACCTGGCGCCGCTCGACGTCGGCGCGATTCTGCCGGTGCCGACCTGGTTCGAACACGAGCGCGGTCCGTACATCACGGCCGGTGTGATCATCGCCCGCGACCCCGATACCGGCCGGCGCAACGTCTCGATCGCGCGCCTGCTGCTGCTCGGCGGCGATCGGCTGATGGCCGGGATCGCGCCGACGCACCACCTCAGCGAACTGCTGCGCCGCAGCGCGGCACACGGCCGGCCGCTCGAGATCGCGGTGGCGATCGGCAACCATCCGGCGACGCTGCTCGCGTCGCAGATGTACGTCGAGCTCGGGCGCGATGAGCTCGACATCGCCGGCGCCCTGCTCGGCGCGCCGCTGCGTCTGGTGCCGGCCCGCACCGTCGACCTCGCCGTGCCGGCCGAGGCCGAGATCGTCATCGAGGCGACGCTGCACGCCGACCAGCCCGTCGAGGAAGGGCGCGTCTCGGAGTTTCCCGGGTTCTATGTGACCTACGGCGCCGGACACGGCGTCACCGTCCGCGCCATCACCCACCGGCGGGATGCGATCTACCAGGCGATCATGCCGGGCTACGAACCCGAGCACTGCCTGCTGGGCGGCACCGCCATCGCCGCGACGACCTGCCGCGCGCTGCGGCGCGTGATCCCGGCGGTGCGCGCGGTGCATCTCACCGACGGCGGCATGGGGCGGCTGCACGCCGTGATCAGCATGCACCAGCCGCGCCGCGGCGAAGGCAAACGGGCGATCATGCTGGCGATGGGCCACGTCAATCTGCTCAAATGGGTCACCGTCGTCGACGACGACATCGACCCGACCAATCCGCAGCACGTCGAATGGGCGGTCGCGGCACGCATGCGCGCCGATCGCGACCTGTTCGTCGTCCCGGGTGTACGTGCCGACCGCTGCGAGCCGCAGCACGATGAGCTCACCGTCGCGAAGGTGGGCATCGTCGCCACCAGCCAGCCGGGCGATGGTGCGGCGGGCGGGCGATTCGAGCGGGCGCTGCCGCCGGCCGCGGTGCGGGCGCGCGTCGCCGACTGGATGGACGCCGCGGCGCCGGCCCCTGACGCGTGAGCGGCACAGCAGCACCGTGATCGCGGCTACCCGATCGTCGGCCTGAACGTCGGCGCGCGCCGCCCCGCATGGTGTGCCTCGAAGCCGGCGGCGTACCACACCAGGCGCACCTCATCGAAGGCGCGCCCCATGAAGCTCAGCCCCACCGGCAATCCGACCGCAAAGCCCGCCGGCACCGTCACCAGCGGCAGGCCCGCCACCGCCGCCGGGCCGCAGCTGCCGCCGATCGAACGGTCACCGTGGACCGGGTCGATCGGCCAGGCTGGCCCGGTCGTCGGCGCCACCAGCGCATCGACCCGGTGTCGCACCATCGCCGCATCGATGCCATCGGCACCGCCCAGGCGCCGTGCCCGGACGCGCGCCGCCTCGTAGTGCGGATCGCTGAGCTCGCCGCTCCGCTGGGCCTGCTCGAAGATCTCCTGGCCGAACCACTGCAGCGTCCGCGCCGCGTCGGCCCGGTTGTAGGCGATGATGTCTGACAGGCTGCGCGGCACAAATCCGTCCGGGACGCGTGCGACACGCGTCGCCAGATAGCGCGCCAGCTCGTGCTTGAACTCCGTCTGCAGCACCACCCGCTCCGCATCGTCGGCGGCCAGCTCGGCATACGTCGTGATGTCGACGGGATCGACCAGCGTCGCGCCGGCATAGCGCAGCGTCGCCAGCGCACTCTCGAACAGCCGGTCGACCAGCGGATGGTGCCCGGTGACGTGCTGCCGCACGACGCCGATGCGCGCCCCCTGGAGCGCCGTGCGCGGATCAAACTGCGGCAGATGCCACGGCGGCGCCCGGTGGGTCGTCGCATCGCGCGGATCGATCCCCTGGATCACCGCCAGCACCCGGACCGCATCAGCGACCGTGCGCGCGTGCGGCCCGACGGTGTCCTGGCTGCTGCTGACCGGCACCACGCCGGCCCGGCTGACGCGCCCGACGGTCGGCTTGATCCCCACGATGCCGTTCACGCTCGAGGGACACACGATCGAGCCGTCGGTCTCGGTGCCGATGGCGGCCATCACGTAGCCCGCCGCCACGGCGACGGCCGATCCCGAGCTCGAGCCGCACGGTGAACGATCGAGCACGTACGGGTTCCGGCACTGGCCGCCGCGCGCGCTCCAGCCGCTGACCGAGCGCGTCGAGCGGAAGTTGGCCCACTCGCTCATGTTGGTGGAGCCGAGCAGGATCGCGCCGGCCTCGCGCAGCCGCGTCACGATCGTCGCATCAGACTGCGGCATGCTCTCGTGCAGTGCGAAGGAGCCGGCCGTGGTGACCGTGCCGTCAGCCCGGTCGATGTTGTCCTTGAGCAGGATCGGAATGCCATGGAGTGGCCCGAGCCACTGCCCGGCCCGCAATGCGGCATCACAGCGCTGTGCCTGCTCGAGCGCGGTCGCATCGAGCTCGATGACCGCTGCCAGCGCCGGGCCGCTGCGATCGAGGGCGCGGATGCGACCGAGCGATGCCTCGGTCAGGGTCACTGCACTGGTGGTGCCGAGGCGCATGCCGCGGTGCGCCTCGGCGATTTCGCCGTAGCTGTCGAACGACGACGTGGTCACTCGGGTCTCTCTCTCTGTCTGTTCAGGGATGCTGTGCGCCGCACGTATCGAGGTACAGCGCATACACCGACTGCGATGCCGTCATGAACAGGCGGTTGCGCCGCCGCCCGCCGAAACACAGGTTGGCGCAGGCTTCGGGCAGGCGGATCTGGCCGATCCGGCTGCCATCGGCGGCGACGCAGTGCACGCCGTCGAATCCGGCGCCGCCCCAGCCGGCAGCGATCCACAGGTTGCCGTCGCGGTCGGCACGAATGCCGTCGGCCATGCCCGGCCGCATGTCGACGAAGACGCGGCCGCCCTGTAGCATGCCATCGTCGCCGACGGCGAAGACGCGCACGTGCGCGGGCCCGCCGGGTGTGTGCGACGCGCCGGTATCGACGATGTAAAGCAGCCGCTCATCGGGTGAAAAACACAGACCGTTCGGTCGATCCATATCATCGACGACCAGTTGTATTCTACCAGATATCGGATCGATGCGGTAGACATTGCGAGAAAGTTCAAATTGTGCTGAATCGCCCTCATAATCACTCAGGATGCCATACCCCGGATCGGTGAAATAGATCGCGCCGCCCGAATGCACGACGACGTCATTAGGTGCGTTGAGCCGCTTGCCGGCGAACGAATCCGCCAGCACCGTGATCGAGCCATCGTGCTCGGTGCGGGTGACTCGGCGGCTCTGATGTTCGCAGCTGATCAGGCGGCCCTGGCGGTCGCGGGTATTGCCATTGGTGAAGTGGGCCGGCGCGCGAAACTGCGACACCCGCCCGGTCTGCTCGTCCCAGCGCAGCATCCGGTCGTTGGGGATATCGCTCCAGACCAGCATGCGCTGATCGCCGAACCAGACCGGGCCTTCGGCCCAGCGGCAGCCGGTGGCGATCCGTTCGATCACCGCGCTGCCGATCTGGTAGCGCGCGAAGCGCGGATCGAGCACGACGACGTCGGGGTCGGGGTAGCGCACCAACCCGCGCCAGTGGAGTGAATCCGGCTCAGTCACGATCAGGCCTCCGGGACGGGCGCTTGCGTCGGGCGGCGGCCGCGGCGCGCAGCGCATCAAACTCGGCGGCCAGGACGTAGCGCACCGCCGTGTCGCGCAGCGTCAGCACCAGAAAGGCGCCCGTCGGCACCGCCTGCTCGACGCGCTGCCCATCAAGGTACATCTCGCCGTTGCGGTCGACGATGGCGCGCAGCGCGCCGACGCGCGGCGCATTGGTGATCGGCAGGCGATAGTGGGCCAGGCGATCCATCACGACTCCTTCTCGATTGTCACCGACCAGACCATCGCGCCGAGCGCGCCGCGGGCGTCGTGCAGCGCCTGCCCGGTCGGCACGCCCAGGGTGATCCGCCGCAGGCCAGCGCCGGGTGGAATGCGCCAGACGCTGCGCTGCGGCGCCCAGCCGGCGGCGATGTGCCGGCGACCGCACGGCTGGCCGTCGACGGTGAGCTCGAGCGCGACCTGGCGCGGCCCGCCGGCGGCCATGAGCACCAGCCGTGCGCCGTCGGCCGGGATGCTGAGGTGCGCCTGCGCCTGCGACCAGCGGAACGCGGCCGGCGCGTGCCCCTCGATCGGGTGCCATCCGGCGCCGATCTGCCAGATCGGCGTGTCGTTCATCACGACGCTGGCGCCCGGCGCGACGCCCACGCGCCGCTCGGGGTGCGGCGTGAAGACATGCCAATACCAGGTCGCCAGCGAGTCGCTGGCGAACGGATGCCGCAGCAGCACCGCCTCGATCTCGTGCGCCCGGCGCAGCCCGGCCGCGGCGAACTGTGCGCTCCACCAGCGCCATGTCGCCAGCGTCAGGTGCCCCAGATCGGGCTGGCCACGCGCATCGAGCACGAGCTTGCGGAACGCCCGCCCCTCGCGGGCGTCGACGGCGTGCTCGGCATCCTCGATCGGGATGCCCACCCGCCCCGGCTCGTCATCGCCGTAGGTGGGGATCGTCAGCACGACCCAGTCGCGGGCGCAGCGCGCGAACTCGGCGGCGGTGCGCGGGATGTGCTGCGGGTGCAGATGCTCGAGCGTCTCGAAGCTGAGCAGCACGTCGCAGCTCTGGGCGACCAGCGGCAGCCGGCTCGCATCGGCGCGCCCGATCCGGCCATGCACCGCCGCGGGCGCCGTCGCCACCGCATGGTGGCTGTAGTCGAAGCCGAGCGCGTTGATCCCTGCGGCGCGCAGATGGCCGACGACGTAGCCCCGGGCGCAGCCGATCTCGACGACGTGCCGTGGCGCGAAGAACTCGCGCGTCACCAGCGCCAGGCGCTCGGCCCACGCGCCGTCCTGATAGGTCGTGTAGCCGGTGGCGGTTTCCTCCGCGGCGAAGTATGTCTCCTCATACAGATCGCCGATGCTGAACTCCGACACATTGCTGAAATACCCGGACTCTGCGGTCACCGATGTGTCCCTCCACTGCACCGTACGCTCGACAGTCTACTCCCTGGCGCGTTCTGATGCAATATCTGTGCCTCGCGAGCACGGGCCGCCGTTGTGTCGCGCCGAATATCCTGCGTCCGGCCCGCAGTCAATACAGCAGCTGCATGAAAGCACGAAGCCCTGTGCCAGTAACTCAGGAGCAGCGGCGTGCGCGTTGGACTCACCGACCCCACGATCTGCGGGAGCAGCATCAGCAGTGGGGCTGCACTGCCGGCCTGCAGCGCTCTTCCGCAACGCGGCGTTTGCAGTGGTACCAGACCCGGGGCCACCTTGGTGCCCGAGATGACGCGCTCAACGTGTCGCTGATGGCCCTGCTGGCAGCACGTGGTGCGGCGCCTGGCCGAGCATGTCGGGCGCTGTGCCGACGGACGGAACCGTCGGGAGGGCGGGCTGCTGGCGGGCGGCGCTCGCACGGCTGCAATGCTGGTGGCGCCTCGATGGGCGCGCAGGCCCGGTTCGCGTCATGCGTCGCCGGCGGCTCGATCCTTGCGCAGATAGATCGTCAGCTGGTCACGTGAAATGCCGAACGCATCGAGGAGCCGGCCAATTCGCTTGACAATACCTTCTGCTGACAGGTTGGTCTCGATGAAGAGGCCGTCGCCCAGATCGTGCGGTATGCGCAGCTGGTCCGGGTCGCGGGCGAAGTCGCGACTGCCACGTGCGGAGATGAAGAGTGGGTCGTCGGGCAGGCCAGCATAGGTTG
>JAGWYG010000129.1 GCA_018969485.1 Chloroflexota bacterium
TGCGGAAGACCTGGCGGTAGAGCGCCATCGTCTGCGTCATGTGGCGGCGGAATTCGGGATCGAACTGGCCCTGGATCGCGACCGACATGGCGCGCAGCACGCGCGGGTACACATTGACCGGTCCCGGCCCCATCAGCAGGCGCGGCGCAGGGTCGAGCTCCTCGAACAGGTCGGGCTTTGCGGGCATGCGTGTCTCGCTCGTGTCTTCGGCCGCTGCCGGTGCGCGCGGCCGTCCGGTCGGCTTGGCTCTTTAGAGCCTTTCGCGCGCGAGCGGAATGCCTGCGCCGCAGCGTGCCGAGCGCGGGTCGCGATCAGTTCTTGGCCGGCGCTTCGAGAACGGCCCTGCAATCGGCGGGCAGCCCCGCGAGCGTGATCGGCGGCGGCTCGGGCTTGGGCGGCCCGCGCGGTTTGGGCGGCGCCGTCAGGAGCTTGTACCAGTCCTCGAGCTCCTTGCCGCAGCCGTCATCGCCGGGGATTGGCGCCTGGGCGACGCAGCCGGCAACGCCCGGCGGACAGGCGATGCGGATGTGAAAATGGAAGTGATGGCCCCAAATCGGGCGCAGCTTGCCGAGCCAGGCGCGATCCTTCTCGCCGGCGGTCGCCTCGCACATGGCCTTCTTGATGGCGGGATGTACCAGGACGCGCTCGACCTCGCCGTACGAGGCGGCGCGCCGCAGGATGCGCACGTGCTGGGCCGTCCACACCTGCGGGTTCACGGCGAGCCCGCCCTCCGCTAGCATGGTGGTGGCGGACAGATCCTCACGCTCCTTCTCGGTGAGGCGGCGGTCGGGCATCGGCGTCAGCCAGATATCGGCGTCGAGGCCAATCTGGTGGCTGGCATGGCCGGTCAGCATGGGGCCGCCGCGCGGCTGGGAGATGTCGCCGACGAGGAGGCCCGGCCAGCCGTCGTTGGCGCGGACGTCGGCAGCGAACCGCTCCAGAAGGGCGATCAGGCGGGGATGGCCCCAGTTGCGGTTGCGCGACAGGCGCATCGCCTGCCAGGCGGGGCCGTCGATGGCGAGCTGCTGTGCGCCGGCGAGACACCCCCGGGCATAATTGCCGATCGCACGGGCCGCGAGTGGGGCCGGCGTCTTGGCTGCGCCGAACAGGACCTTGGCCGGCGCCGCCGCCTTTTTGTCGGGCTTGGCGGCGGGGGCTGCGCCTGCCGGCTCGGCCGCTTGCGGGGTCGTTGCCGCTGCAGTCGGCGTGTCGGGCTCGCTCGTCTGGGCCGATACGGGAGCCGCGACCAGCATGATCACGCCGGCGAGCGATACGGCTCGCGCGAGAGCCGGCAGGCAATCCGAGACACGCACCATCGCCGACACCCCTCGAGCAATCGATGGTCACCAAAAGTCCGGCCGCCTCGTCGAGCGGCCGTAAGTATCCCTATCAGCAGGGCGGCTTGTCCGGCACGCCGCACTGCTTCTGTTGCTGTGCCTTGGCGCGCGCGGCGGCTGCCTGCTGCGCCTGGGCCGCTGCCTGGGCGCGTGCCGCCGCGGCTTGCTGGGCCTGAGCGGCCGCCTTGGCTTGAGCCTGGGCCTGCGCTCGGGCCTGAGCCGCGGCTTGAGCTTGCGCCTGCGCCTGAGCCTGCGCACGGGCCTGCGCTGCGGCTTGTGCCTGAGCCTGGGCGCGCGCGGCGGCGGCGGCCTGTTGCGCCTGGGCTGCCGACTGGGCCTGCGCCGCGCGCTGCTGAGCCGCGGCCTGGGCAGCCTGCGCCTGCCGCTGGCGGGCAGCTTCGAGTTCCGCCGCTCGCCGTTCGGTCAACTGCTGGCGCTGGCGCTCCTGCTCACGCTGGCGCTCGATGCTCTGCTGTGCGGCGAGACGAGCGCGCTCCTCCGCGGCCCGCTGCTGAGCCGACTGCGCGGCAGACGGCGCGCCGGCCGCCGGTGGCGGCGATGGCGTCTGCGCGGGAACAGCAGCCCTGGGGGCCGCTGGCGGCGGCAGGTTGGCGGCCTTGGGCTGGGCGGGCACCTGGGCAGGTGCGCCGGGTTGTGCAGGCACGGAGGCGGCCGGCGGCGGCGAGGCGCCGCCCGGCTGGCCTTGACCGCGACGCTGCTGTCCGGCCGGGGGGATCACGGCGGAGGGCGAGCCGGGCTGGCCTGCAGCCCCAGACGGGCCACTCGACGGCGGCGTGCCCGGCGGCGGCAGGGCCGCGGCCTTTGGAGGCTGGGCGCCCGGCGGCGGCACCGAGGGAACGGACGGCACGGCAGCCTTGGCCGGCGGCTGGCCCGGCAGCGCCGGCGCGTTCGGCTGGCCTGGCAATGCGCGCGCGGCAGGCGCTGCGGGTGTTGTACCCGGCTGGGTGGCCGGGCCAGACGGGCCGATGCCCGTACCCGCACCCGGCGGTGGCAGGCCGGCGGCCTTGGGCGGCTGGCCGCCTGGCTGCGGCGCTGAAGGCGGCGTTCCGGCGGACGGCCCGCCGGACGATGGCGGCGGCAATCCGGCCTGAGGCAGGGCAGCCGGCTGTGCGGGCGGCGCAGCGCCACCTGGCGCGACGAGACCCGGTGCTGGCGGCGCACCCGCTCCGGCGCCCGGAGGCGGCGTCCGCGCGGCGATCGACGGCGGGAGCGCGACGCGGGCTGCTGCCGCGCCGACCGCGACGGCGGCCGCGGCGCCGGCACCCACTGCGAGGGCGCTGGGTCCGGACGGTGCCTGCGCGGGCGCAGGCGGCGCCGGCTGTCCAGGCGCGGCAATGACCGGCGGCGGCCCGGCAGGCGGCGTTCCCGGCAGCGGGCCACCGACCTGAGGCGGGACGGTGGGAGCCCCTGGCGGCGGCACCGCGCCTGGAGGCGGAAGGCCGACGGCCGGTGCAGGCGGCGGCGCCGGCGGGGCCGCCACGTGGATGTTCACGAACACCGGATTAGGCGGCGGCGGGGCGATGTACGTCGGCTGACGCACATAAAGGGGCACCGGTACGAAAACCGGGGCCGGCAAGACATAAGCCTCGACGATCGGCGGCGGCGGCCGGAAGAAGAGTGGCGGTGGAGGCGGCGGCAGGAAGAAGACCGGCGGGGGCGGCGGCGGCGCGAAGCGCCACACCGGGTCACCGAAGTAAACGACCCTTCGCTCGACGAAGACGATCTCCTCGCGCGGCGGCGGGGGCACATCGTAATCGATGAACGCAAAACTCGGCGGCGGATCGACCGGCGCAGTCAGGTAGGCGAGCCTGCGACGAGCGTCGGCGGCATGCGGGCCACGCGGGTAACGATCGAGATATGACCAATAGGCTTCGGGCGTGTCGCGCATGCGGGTGCGCCGCCACGTGATCGCCTCGCGGCGCGCAGCGACGATGGCGTGGACTCGGCCGGCCTGGGGGCTGTCGGGATAGGCATCGAGGAAATCGACATAGCCCTGCAGCGTGTCGCGCTCGAGCGCGGCGATGTAGGCCTCCTCGGCGTCGAAATCCCGGATCGGGCGCTGACGACGGCGCTCGGGTTCACGCAGGCTTTCCACGACCGGGGCGTCGGCCGCCCGCTCGAAGAACACGAACGGCGCCCGCACCTGGGACGCGTGCCAGGGCACCATCGAGCCGCGGGTCGCGTCGGCGACGCGCAGGCGCACCTTGTCGAACAGCATGTCCGGCGTCAGGCCGCCTTCGCGGATCATTTCGGCCAGCGCCTGGGCATAGGCGCCGTAGGGCGGCTCGCCGGGCGAGGCGACCGTGCCGGGCGCGGCATTGAACGCGACCAGGACGCCCTGCGTGGGCTCCATGAGCGCGAGACCGCCGGCGAGCGGATTGCCACCCTGAGCAAACTCGTTGCGATAAGCGGTATCGAGCACGACCAGCGTCGCCTTGATGCCGGCCGCGGCGAGCGGCCGCAGATAATCATTGAGGCGCAGCGCCTGCGTCGTCACGTCGAAGTCGCGCTCGATGCGCGCGCCGGTCGGCACGAAGAAGTTGTCGCCTTCCAGCTGGAGCCCGTGGCCCGCCAGGTAGACCATGGCGACGGTGTCGGGGCCGGAGGCCGCGACCTTGGAGAGAAAGTCGCGGAAGGTCTGGCGCATCGCCTCGCCGTCGAGATCCCGGGCACCGATGACGTCGAAGCCGGCGGCCTGGAGCGTCTGCGCGATCAGGCCCGCGTCGTTGGCGGCGGTCGGCAGCGGAGCGCCGGCGTAATCGCCGTTGCCGATGACCAGCGCCAGGCGGCGCTCACCGGCCGATTGCGCATCAGCAGTCGGCGCCGTGATCGCGGCAGCCAGCAGTAGCAACAGCAGAGCGGCGAACTTGCGGACCATGAGACACCCTTCGTTGCCGCGATGGGCAAGGAATACGGCAGCATGAGGACATGCTTGTGGCAGCCTGCGTGAACGCGCCATGAACCTCAGCGGCGCCGACACTGAGGCCTTTATATCAGGCCGGATCCCAAACGTTCTCAGGCATCGGCAGTCCGATCCACAGCTCATCGCCGATCGGCTCCTGCGGCCTGATGCCGAGCCGCTCCGACAGCACCCACTGGAGCTGGCGGCAATGCTGCCCGGTATGCCACGTCGTGCGTTCCAGGAACTCGTGGCGATCGACGTCGCCGTAGTAGACGTCGGCCTTCGCTGCCCAGTCCGTCGACGCCGCGTGCGCACCCCACCACGCGTCGAAGGCGGCTGCGACGGTTCGGCCGTAGACCAGCACGTCTGCGCGCGTCGCATCGGATGCAGGCACGCGGTTGTAGCTGTCGTACACCAGCGCAATGCCCCGCTCATGTTCGAGAAAGGCATCAGCGACATTGAACAGATGATAGGCGAGCTGGAGATACGAGCGCGGCCGGCCCGGCAGCAGATCGCGCAGCCGCTCTTGCGGGATTTGCCCGAGAAACCGCTGCGCAGCGGCGAGGATAACACCGATACGGCGCGCGAGTTCCGCCGGAGGATGGCGCCGCACCGCACCGAGCTCGATGCCGAGAAGCCGTGCCACCTCGGCCAGCGCCTGCCCGTTGGCATAGCGGTCGCCGACCGTGACGTAGGGCACGGATCGCAGCCCTAGCCGCGTCAGCTCATCCATCGCGCCGTCGTCGGTGAGGATATTGCGCGAGACGAACGGCACGCGGTGCTTCGTCAGGAACTCCTTGGTGCGCAAGCAGCTCGTGCAGCCGGGCTGCCAGTAGACCCGAACCTCTTCCGCTGCGCCGGCCATGCCTCGCACCTGTCCCATCTGTTCGTTGTCGAGCGGGCCTGTGTCAGGCCGCGCGGCCGAGCTGGACCATCACGCGGCGCGGACCCCGCAGTGTCAGGCCATCGTTCCAGTCGTCGGGCGCCCCGACAAGGCTCATCTGCGGATAGCGCCGATGCAGCGCCGGCAGGGCGATCTGCGCCTCCATGCGCGCGAGCGGCGCGCCGAGACAGAAATGCGGACCGAACCCGAAGGTCACATGGCGGTTGGGCGCGCGCGCAATGTCGATCAGGTCTGGATCGGAGAACTCCGCCGGGTCGCGGTTCGCTGCGCCGATGAAGGCCCACACGCGCTCGCCGGCGCGGATCGGGCGACCGTCGATCTCATGATCGACAGTGGCGATCCGCATCATCGACGGCGTCGGCCCGTCGTAGCGCAGGAACTCCTCCACCGCCGTACCGGTGAACTCGGCGTGCGCCAGGAACTCGTCACGAACGTGGGGATGACGCATCAGCTCGATCGAGGCCATCGAGATGAGGCTCGCGGTGGTCTCGTGGCCGGCGAAGAGGAACAGGATCGCCGTCGCGATGAGCTCCTCGTCGATCAGCCTGCCGTCCTGAGCATCGTGGACGCTCACGAGCGACGACAGGACATCGGACTGCGGCCGCGTCCGGCGCTCGTCGATCAATTTGCGGAAGGCATCGGCCATCGCCTCCACGCCTCGCCGCGCCAAGGCATACTTGTCGGGCGTCTGTCGTGCCGTGCCGATGAACAGCTTGATGTCCTCCGACCAGGCGCGCATGTCGTCCAGCATCCCGCGCGGGACACCCAGCATGTCCATGATGACGTAGGCCGGCAGCGGATTGGCGAACTCGGCGACGAGATCGACGGGGCCGTCCTGCTTGTCGTGGAGGCGATCGATGAGGGTCTCGACGAGGCGCTCCACGCCTGGCCGCAACTCGGCCAACGCGCGCGGGGTGAAGGCGCGCGCGACGAGGCCGCGCAGCCGCGTATGGTCGGGGGGATCTCGGAACACGAGCCAGCGGCCGAGGTAGTCGACCAACACTTGCACCTGCGAGCGCTGCTCAGGACCCAAAGACCGGTAGAACGGCGTGATCTTGTCGGCCGACATGTCGGGCGCCCGCAGCACCGACTGGACATCACCATAGCGGAAGACCGCCCAGCCCTTGAGCGCCGGCACGTAATGCACCGGGTTCTCCTCGCGCAGCAGCTTCAGGCGTCCATAGGGATCGGTGTGCAGCGCTATATCGGTGGGATCGAAAACAGGCAGCGTCGACATGGGCATCACTTCCGCAGAAACCTGAAGAGACGGTGAGCCATGCCAGGCAGCACTCGTCAAGCGCCGGCGGTTAACGAGCGGCTAACGCGAGCGTGCAAAGTCGCCGCCTCCGATCGAGGGAAACTTAAACATCCACCGTTAGCGTCGCATGCGGACGTAGTGAGTGCGCACCGTGACACGGAACACCTTCATTCGCCGGCTCAGGCGGTGGTCGCTCCAGGCGCGCCGGACGCTCGCTTGGGGCATGCCGGGCCACGCCGGGCGCGGGTCAAGCCCGACGGCGCACCCTCCGATCTTCCGGCTGTTGCGCAACTTCTCGATCTGCGCGGCGATCGTGATCGCGGTCATGACGATCGCCCTGTCGCACATCTTCGTCGCCAACGATCGCATCGTGGCGCGCGAGGCCATCGCCAACCGGCACGTGCTGATGACCAAGGTGCTCGCGAACGCGGCGGGACCCTGGATCCGCGAGCTGGTGTCGACCACGGGCAACGGAGCGAGTGCCGGCTCGCGCAGCCCCGCCTGGGCAACGTTGCACGAGCGGCTGGCGCGGATGCGCCAGGGCGTGCCGCTGCTGACAGCGGAAGTGATCGTCGCCGTCGATCCGCAGGCTGCGCTGCTCGGCGGTGATCCCGGCGTGGCGCGCAACCTCCCGGCGCTGCAGGACACGTTCGCCACTGGCCGCTATGCCTTCGTGCTCGAGGAAGGGACATCGACCGTCTATCTCCCGATTCTCGATGCCGAACGCCGGGCCGTCGCCGTGCTGGCGACGACCGCCGACACCAGCCATGACCAGCGCATGTCGCGGCTGCAGCACCGCGGGGTCACGGCCATCGTGCTGGCGGCGTTCCTTTCGCTGTTCACGGCGCTGTTCCTGTTCGTCCAGCGCGCCGACACCGCGCTGCGACGCCAGTACGGCGAGCTGTCGGTGCTCAATGCCACGCTCGAGCAGCGTGTCGCCGAGCGCTCCGGTGCGGCCGAGCGCGCCGCCGAGCGCGCGCGCAAGTACAACGAGCTTCTGGTATCGGAAGTGGAGGAGCGGCGGCGCATCGAGGATGAGCTGATCGCGCAGCGCCAGAGCCTCATCGCGCAGCAGGCGGCGCTGAGCCAGATCATGGCGGCTGGCCTCCTGACCGCGAGCAAGGCGACCGATCTCGTCGCGCTGATTTCGCGGACGGCGGCCGGCGCATTCGAAGGCGGCCGGTTCGGCGTCTGGCGCTTCGCCAGCGGCCGGGATGCGCTCGAGTGCATCGGCTACGGCGAGCACGGCGTCGCCGATCCCGCGCTGCCGGCGTCGCTGCGACGCTCCGAGCACCCGCGGTTGTTCGAAGCTGCCCAGAACGCGCGCGAAGCGACCCTGCCGCGCCTCGAAACACACGTCGCAGCCGGCACGATCCTGGTGGTGCCGATCGTGCGCGACGGCCGCAGCGAGGGCATCGTGATGGTCGATCGCGCGGCCACCGCGCACGACGACTGGACGCCCGAGCAGCGCCTGTTCGCCACGGCGGTTGCGAGCGTGGTCTCGCTGGTGCTCGAGGGGCAGGAGCGCAATCGCGCGGAAAGCGAACTGAGGGAAGCCAATCGCTCGCTCGCGGCGGCGGCGCGCAACAAGGCGCTGCTGCTGGCCGGCGTCAGCCACGAACTGCGCGCGCCGATGAACGGCGTCTTCGGCATGACCGAGCTGCTGTTGCGCACGCCGCTCGACGAGCAGCAGCGCCGCCTGGTGACCAACATCTCTCACTCGGCCAGCGGCCTGCTGCCCGTTCTCAACGGCATTCTCGACATGTCGCGGGCGGAGGCGGGGTCGATTCAGATCGAGCGCACGCTGTTCGACCTGCGGGCTGCGCTGCAATCCGTCGTCGATCTGGCGTCGATCCAGGCCTACGCCAAGGGTCTCGACATCGGGCTGTGCGTTGCGCCCGACCTGCCGGTCGAGATCGTCGGGGACGCGG
>JAGWYG010000130.1 GCA_018969485.1 Chloroflexota bacterium
GCGCGGCCGCGCTCGGCACCGGGCAGCGCCGCCGGCAGGCCGTCGTCGACGTCACCCGAATCATCCTCGCTCTGGTCGAGCAGCGTCTGCTGGTAGCGCTGCGCGCGCAGCGCATCATCGGCATCGGCGTCGGCGTCGGCGTCCTCCCCCGTTGCCGCCATGCGCTGCCGCAGCGCCGCCGCGCCGGCCGCGGGCGAGCTGACCACGCAGCGCAGCAGGCCCAGCGCCGCCCACCAGCGCATGCGCTGCCGATTGCGGCTCAGGCCATCGCGCTGGCGTACCAGTTCGCCGGCATACGCCCGGACATCATCGAACACCGCGCGGTAGGGCTCGCTCATGGCATACGACACCTCGCTGGCGTGCCGCCTGGGAAACGGCGTCGCGGCATCGAGGTAGCTGCCGATGTCCTGGCGCCGCCGCTGGACGAGATGCTGCGCCAGCCGCTGCAGCAGCGGGTCGTCGCCGGACATCGTTGCGTCGGCCAGCCCGGCGAAGGCCGGGTCGAGCAGCGCCAGCAGCGAGCGGAATGCCGCCTCGACGCCACTGTGCGGCGTCGCGGTGCATAGCACCACGTGCCGCCGTGGGTCGGCGGCGATGTCGCGCACCAGCGTGTGGCGCCGGTGCTGCCCGGGCTGCTCCGGGCTGGCTGCACAGGTGTGCGCCTCGTCGATGATCACCAGCTCCGGGCAGTGCCGCAGAAAGAGCGCCCGTCTGGCATCAGATTTGACATAATCAAGCGAGATGATCATCGCGGGATACGCCTCGAACACCGAAGCGAGGCCGATCGGGCGTTCGAGCGCCGCGACCGTCCCGGGGCGGATGCTGACCGCATCAATCGCGAACTTGTGGAGCAATTCCTGCTGCCACTGTTCGCACAGGTGTGGCGGGCACAGCACTGCGAGGCGGCGGATCTCACCGCGATCGAGCAGCTCGCGCGCGATCAGCGCCGCCTCGACCGTCTTGCCGATGCCGACATCATCGGCGATCAGCAGGCGCACCGGATCGAGGCGCAGCGCCATCAGCAGCGGCACCAGCTGATAGGCGCGCGGTTCGACGGCGATACGGCCGAACGAGCGGAACGGGCCAGCGCCGGCGCGGAACGTGAGGCGCACCGCATCGCGCAGCACCCCGAGCGACGCGCTATCGCCGAGGTGCGCCGGCGTCGGCGGGTCGAACTGTGCCGGCTCGATCGCCGACCCCTCGAGCGGCAGCAGCAGGCCGGTGGCTTCGGCCTCGCTGCCGCTGAGCGGGCGCACCTGCAGCACCTCGGGCATGGCGGGATCGGCCGGCAGCACCACCCATTCGCGGCCGCGCGCGCGAACCAGCGCACCGGGCGCGAAGGCGGCGGCCGACACAGGCGAAGGCGCAGTCATCGATGCTGGTCTCCCGGCCCGAACACATCGCGCCATTCGGCCACGACGGCGGGCCACTCATCGTCGTGGCGGACGCGGATGACATCCCAATCGGCGGCGAGCCGTGCCACGATCTCGCGGTCGCGGGCCGCGCGCAGCGGCTCATCGTGCAGCGGCCCGTCGACGTAGACGGCGGCGGTCGCGCCGACGTACACGAAATCCGGCCGCGTGCCATACGGCTCGAGGCGCCGCTGGGCCTGATCGGGCAGACGATAGCCATGGCGGTACAGAAAGCGCACAAAGCGCCGCTCCAGCTCCGAATCGCACGCCGCCAGCAGCTGGTCGCGCAGCTCCTCGCGGCTGTGCGCGCGGCCGAGCGGCCTGGCGCGGCCGGCGGCCAGCTGCAGCAGCACATCGCGCACCAGGTGGCGATCGAGCTGGCGATGCAGCAGCTGGTTCTGGTACGACAACAGGCAATCATAACACGCCGCCACGCAGACCTCGCGGGCATGCGGCGCGTGCTGCAGATCGCGCCCATCGGCGGCGAAGTGCAGCACCGCCAGCGCGGCGTGCGCCACGCGCGCCAGCGCGTCGGGCTCGCCGGCCAGGCGCGTCAGCACGCCCGCACCACCCTCGGCGGCCTCGTAGAGCAGCACATGGGCCGGCGCTGCCGCCGACGGCAGCAGCTCGACGCTCAATTCGCGCTCCTCGAGCTGGAACGCCGCCTCGATGCCACGCTGCAGCGCCACGCTCAGCGTCGGCAGCCGCAGCGCCTCGCTGGCCGCCAGCGTGAGCAGCAGTGCGTTGCGCGTATCCTGGACGAACGGCACCACACGCTGCAGCGCGCGGCGCGCCGTGGCCGCATCGGCGCCATCGTCCGCATCAGCCACCCAGTCACCGCTCTCCTGATCGAGCATGAAGCCCTCGACCGACGGCACCGCGCGGCGGCGCCAGCCCAGGTTCAGCCGGTAGATCGTGGCGGCCGGCGCATACACCGCCTGCGCCAGCTCGCCGCCGTCGGCGGCCTCGACGCGCACGCGCTCGATATCGACGCCGCCCGCGCGCGGCGCGAAGGCATACGCGGTGAGCAGCTCGTACCCCTGGCGCTGGCGCTCCTCCTCATCGCACGTGATCCGGTCGGCCCGCACCGTCGCCACATTCTGCATGCGGAACAGGTTCGTCTGGAAGCGCTGGGTGGCGCCGCGCAGCACGGTCGCGCATCCGGCGCAGCGTTCGGCATCGCGCGCGGCCCCCAGGTGGCCGTAGCCGCAGGTAGCGCAGAGCTTGGCCGCCAGCAGCGGCTCGCGCTCGGCACCGGCGCCGGCCGGCTGCAGCACCCGCGCGATCCGGTAGCGATTGCCCTCGTAGTAGATCGAGTTGCCCGGGCCAAACTCGGCGATCGCCAGGAAGCGGGCGCGGGCGACGAACTCCTCGCGGCCATCGCGGGCGCGCCGCCCCGGGATGAACGCGGTGAGCGGCAGCCGCGGGAAGTTGTAGCCCGGCAGAAAGCCCTCGCTCGCGAGGTAGCGATACGGATAGAAATCGCTGGTGACCCCCGGCTGGTCGGCGATGAGCAGCTGCAGCTGCGCCTCGGCCTCGGCGCGCAGCGTGCGGGCGCGCTGCACCGCCTCGGGGCCCGAGGCATGGTCGCCGGCGATGCGGTGCTGGATCTCGCGCTGTGACGCGGCGGCCAGGTAGAGCTGGCGCCAGCGGCCGAATGCCGCATCAAACGCCCGCGGCGCGTCGTCGATCGTCGTGTGCAGCCAGTCGGGGCGATACCAGGCGGCATCGGCCAGCTCGGCCTGCAGGCCGGCGAGCAGGCGGCGGCTGTGCTGCAGCGCCTCGTCGCGGGCCGCCGGCGCGGCCAGCGCCGTGCGCACCGGCGCCCTGAGCGGCAACGGCTGCGGTGCCGCAGGCTGCTCGAGATCGACCAGCTCCTTGACCGACCGGCCGAGCCAGTGGCCGGTGGCGGCGAGCCAGGTGGCATGCACATGGGCGCGCACCAGGTCCTCGTTGGCCAGCTCGATGCGCGGCGGCGTCACCGCGCCGGCCACCATCAGCTCGGGGCGGCGGAAGAAGTACTGGTCGTGGGCGTTGGGGGCGCTGCAATACGTCAGCACCAGCGCGGGCTGGCCATTGCGGCCGGCGCGCCCGGAGCGCTGGGCATAGTTCGCCGGCGACGGCGGCACGTTGCGCAGGTGGACCACGTTCAGGTCGGCGATGTCGACGCCCAGCTCCATCGTGGGCGAGCAGAACATCACCGGCAGCACGCCGTCGCGGAACGCCTGCTCGCGCGCCTCGCGCCGTGCCGCCGGCACCTGCGCGGTGTGCTCGTGGGCATGCACGCCGCGCAGCGCCAGCGCGACCGCCCGATACAGCCGGACGAAGTAGTGATTGGCCTGGCGCATGGCGCCCGCGCCGCGCCGCCCGGGGCGCGCATCGGCGCCGGGCTGGCCCGTGCCGGCGCACCAGCGCAGCGCCGCCGCCTGCAGCTGATACAGCGGCTGGCCGGCGCTGTGGCCGACCACCTCGAGGTAGCCGCCGCGCGCGAGCGCCGCGAGCAGCTCGCCCGCCAGCGTGGCGAACTGCTCCTCGGGCAGCAGGCTGTCGCCATGGCCCCAGCAGGCGGCGCTGCGCAGCCAGCGGCCGAGCTGCGAGCGTGGCCCGAGCGAGCGCTCCAGGCCGGCCGCTGCGCGCGGCCTGAGCGCCACGCCGACCATGCGCGCCGGCTGCAGACGCTCGTCATCGGCCAGCGCCCACGGCTCGACGAGGTGCTGGAAGCTGCGCGCGCGCAGCCGCTGCTGCTCCTGTTCGTCGAGCGCCATCACCTTGATCGCCAGCGAGCGGCGGAACCAGTCGAGCACCAGCCGGGCGGCGGCGGCGCGGTGCTCTGGCGTCGCGTGGCGCAGCAGCGCGTGCCCGCTGGCCCACAGCGCCGGCTCGGCCGACCACTCGGCGAGCCAGGGGTAGTCGATGCGCAGCAGGCCGGTCTGCTCGAGATTGGGGGCATTGATGCGCCAGCCGCGTCGCAGATCGAGGTACAGCCGGTAGCCGGTGACGCCCTCGAGCGCCTCTTCGGCGCTGCGGCGCGCCAGCAGGATGGCGTCGCGGTTCGAGGCGAACTCGGCGAACTCGAGGCCGAGCGCGCGCGTCACCGCGGCGGCGATCCGGTCGTGCTCGATGCCGGCGGCGCCCGCCTGCTGCAGCGCGGCCGTCAGCGCGCCGCGCAGCAGCGTCACCTGCACGAAGTCGTTCAGATGCCCCGCCTGCAGCGAGGCGTCCTGGCGATTGTCGCTGAAGGACAGCACCTTGCGGGCGCCGTGCGGCAGCGCGGCGCCGGGCATGGCGCGCAGCTGCCGCACCGTCGCCAGCGCCAGGATGGTCGTGGCGGTGCTGCGCCCGGTGCTGGCCAGCTCGCACAGGCGGCCGAACTCGCTGCCGCGGCCATCATGGCTGGTGTGGCACTGCAGGCACAGGCGGAACGGCGCGGGCACGAACCACACGTCGATGCCGTGTTCGTCGAGCCGGCCATCGGCGGCGACGCGCAGGCGCCGTGGCAGGCGCTCGCGCAGCGCGGCCCTGGGGCGCCGGGTGCCGTCGCGCCGCGTCTCGAGCCAGTCGTCGGGGAAGTGCTGCTCGATGTCGCCGTCGCGTTCGGCGCGATATGCGGTGAGCACGCCCGCCTGGCCGACGCCGTCGTCGCCATCCTGCAGGCGGCGCGCCCGGCAGATGCCGGCGTCGCGATCCAGCGTGACGACGTAATACTCCTGGCCGCAGTCGCGGCAGAAGGCCAGCGGCAGCAGGATGTGGCGCGGCTGGCTGGTGCCGGGCACGTACTGCTGCCCTTCGAGCGTCAGGTAGCGCGGCGCGCCGGCGGCGGCGAGCCCGGCGAAGACGGTATCGCCGCGGCTGATGAACTGGTGCAGCCGGAAGGCGAACAGCGGGGCGCCGGTGTCGGGGTGGCCGACGTGATAGCCGGCGAGCAGCAGGGCGGCCAGGTGTGCGCGGCACTGCGCGACGGGGGCGCCGCTGAGCTCGGCCAGCTGCGCGGCGGCGGCCGGCAGCGTCTGCGGCGCACGGCGCTCGAGGCGGCCGGCGGCGTCGTGCTGCAGGCCAAACGCCCGCTCGACCCACTCGGTGAGCGGGTGGCGCAGCAGCGCCGCGCCATCGAGCGCCGCGTAGCCGGGGGGCTGCTCCAGCGCCGCCCGCAGCGCGGCGCCGTCCGCCGGCGGCCCCTGCGCCACGCGGCGCAGCGTCTCGCCGATCACCGCGTCGGCCGTGATCGTGGTGCCGAACAGACGGCTGGCCAGCCCGGCCACCGCCGCATGGCGCTCCCCGCGGTCGCCCAGGCCGGCGATGGTGGCCGACGTGCCGATGCAGCGCATCGCGGCGCCGCCGATGCGGGCGCGAATGCGCCGCACCAGCAGCGCGATGTCGGCGCCCTGCCGGCCGCGATAGGTGTGCAGCTCGTCGAGCACCAGAAACGCCAGCCCCTCCGCCGCGGCGAGCAGCCGCCGGTCGTTGTGATCACCCCGCGTCAGGAGCAGCTCGGCCATCATGTAGTTGGTCAGCAGGATGTCGGGCGGCTGCGCCGCGATGCGGTCCTTCTCCTCGGTGCTCTCCTGGCCGGTGTAGCGGGCGAACCGTACCGGCTCGTGCCCCGCGCCGTACCCGAGCGTCAGATAGCGCTGCAGCTCGTGCAACTGGCTGTTCACCAGCGCGTTCATCGGGTAGATCACCAGCGCGGTGATGCCGCGCCGCGCGCCGCGCTCGCGCTGCCGCAGCACCGCGTCGACGATCGGCAGCACGTACGTCAGGCTCTTGCCCGAGCCCGTGCCGGTCGTGAGGACGTACGACTGGCCGGCGTGCGCACACGCGAGCGCCTCGCGCTGGTGCCGGTGCAGCCGGATGCTGCTGCCCGACAGGCCTTGCCCGGCGGCCTTGCCGCGCCGGAAGATCCGCGCGCACTCCGGGTGCAGCACGCCGGCGTCGACCAGGTCCTCGACGGTGCCGGCCGATTCGTACGCCGGGTTGAGCTGCACCAGCGGGTCCGGCCACCAGCGCCCGGCGGCGAGCTCGCCCGCGACGAAGGCGTGAATCTGCGGGTCGCTGATCGTGACGAAGCTCCGCACGTACTCGGCATAATCGTCGATCACTCGATCACGGAGCTCGAAGACATCCATCACGGCACTCCCCTGCCGGCCCATCGGCGCCCCACGACGCTGCGCCCGGTCGGGCCCCGCCGCCGGCAACACCATCATACCCGATCACGCGCCCACAACTGAGGGATGGCGCGGCGCCACGCGCGCCATCGCCGCGTGGCACATTGGTGCACGCCTGCCACGGTGCTGGTATACTCGACGTCATGCGGCAGCGGTCGGGCGATGCCGCCAGCCGGCCCGCAGCCCGCGGCGGCGTGCGCACGGCGCCGGCCGCTGCACCGTCCATGTCATGGAGCCCGCCATGCGTACATCACACGGCTCGACGATCATCCTGGCCGCGGTGGGCCTGCTGCTGGCAGCCGCCATCGGCGCGCTGATCCTGCTGCCCGGTACGACCGGCCAGCCCGCAGCGCCGCCGATCCCCACCGCAGCGCCGCCGGTCGCCACCGCAGCACCGCCGATCCCCACCGCAGCGCCGCCGGTCGCCACGCCGGGGGCGACCGGACACACCGACCGCACCGGCGCCGGGTACGTGGCGGTGCCGGCAGGCAATGGCGTGGCGGCGTTCCGCATCGGCCGCACCGAAGTGACCAACGCGCAGTACGCGCAGTGCGTCGCGGCGGGGGCATGCAGCCTGCCGCGCGACGCCGCCAGCCACGGCGACGCGGCGCGGGCCGTGCACCCGGTGATCTCGCTGACGCGCGACCAGGCGCGCGCGTATGCGGCGTGGGTCGGCGGCGCGCTGCCGACGGAGGCGCAGTGGCTGCGCGCCTGCCAGGGCGACGACGGGCGCCGTTACCCGTGGGGCGCGGCCGAGCCGGACGCGACGCGGGCGAACTTCGGCCGCGTGGCCGGCGGCACCGCCGCCGTCGGCAGCCATCCGGCGGGCGCCAGCCCCTACGGCGTGCTGGACATGGCCGGCAATGTGTGGGAGCAGGTCGAAGCGGACGATGCGTTCCAGATCGCCCGCGGCGGCGCGTACGTCAGCGACGCCGGCCAGATCGCCTGCGGCGCCCGTGGCGAGCTTGGCCATGATGACGACGACAGCACGGCCGGCGCGCGGGTCGTCATCGCCGGGCCGTGAGCCGACGGCCGCGCGCGGCGCATGCCGGGCAGCTTGAACTGCCCGGGCAGATGCGCTATCATCAGCGGTGAGCGACAGCGGCAGCCGGCCGTGGCCACATCCGTGGGCGCAGCAGATCGCGGACCGACCGGGAGGTGTGCGTGGATCTCTCATCACCGCTCGCAGTCATCGGCGCCATCATCGCCGCCGCCGGCATGCTGTTCACCATGTACATCTACACCAAGGACCATCCCGAACTCCGGCTGCCGTTCGCCGCGGTGATCATGCTGGTCGGTGTGATGGTCGGCTACTTCGCCGCCACGCCGGCACCGCCCGGCACCGCGCCCGGGGCGCCGATCGCCATGCCCGTGGCGCCGACTGCGACGCCCGTGCCGGCAGCCGCCACGCGCGCTGCGCCGACCGCCACGCCGGTGCCGCCGACCGCCACGGCAGGGCCGGGGGCGGCCGCAGCGACCGATCGCACCGGTGCGGAGTACGTTGCCGTGCCGGCCGGCGATGGCGTGGCGGCGTTCCGCATCGGGCGCACCGAGGTGACCAACGCGCAGTACGCGCAGTGCGTCGCGGCCGGGGCCTGCACG
>JAGWYG010000023.1 GCA_018969485.1 Chloroflexota bacterium
GGGAACCGCCGCAGCAGGGGTTGCGGCCCAGTCGGCGGCACTGCCCGCCAGGGCGCGATCCTCGATCATGCGCGCCCGCATCTGGTTCAAGCGCGCATCCAACGCCACCTCAATCGCGCGAAGTGTTGCCTTCGGATGGGCGAGCCGCCAGGCCCGCATCTCCGTCGTGACGTCCTGGGTCAACTGCTGCCAACGGGTGGTCGTGATCGGGCGGCTCATCAGCATCCTCCGGGGGTGATATGGCTCCGCTGCACCTCGTCTACCACCTCCCAAAACGTTCCGTCACACCCTCGGCGCTTCGGGTGCGTTGACATCCCGCACAGCGTATGCTACACTACGGTCATCGGCGACGTAGCCAAGTGGTAAGGCAGAGGTCTGCAAAACCTCCATCCACCGGTTCGAATCCGGTCGTCGCCTCCAACTCCCCTTCGGCCCTGATCCCGCGCCGTCATCATCTCCTGCTCATGGTCGAATGTGACACGTGCGAGCCCCACGCCCGCCATCGTGTCGCTCGTAGAGAGGAGCCCCCATGGTTGACATCTCGTCGCTCGACCAGTACGAGCTTGAGCAATTGCGCGATGCCGTGAATCGCCGCCTGCTGCTGATGCGGCACACCACCCGTCTCACGCTCCCCGAGCTGCTTCGGCTGTTCGACGACGTCAAGGTCGCGCTGCGCGACCAGGGCAAGGAGTGGTGGTCGCTCGAGACGTGGCAGTGGCGGGATGGCGGCATCCGCTTCTGGCTGAACCCACGCGACCAGGCGCAGTACCAGCCAGGGTGGTACTCGATCGACGAGCTGATCGCCTGGACCCAGGACGCCGGTCCGGTGCTGGTGTCGTTTGACGATGAGCCAGACGATGACGGTGAACGCCCGGACGCTGACGCCGGGGTGACATTCACCTGGTTGCCGCCGTCTCCGCCGGATCATTGACGACGCGATGAACAGACGAATGCCCGCCGGCATGCCGACGCACATCCTCGGCGTGCCAATCAGCCACGTCGAGCGAGCCGCGTGGGGGTTCGAGCACGCGACGTTCATCGTCGATCTGGCCGACGCCCGCCGCATCGTGGTGCAGCAGATCAGACGGCCGCGGCTGGCAGCGCGGCGCCTGGCCAATGCGCTGGTGGTGCCCGCCGTGCTGCGTACCGCAGGCCTGCTGGCGCCCGACATCCTCGACCATGCGCTGGATCACGATCCGCCGTATGTCGTGCGCAGCTACATCGCGGGCGTCACCGCCAACACGCTGCTGCCCGACGACGCGACCGCTCCGGCGGTGGCGCAGGGCATGGGTGCGGCGCTCGCCCGGATCGCTGCCGTCGATGCGTCCGACATCGATCTTGAGCATACCTGGGCGGATGCACACCGGCTGGCGGCCAGCGCCCGGCAGTGGCTGACGACCGCAAGCGACCTACTGCCCAATCCGGCGCGCGTCGCGGCGGTCATCGACGCGCTTCCCCACACGTTCGCCGACCGTGCGGCGCGCTTCGCACACGGGGACTTCTGCCCGGTGAATGGCATCGTCGTCGGGACACAGCTCGTCGGCATGATCGATGTCGACTACAGCCGCATGGCCGATCCGCTCTTTGATGCCGCGTGGTGGGGCTGGGTAGTCGGCTTCCATCATCCGGCGCGGTTTCGGTGGTTGTGGCCGGTCTTCTGCGCCGCCGCCGGCATCGTCGACGATGACACGACCCGCGAACGGCTGGCGCATCTGCAGATGCTCTATCTGCTCGAGCGCCTGGCGCTGGCCATCGAGCACGAGCCGTCCGCCAGCGGCGAGTGGTGCACGCGCCTCGATCGGACGATCGCCCTGCTCGAGCAGGGCGACGGCGCGCTGCGGCTGCCGATCGGCTGAACGCAGCGGCGCCGCTGCGGAGCCCGACACGCCAGGCGTCCCGGGCTCCGCGGGCATGAAGGCGCGCGGCGCGATCAACTGCCGACCGGCTCGGTCTGGGCCGCCAGCGTCCGCAGCACGTAGTGCAGGATGCCACCATTGCGATAGTAGGCCAGCTCACCCTCGGAGTTGATCCGGGCGCGCACCGTGAAGGTCGTCACCCGACCATCGGCGTGCGTCGCCCGCACCGACAGCTCGGCATTCGGGCGCAGTTGCTCGACGCCGTCGATCGCGAACCACTCCTCCCCGGTCAGGCCCAGACCCGCGGCATGCTCGCCATCGCGGAAGGTGCACGGCAGAACGCCCATTCCCACCAGGTTCGAGCGATGGATGCGCTCGAAGCTCTCGGCGATCACCGCACGTACGCCCAGCAAGAACGTGCCCTTGGCGGCCCAGTCGCGCGATGATCCGGTACCATACTCGCGGCCCGCCAGGATCACCAGCGGCGTGCCGTCGGCCTGATAGCGCATGGCCGCATCATAGATCGACAGCTGCTCGCCCGTCGGCAGATACCGCGTGTAGCCGCCCTCGACCCCCGGCACCATCGTGTTGCGCAGGCGAATGTTCGCGAACGTGCCGCGCATCATCACCTCGTGGTTGCCGCGCCGCGCCCCATACGAATTGAAGTCGGCCGGCGCGACGCCCTGGGCGATCAGATAGCGCCCCGCCGGGCTCTCGCGTGCGATGCTGCCTGCCGGCGAGATATGGTCGGTGGTGACGCTATCGCCGAGCAGCGCCAGCGCCCGCGCGCCGGTGATCGACGCCAGCGGCGGCACCTCGCGCGTCATGCCCACGAAGTACGGCGGGTTCTGGATGTACGTCGATGCTGCATCCCACCGATACCGGTCGCCGGTCGCCACCGGGATCGCATTCCACGACTCGTTGCCGGTGAAGACGTTGGCATATTGGCGGCGGAACATGTCGGCGGTGACCGACTGCGCCATCGCCGCCTGGACGTCTTCGGGCGATGGCCAGATGTCGGCCAGGTAGACCGGCTGTCCGGCGGCATCGACGCCGAGTGGTTCGTGCACCATGTCGATATCGACGGTGCCGGCGATGGCGAATGCCACCACCAGCGGCGGCGATGCCAGGTAATTGGCGCGAACCACCGGGTTGATGCGCCCTTCGAAATTGCGGTTGCCGCTCAGCACCGCGCTCACCACCAGGTTGTGCTCGCGCACCGCGCTGGCGACCTCATCGGCGACCGGGCCGCTGTTGCCGATGCAGGTGGTACAGCCATACCCGACGACGTGGAAGCCGAGCGCATCGAGCGCCGGCTGCACGCCGGCATGCCGGAGGTATTCGGTCACCACCCGCGAGCCCGGCGCCAGGCTGGTCTTGACGTAGGATGGCACGCGCAGGCCCCGCGCCACGGCATGCTGCGCCAGCAGGCCGGCCGCCAGCATCACCGATGGATTCGAGGTATTGGTACACGACGTGATCGCTGCGATCACGGTCGCGCCATGCGCCAGCGTCGTCGGCTGGCCGGCGATCGTCAGCGGAACGCGCGAATCGGCGAACAGATCGGCGCGCACGGCGGATGGCGCATCGGGCGGTTGATAGGCCGCCACGCTGCGACCAAACGTCCCCGCCATCGCCTGATGAAAGCTGCCCTTGAGCCGATCGAGCGCCACCCGGTCCTGCGGCCGGCGCGGCCCGGCGACGCTCGGCACCACCGTGGCCAGATCGAGCTCCAGCAACGTGCTGTAGTGCGGCAGCGGCGCACCGTCGCTGCGGAAGGTCCCCTGGGCACGATGATACGCCTCGACGAGCGCGACCAGGTTATCGGGCCGGCCCGTGAGCCGCAGATAGCGCAGGGTCTCCTCATCGACCGGGAAGAAGCCACAGGTGGCACCGTATTCTGGCGCCATGTTGGCGATCGTCGCCCGGTCGGCCAGGCTGAGCGCGCTGAGGCCGGCGCCGCAGAACTCGACGAACTTGTCGACGACGCCGGCACGGCGCAGCAGTTCGGTCACGCGCAGCACCAGATCGGTGGCAGTGGCACCCGCCTGCAGCGCACCATGCAGTTGCACGCCCACGACCTCGGGGGTGACCATCGCCAGCGGCTGGCCGAGCAGCACGGCTTCGGCTTCGATGCCGCCGACGCCCCAGCCCAGGACGCCCAGCCCGTTGATCATCGTCGTGTGGCTGTCGGTGCCTACCAGCGTATCGGGGAAGGCCAGCATCTCGCCATCGACCTCGGCGGTGAGCACGACGCGCGCCAGGTATTCCAGATTGACCTGGTGGCAGATGCCCGTCGCCGGCGGGACGACGCTGAAGTTGGCGAAGCTCTGCTGCCCCCAGCGCAGAAACTCGTAGCGCTCGCGGTTCCGCTCGAACTCGAGCTCGGTGTTCAGTTGCAGGGCCATGCCGTTGCCGAATGCGTCGACCTGAACCGAGTGATCGATCACCAGATCAGCCTGGGCCAGCGGATTGATCCGCCGCGGATCGCCGCCGAGCTGCTGCATCGCGTCGCGCATCGCCGCGAGGTCAACGACGGCCGGAACGCCGGTGAAATCTTGCATCAGGACGCGCGCCGGCCGGAAGTTGATCTCGGCCTGGCCGGCACTGGCCGGCGACCAGCGCGCGAGCGCCGCGACGTCGGCCGGGGTGGTGAATCCGTCGCCGCTGGTGCGCGCCAATGCCTCGAGTACGATGCGGATCGCGTACGGGACGCGGCCGAGATCGACCCCGAGCGCCGCAGCGATGGCGTCGAGCCGGTAGATGGTGTAGCTGCGCCCGCCGACGACGAGCGGCGCGCGCGCGCCGAAAGGATCGGGCAGTCCTGCACTCATGGGTCGCTCCTTCTGGTCGGCAGCCGCACGACGCCACAGATCGGCGTTCACTCGGGGTGCACGCTGCGGACGGGTGTTGACGTGCCGAGTATACCAGACGCGATTCTATCAGTCCAAGTGAATGCCTGATGCCAGCCGGCATTGACGCGCCGCCAGCGTGCCGGGCGGCGCAGGACGGCCGCGCGATGCACGTACACGGCGCGCGCCATTCGTGGTAGGATGGTGGCATGCAACGAGCACTGCGCATCGCCCATCTCTACCCGGATCACATGAACATCTACGGTGACCGGGGCAACATCATCGCACTGACGCAGCGATGCCGCTGGCGCGGCATCGCCGTCGAGGTCGTCGGCGTCCAGCCCGGCGCGGCTGTCGCCTGGGCATCGTTCGACCTGGTGTTCTTCGGTGGTGGCCAGGACAGCGGCCAGGCGCTGATCGCCGCCGACTTCGTGCGGCGGCATGGGGCCGAACTGTGCGCGGCGATCGCCGACGGCCTGCCGATGCTGGCGATCTGTGGCGGCTACCAACTGCTGGGGCACTACTTCCAGACACACACCGGCGAGCGGCTCGCCGGCATCGGCGCCATCGATGCCCACACCATCGGCGGCGACCGACGCATGATCGGCGACATCGCCATCACCATCGACGGCGACGTGCTCGGCGGCGGCGAGCCCCTCGTGGCCGTCGGCTTCGAGAACCACAGCGGGCAGACGTATCTCGGCGACGGGGTGCGGCCGCTCGGGCGCGTGATCGCAGGGCACGGCAACAACGGCAGCGACGGCAGTGAGGGCGCGGTCGTCCATCACGCCTACGGCTGCTATCTGCATGGATCGCTGCTGCCGAAGAATCCGCGCTTCACCGATCACCTGCTCAGCCTGGCGCTGATGCATGCTGGCGGCGATGGGGCGCTCGCCCCGCTCGATGACCACCGCGAGGACGCGGCGCGGGCGGTGATGCTCGAGCGCCTGCAGCCGCCCGAACGGCCGGCGCGGCGCTGGTGGCCGATACGGAGGAGTTGATGCCACACGCATACGATTATGACGTGATCATCGTCGGCGGCGGCCACAACGGCCTGACCTGCGCCGGCTACCTGGCGCGTGCCGGCGTACGCACGCTCGTGCTCGAGCGCCGACCGATCGTCGGCGGCGCAGTGGTGACCGAGGAAGAGATTCCCGGCTACCGCATCGACATCGGTTCGTCGGCGCACATCATGATCCACCTCACACCGATCATCCGCGACCTCGAGCTCGAACGTCACGGCCTCGAGTATTGCGACATGGATCCGTATGCCTACTATCCGATGCCCGACGGCAGCGGTGCCTTCGGGTTCTACCGCAGCGTCGAGCGAACCTGCGAGTCGATCGCGCGCGTCTCGCCACGCGATGCCGAAGCCTATCGGCGCTTCGTCGAGTACTGGCGGCCGCTCAACGAGGCGATCTTCGAGACGTTTCTCAACCCGCCGAGCGTGACCGGGCTGTTCGGCTCGATGGCGCTGGCACAACTGCGCAGCCGGCGTGTCGGGCAGACGCTCGAGACGGTGCGCCGGCTGGTGTCATCGTACGGCCAACTGATCAACGAGACATTCGAGAGCGAGGCGATGCGCGCCGCGATGGCCTGGCTCGGGGCGCAATCGGGCCCGCCGCCCGACGAAGTCGCGTCGGGTGATCACTTCGGTTGGTATGCGATGATGCACCAGAGCGGTGCGATGCATCCGCGCGGCGGCAGCGGCATGCTCACCCAGGCGATGGCGCGCTCGTTCACCAGCGCCGGCGGCGATGTACGCATCGATGCGCCAGTGAAGCGCATCCTGGTGCAGCAGGGGCGCGTCATCGGCGTCGAGCTCGTCGGCGGCGAGCGCATCTCGGCGCCCGTCGTCGTCTCGAACGCACACGTCGTCACCACGATGCTTGAATTGGTCGGCGCCGAGCACCTGCCGGCCGGCCTGGCCGATCGGGTGCGGGGCATCCGCATCGGCAACGGCTTCGGCATGACGCTGCGCTGTGCCGCCGACGAACTGCCCGACTACGCCGGAGCGCCGTCGGGCGGCCGCGCCCACGAGAGCCACCACGGCCTGCAGCTACTGTGCCCCTCGCTCGACTATCTCAACCACGCCTTCGCCGACTACCGGCGCGGCGTGCCATCGCGCGATCCCGCCGTGATCGCGATGACTTTCTCGGCGATCGACCCGACGGTCGCGCCACCCGGCAAGCACACCATCTTCCTGTGGGCGCAGTATTTCCCCTACGATCTGGCGGATGGCCAGCGCTGGGACGATATCCGCGAGCGGGTGGCCGATGACATCCTCGACGTGCTGTACCGCTACGCGCCGAACATGCGCGGCAAGATCACCGACCGGTTCATCCAGACGCCGCTGGACCTCGAGCGGCGGCTGGGGCTGCTGCGCGGCAATGTAATGCACGTCGAGATGTCGTTCGACCAGATGTTCTTCTTCCGGCCGCTGCCGGAGCTCTCACAGTACCGGACGCCGCTGCGCGGCCTGTACCTGACGGGCGCGAGCACGCATCCGGGCGGCGGCGTCTTCGGCGCGAGCGGCTACAACACGGCGCGGACGGTGCTGCGCGACACCTCGCTGCGGTCGTGGCTCGGCACGGGCGTCGGCACAGCCGCCGGCCGCGTCGGCACCCTGGCGCAGCGCGTCGTCAGGCGCAACCCGCCGCCCGAACACCGGTCGTGACGGCGGAGCGCCGCCAGAGGCGACGCCCGCCGTCGATCGCGCCACTCAGCCGCTGATCCGGCACGCGACGGCGGCGGCGACGCGGGCATTCTGGCGCAGCAGCGCGATGTTGGTCTGCATGCTCTCGCCGTGGGTCTCCTCGGCGACGGCCGACAGCAGGAACGGCGTCACCGCCTGGCCGCGCACGCCGGCGGCGTCGGCACGCGCCAGCGCCCGGGCGATCGCTGCGTCCACCGGGCCACGTTCGAGCGCCACAGCGGCAGGGGGTGGCACCGCCAGCAGCATGCCGGCGCCGGCGCCGTACACCCGGTGTGCCGACCAGACGGCAGCGCATGCCGGGGCATCGGCGACCATCGCAGTCTCGAAGCCGCTCTCGGCGCTGTAGAACGCCGGAAACTGGCGCGTCCCGAGCGCCACCACCGGCACGCCGGCGGTCTCGAGGTATTCCAGCGTGGCCGGGATGTCGAGGATCGCCTTGGCGCCCGCACACACCACCAGCACCGGCGTACGTGCCAGCTCAGTCAGATCGGCCGAGATATCCCAGGTGTCGCGCGCGCCGCGATGCACCCCGCCGATGCCGCCGGTCGCGAAGACCTGGACGCCGGCCAGGGCGGCGAGCGCCATCGTGGCGGCCACGGTCGTCGCGCCGTCGCGGCCCTGCGCCACGGCGAAGCCAATATCACGCCGCGACAGCTTCAGAACCTCGTGCGAGTGGGCGAAACGCTCGAGCGCCGCCGCATCCATGCCCACGGTCGGCACGCCAGCCACCACCCCGACCGTCGCCGGCACAGCCCCGGCAGCACGGACCTCCTGCTCCATCGCCCGCGCCAGTTCGAGATTGTGGGGGTACGGCAGCCCGTGCGAGATCACGGTGCTCTCGAGGGCGACGACCGGATGACCGGCGGCGAGTGCGGCGGCGACGTCGGGGGCAAGCTGAACCGTCATGGTGATCTGTCCTCTCGTTCCTGATGACTCATGCGTTGATCGCGCTGTCGGCCCCGACGCTGCCGGGCCGGCCGTCACGATCGATGGTATATGCGCGGACCTGCTGGCGACGAAGCTGGATCAGCGCCGCCGTCGGGGCATCGGCGACGAGCGCTGCCGGATGGATGCCGCGCCGCCGCGCCGTGACCAGGCTCGCCAGGCTGGCGGCATCACAGGCGCCGGTCAGCAGCACCAGCGTCCCACCCCAGCTGAGCGTCTGCGCCGCCTGCGTCAGCAGCTCGGCCGACTCAGGGCCATCGACCGCCTCGAGGCGCCCGAGCGCGCCGAGCACCAGCAGCAAGTGGCTGCGCCCATTGCCCGGCGGGATCCGTGGCGGCGCCGCGAGCAGCGGATCGATCCCGTTGCTCCACAGCCCGACCGGCTGACGGAGCGCCGCCAGCTGTGCCACCAGCGAGGCGGCCGCGACCAGGACACGCTCACGGGTCTCGAGCGCGAGGCGGCCGGGATAGGCAGCGCGATCGAACGCCACCACCAGCAGCGTCTCGAGCGCGATCGCCGGGGCGCTACGGCGCACCTGCGGACTGCCCAGGCGGGCGCTGCTCTTCCAGTCGATCTGGCGCAGGTCATCGCCGGCCTGGTATGCCCGCACGCCCACCGGCCGCGCCGGGTCGGTGAACAACCGCTGTGATGCCGCCAGCGTGCCGAACGGCAGCGCCGCCGGCAGGCCCGGCGGTGCCAGCGGCACGACGCGCGGATAGACCGTCAGCATCGTCGGCATCAGCCCGCCGAGACGGTGCGTCGTCAGCCCCAGCACGTCGCCCGTCTCGAGAAACAGCGGGCCGACCGGATAGTAGCCGCGGCGGCGCGGCGTGAGCTCATAGTGGATCGTGCGCGTCTCGACGGCATCGAGCGTGACCACCTCGCGCACCTGGGGCGGGGTGCGCAGCCCGACTGGCACGCTCTCGTCGATGGCGAGCCATGGCAGCGGCAGCAGCGACGGATTGATGATCTCAAGGCGCACCGGCACCGTCTCGCCGGGAAAGGCCGCCGGCGGCACGACGCGGCGCCACTGCAGCCGCCGGGCGATCCGCCGCTGCCAGAACCAGGTCAGCAGCTGCAGCAGAAGGAGCAGGTACAGCATCGCGAAAAACAGCTCGCTGCGCAGCACCACCGCGGCGATGAGCAGAACCACGATCGGCCAGCGCAGGTCCCGCATCGTCACTCCGCATCCACCAGCATCAGCGGCGTCGCGGCCATGATGCTCTCCAGCACCTGTGCCGCGCTGCGGCCGCGCAGCGCGCTCTCGGGGTGCAGCACCAGCCGATGGCGCCACACCGGCATGATCAGCATCTTGAGATCGTCGGGGGTCGCGTACTCGCGCCCCGCGAGCGCCGCCAGGGCCTGCGTGGCGCGAAACAGCGCCAGCGTCGCCCGCGGGCTGGCGCCGACCGCGATGTCGGGATGTGCGCGCGTCGCGTTGGCGAGGCGCACCAGATAGCTGCGCAGCGTGGTATCGACATGCACCGTCCAGATCAGCCGCTGCAGCGCCGGCAGCGCCGTGCCATCGACCACCGCGGCGAGCGTCTCGATCGGATGCGCACCGGCGAGTCGCTCCAGCATGCGCAGTTCTTCGGCGGGCGTGGGATACCCCAGCGACACCTCGACCAGGAAGCGGTCGAGCTGCGCCTCGGGCAGCGGGAACGTCCCCTCGAACTCGATCGGGTTCTGGGTCGCCAGCACCATGAACGGGCGGGCGAGCACGCGTGTGACGCCATCGCTCGTCACCTGGCCCTCGCCCATCGCCTCGAGCAGCGCGCTCTGGGTGCGCGGCGTCGCGCGGTTGATCTCGTCGGCGAGCAGCACGTTGGCAAACACCGGCCCGGGATGGAACACGAAGCTCGCATCGGCTGGCCGATACACCGAGACACCCAGCACATCGTTCGGCAGCAGATCGGGCGTGCACTGCAGCCGGCGAAACTGCAGATCGAGCGATGCCGCCAGCGCCCGCGCCAGCATCGTCTTGCCGACGCCGGGCACGTCCTCGATGAGCGCGTGACCGCCGCACAGCAGCGTCACCAGCAACAGATCCACCGCATGGTCCCGGCCGACGATCACGCGCGCGATGTTCTGGCGCACCGTGGCGGCGAGCGACTCGATGGCGGCGAGTGGCGATGAACTCACGCGGCAGTACTCCTCGCGCCGATGGCGCGCTCAGATGTCGGGCGGCGGTTCAGGTTCGCCCAGCAGGTCGCCGGCCCAGCGCTCGAGCCACTCAAGCGCCTCGCGCAGCCGCGCCGGCGGCATGCGCCGGTAGGATGCCAGGCCGAACTGGCGGTACAGCCCGGCAGCGACGCCGCCGTACTCATTGCGCCGCGAACGTTGCGCCGCGATGGTCGCGACGCGCCGTACCGCCCGTGCCAAGGTCTCGGCCTCGCCGAGATCGGCCAGGTGCTCGGTCGTCAGGCGATTCCCGTCGATCATGCGCGCGTCGATCTGGCGCTCGATCAACATCTGCTGCCGCGCAAGATTCGCCAGCGCCAGCGCCGCAACGTATGCCTGTTCGGCCGGCGTCTGCGCCTCGCGCGGCCCGACCAGCGTGTCGTCGGCGGCAAAGCCCTGCGGCCGAAACGACTGCCACAGGATCGACGCAGCGTCGCGCTGGTGCATCAGCAGCGCGGGGCGCAGCGCCGGATCGACGGCGCCGGCGTCGAGGGTGGTGAGCCACAGGGGCACGAGATCGACGCGCAGTTGCCAGCACGGGTGGCCATCGTCGTCGGCGATCCGGCGCATGCCGGCGGCGAGCGCAGCGTGGCGACGCGCGCGGCGCTCGTGGGGTGCGCCGGCGATGCCGAGCGCGCCACACAGATCGGCCAGCGGCACCGCGCTGCGGTTCGGGTCGAGACCGATGCGGGCGATCAGATCGCGCGCGAGAAATGCCGGCAGGTCGTCATCACCAGGCATAGACATCGCCCTCCTCGGCGATCGAGGCAGCGCCCGCGTAGCCGGCGGCGCGGATCGCCGCGATGGCGGCAGCGGCTGGCATGATCTGTCGCGGGCTGAAATGCACCAGCACGAGGTGGCGTGCGCCAGCGCGCAGCGCCGCCGCACCGGCCTCGCCGGGCGTCGAGTGCGACGCCGACGGCACCGCGCTGCCAGCCTCGTGGAGCAGGTAGTCGGTACCAGCGGCCAGCGCGTCGATCGCCGGGCACGGCGCCGTGTCGGCCGTGTAGGTGAGCGAGCGGCCGGCGGCGCTGAAGCGCAGCGCGAGGCACACCCGCGAGTGGCGCGTACGCGCCGTCGCGATCGGCGCCATGCCCGGCAGCACGATCGCCGCACCAGGGATCGCCACATGCCACGCGAGCGGCAGCGGCTGGCCGGGCGCCAGCGCGTCGAGCACGCGCTGCACCGTCGTCAGCGCGGCCGCCGGGCCATAGATCGGCAACGAGGCGGTGCGGCCAGCCAATCCGAGCTGCACCAGCAACCCCGGCACGCCGGCGATGTGGTCGGCGTGATCATGGGTCAGGATCACCGCCGTGAGCGCCACGGGATCGTGGCCGGCACGCAGCAGGCGCTGAAACGCATCGCCCGCCGCATCGACCAGCACCCGCTGCCCGTCGGCATGCCAGAGCAGATGGGTATGTCCCCGGTCGGCGTCGGGGACGGCGGTTCCGGCGCCGAGAATCACCATGGCGGGCATCGACTGGCTCCTCTCGCCGCCACGGGCAGCGCGATCCACCGGCAGGAGGCCGCGCCAGGCCGCCGGGCTCACACGCCCCCCGGCGCAGCGCATTATGGCGCGTCTGCGCACAATGCGCAACCGGACAGCGGATCAGCCCGCGCGGTCATCCAGCGCAGCCGACATCTCGGCGCGCGTCGCCTGGGCCGCCGTGCCGCCGGCCGCGCGCGTCGACAGCGCACCACAGACGACTGCGGCATGCAGGATCTGCTCGAGCGGCCAGCCCGCCAGGTAGCCACACAGCAACCCTGCGTCGAACGAATCGCCGGCGCCGACGGCATCGACCGGCACCACCGCCGGCGGCGCGCAATGCACATGCTGCGCGCCCCACCTGGCGATCGCGCCGGCTGCGCCACATTTGACCGCCAGCAACGGCACGCGGGCCGCCAGCCACGCGATGGCATCCTCCAACGTCGCGGCGGCGTCATGGTGCGCCCGTACGATCGCGCATGCCTCGGCGTCATTTGGCAAGAAGATGTCCAGCTGTGGCAGCCAGTCAGGGACATCATCCCATCGTCCGGCGGGATCCCAGTTCGGATCCAGCGAGGTCGTCGCGCCGGCAGCGCGGGCGCTCGCCAGCACCTCGGCGATCGCCGGCCGCAGCGCCGGCTGCAGGAACGGGCTCGCCAGATGCACGTGACGCACCCCACAGAACGCATCGGCGGCGACGTGGGCCCTGCCAAAGTGTGCCATCGCCCCAGGAAACGTCAGCATCGTGCGGTCGGCATCGCGCTGCAGCACGATCGTGCAGCCCGTACGCAGGTCCGGCGCGACGGTCACACCGCCGATGTCGATCCCGCGCGCCGCGAGATGATCGCCGCACAGCGCGCCGAACAGGTCGGCTCCGACCAGGCCGATGAACGCCGTGCGCAGCCCGAGCCGGGCGCATCCGCTCGCCATGATCGCCGCCGAACTCCCCAGCGTCAGCGTGGCGTCGTCCAGGAGCTGCTCGGCCTGCGCCCAGCGTGGCACCACATCACCACGGACGATGAGATCGACGTTGAGCTCGCCCAGCACCACGACGTCGAACCGGGTCATCGGCATGGCTCCGCACAATCCGCGCCAGCGCAGACCGCTCTGCGGCAGATGCTCACTGCAGATGCCGTGCGAGCACGTGGAGATCGTGGCACGCGCCGTGGCGATCGCGGGCGTGCGCGCTGAAGCGCGCCTCGACGGCGAAGCCCAGCCGCTCAAAGATCGCGTGCCCACCCACCTGCTCGGCCATGATCTCGACGACCACCTTGGCGACGCCCAGCGACAGCGCGGCATCGCTCGCCGCGCGCGCCAGCACCATACCGAGGCCACGGCGACGCCATGCCGGGCCGATGATCAGCAGAATCTCGCCGACGTGATTGGACCAGCCAGCCAGCCGGCGCACCGCCGCATACCCCACAATCTGATCGTCCCAGTCGACGGCGACCAACTGGCGCCAGTTCTCGGCGGCACTGGCGTTGACCAGGCGCGTGATGATCTCGGGACTCTGCAGATCGTCCTCGAGATAGAGCATATCGTCCTGTGGCAGCGTCCGGCCGAACCGCAAGAGCGTCGACCAGTCATGTTCGGCGAGTGGTCGGATCACCACCTGGCTGCCATCGCGCAGCATCCTCGCCGCCGGCGCATCCATGCGCTGTCCCATCGGCATCCTCACAGCATCCGGGGCGCGCCAGTCCATCACAGCACCAAGCCGGGCGCGCCCGAAAAACTATACCACAGGTCTCATCACCGCTCGGGTGCGCTGGCGCGCGCCGTACGATCCAGGCCCCCGGAGGATGCCACGTCCGATGTGGTATAGTGAGTGCAACGAGCATGCTGCGCTGAACAACCACAGTCATCGGTCGTCATTGGGTCGTTGTGGAGCAAGGATTGTGAGTCGCCTGCCGCATCCCTTCGCGCGTCGCATCCTCATCGCCGTCCTGGTCGTCAGCACAATCGGTGGCGTCGTCGCGAGCCGCCTGATCTGGGAGTGGTACACCGCGCTGGCCAACGTCAATGCGATGCTGGTCGAGGAGCGCGTCCTGCCGACCATTCCGCCCGAGCCGACGGCGATCGGGCTGGTGGCGACGGCGCCTCCGGCGCTGGCCGCTGGTGCGCCCACGCCGACGGTGACGCCGCGGCCAGAGCATGCTGATGCCATCAACATCCTGCTGCTCGGCACCGACGCCCGCCCCGGTGAGCGGATCAGCCGCACCGATGCGATCATCCTGGTGCACCTCAATCCACGGATGAACCGCGTCTCGATGCTGTCGGTGCCCCGCGACCTGACCGTCGACGTGCCCGGTTTTGGCAGCAACAAGGTCAATGCGGCATATGCCATCGGCGAACAACAGCTCGGCGCCGGCTATGGGCCATCCCTGGCCAAGGCGACCGTCAGCCAACTCGTCGGCGTGCCGGTGCACAACGTCGTTGTCGTCAATTTCGACGGCTTTCAGCACATCGTCGATACCCTTGGTGGCATTTCGATTGATGTTCCGCAACCAATCGACGATCCATATTTTCCTGTCGATGAATATGCCGGCGATGTTCGCACCATGCCAGTCAAGTTTTCGTCCGGCCCGCAAGTCATGGACGGCCGCACCGCATTGATGTATGCGCGGACCAGGCATGCTGACAACGATTTCGGGCGCAACCAACGCCAGCAACAGGTCTTGATGGCCATCTTCGATGCAATTCGCGCGAAGGGGTTATTGTCACAGCTGACCAGCATTGATGACTACACGGCTGCCCTCCGTGATGCAATTCGCACCGATCTCAGCCATAGTCAGCTCCTGTGGCTGGCACAGGTTGGTTCGCAGCTTGACGCAGGCGCGATCCAGCGCTACGCCATCAATTCGCGCATGATCATCGTCCTCGACGAGTACGAAAACTTTGCCGCCGACCCCGCCGCAGTGCGCCAGATCATCGACGAGATGACTGCCGGCGGGACGGAGGCGCCATAGCCGTGGCGCCACCGGCAGCGCCCGCAGCGCGGCGCATCGCGATTGCCGCACTTCTGATCGCCGCGGGCAACATCGCCTCGCGGATGATCGGTCTCGGGCGCGAGGCCGTCATCGCCGGGCTGTTTGGCCGGGGCATCGAGGTCGCGGTCTTCACGGCGGCGTCGGCGGTCCCCACCATCGTCTACGACCTGCTGATCAACGGTGCGATCAGCGCGGCGCTGGTGCCGGTCTTCAGCGCATACGCCGACGATGCCGACGATGCGACCTTCTGGCGCGTCGCCGGTGGCGTGACCACCATCGCGCTCGCGGCGGTGGTGGCGGTGACGGCGCTGCTCATGTGGCAGGCACCGCTGGTATTACAGGTCCTGGTGGGCGGGTTCGCGCCAGACACGTTCGAGCATGCGGTCGCGATGACGCGCATCCTGCTGCCGGCGACCGTGTTCATGGCGCTGGCGGGGCTGATCACCGCACTGCTGCAGGCGCGGCAGCGCTTCCTGCTGCCAGCATTCACGACGAGTGCCTACAATGCCGGCATCATCGCCGGCGCGCTGGCGTTCGCGCCACACCTCGGCGCAACCAGCCTGGCGCTGGGCGTGCTGATCGGCGCGGTGGCGCAGGTCGCGCTGCAGCTCCCCGGGCTGCGTGGCGCGCGGTTCGGCTGGCCGGAGTGGGATCACCCCGGCGTGCGGCGCGTGCTGCGGCTCTATGCCCCGGTCGCCCTGGGGATCACATGCTCGGTGGTTGGGATCGTCCTCGACCGCAATCTGGCCTCGCGCCTGTCGGCGGAGGTAATCCCGACGATGCGGTATGCGACGACGCTGATCCAGTTGCCGCTGGGCCTGGTGGCGGCGGCGGTCTCGTTCGCAGTGCTGCCGACGCTCTCGCGGCTGGCGGCGAGCAACGATGATGAGGCGTTCCGGCAGACGCTGGCGCTCGGCATCAACGTCGTGATCGTGCTGATCACACCGGCGACCGTCGGGCTGGCCCTGCTGGCCGAGCCGCTGGTCGCGCTGCTGTATCAGCGCGGCGCGTTTGGCGCCGATGACACCGTCGCGACCGCTCGGGCGCTGTGGTTCTATCTGCCCGGCCTGCCCGCCGCCGCAATCGACCAGATGCTGCTGTTCGCCTTCTACGCGCGGCAGCGCACGCTCCTCCCCAATCTGGTGCAGGGTGCGGCGGTCGGGCTGTACGCGCTGACCGCGCTGGTGCTCTTCGCCACGACGCCGTGGCGCATCGAGGCGCTGATTCTGGGCAATACCGTGCAGTGGATCGGCCACATGGCGCTGCTCGCCCTGCTGGTTCGGCCACTGGTGCGCCTGCGCGGGCTGCAGATCGGCAGCACGGCGCTACGCTGTGCCGCGGCCAGCATCCCGCTCGCCATCACCGCATGGTGGCTGCAGGCGCCATTGCTGGCGTGGGGTGGGCCGCTGGCAGCGCTGCTCGGCGCCGGTGGCGCCGCGGCGCTCGCCTACCTCGGCGCTGGCGTGGCGCTGCGCATCGGGGCGCTGACCTTCGTCGTCGATGCCATCCGTGCCCACTGGCTGCGCCGTGGGCCGCCCCACAGCTAGCAGTGCCGCTCAGGCGCGCCCGCCAGGCACGCGCAGCCGAGCCAGAATCCCGGCGATGATGCCGACGTCGCCGCGCGCGTCGCCAGCGATCCCGGAATCCGCCCGCCCCGCGCGCAACTGGACCTCCGGCCGCATGATCATGCGATGCGCCAGCACCGGTACGGCCATCGCCTTGATGTCGTCGGGGCGAACATAGGCGCGGCCATCGATCGCAGCATACGCCTGCGCCGCCCGGTAGAGCGCCAGCGAGCCGCGGACGCTGGCGCCATGCACGACATCGGGATGCGCGCGGGTCGCCCTGACCAGATCGACGATGTACTGGCGCATGTCATCACCGACTGCCACACGCTCGACCAGCGCCTGCAGTTGTTGGATCGCACCGGTGCTGATCACTGCCGGCAGCGCCTCGATGTCCGGCATCGAATCGGGCTCGGCAGGATTGCGTCGCCGCAAAAACTCGAGCTCTTCCTCACGGTTCGGCAACCCGAGGTGCAGCCGGACGAAGAACCGATCAAGCTGCGCCTCGGGCAGCGGAAAGGTTCCTTCGAACTCGACCGGATTCTGTGTCGCGATGACAAAGAACGTCGGCGACAGACGATGCGACCGCCCGTCGACCGTGACCTGGCGCTCTTCCATCGCTTCGAGCAGCGCGCTCTGCGTGCGCGGCGCCGCGCGGTTGATCTCGTCGGCCAGCAGAACGTCGGTGAACACCGGGCCTGGCTGGAATTCAAACGTCCGGGTCTGCTGATTGAAGACCGAGACCCCTGTGACATCTGAGGGGAGGAGATCGGGGGTGAACTGGACGCGGCGAAAGGTGCACGCGAGCGAGCGCGCCAGCGCGCGGGCCAGCCGCGTCTTGCCCGTGCCGGGAACGTCCTCGATGAGCACGTGCCCGCCACACAGCAGCGCGATGAGCGCGAGCCGCACACCTTCGCGCTTGCCGACCATCACGATGCCGATGTGTCTGACGAGTTCTGCGACTGCCCGCTGTACCGGCTCGGTCAACCAGGGTACCTCTGCTGTCCTGTACGCACGACCGTACCGCGTTTCAGTATATCATGCCCGTGACCGGACGTGCCGTGCCGCGACATCCCGGTGCGTCGCGTGGCGCGAAGGCGACATCCCGCGGTGTCGCGCGCCACAGCGCCGCGCTGCACCCCCGTTCATGCCGGGGCTGCTGCGCCCATCGGCCGCGCGTGACCGTCGTGCACGGCACGCGCGCCGGCGCCGGATGGCGGGAACCCGGGCAGTGGCTTCGTCGTCCCTTGGTTGAATGGTTTCACTCCGCGTTAGGAGACGCATGATGCACCCGCTGCCAGTTCGTACGTCCGCTTCGCTGATTCTGATCGGGTTGATCGCTGCCCTGCTGCTGGGCGCCTGCGGCGCTGCGAGCATTCCGACGGCACCCGCCGAGCCGACGGCACCCGCCGAGCCGACGGCGCCCGCCGAGCCGACGGCACCCGCCGAGCCGACCGCGCCCGCCGAGCCGACCGCGCCCGCCGAGCCGACCGCGCCCGCCGAGCCGACCGTTGAACTCGATGATGCGCCGACGCTCAGTTCGGCCGAGGGTGTCGCCGATGGTGGAGTCGAGCGATTGCCGCTCGAGGATGGGCTGACGGTCGCCTATTCCACCGGCATGATCAACTTCGATCGCGACACCCGCCACACGATCGCCATTGAGCAGCAGGGACGCGAGATTGCCGCGATCACGCTGGAGAACCCGACCTACCTCGACCCCAGCGGCGTCCAGCGGGTCGTGATCACCGGCGATGGCGTGTGGCTCGCCGTCGAGAGCGGCGCCGGTGCACACGGTGGTTGTTTCGACCTGGTGTGGTTCGACGGCAGCCAGTTGACCAACCCGTACTCCATCTGCGGCGAGGCGCCGGGCGTCGCACAGGTCCGCGACCTCGACGGCGATGGCAGCGCCGAGGTCATCATCAACACGACCAATCATTATGTCTTCTGCTACGCCTGCGGCGTCCGCGACGTATCGTTCAGCATCATGCGCTGGGACGGTGCCGGCATGGCTGCCGTGGCGCTGGCGCCGATCGCGGGCGACGATGCTGCGACGAGCGCGGCGAATGATGCATTGCGTCTCGCGAGCGCCGGCCTGTGGCGCGATGCCGCAGCAGCGCTCGACGGCGTGACCGCCACGCCGGGCAGTGAGGCATTCTGGTTGATCAGCGCAATCCGACTGACTGCGACGGGACGCGCGGAACAGGCACAGAGCGGCATCTACCCGCTGCTCGACCACCTGCTCTACGGCGAGTATGATGCCGCCATCGATTCGATGCGCACGTACACGCCCGAGGAGTTGCTCGACGCTGCCGGGCCGTTGCTGACCGGCACACCGGCGGAAGGGAACGGCGAGGCGTTGTTCGCTACCGTGGCCGGCACCGCCGAACTGGCGCTGACGGTGCAGCCCGACGCCCCCGCGGCGCTGTTCCTGCGCGGCTGGGCGCACGTGATGCAGGGCGATCGCGTACCAGGGGCAGCGGATCTCGCCCGGGCTGCCGAATTGAAGCCCGACGATGCGCTGTTCGGCGCGCTGGCCGCCGCAGCCGGCCGCTGACCGCATCCTGGCACCAGGAGGACGATGTGACCACCCGCCACATGCTGATCATCGCGCTGACCGTCGCAGGCTGGTTGACCGCATGTGGCGGCGCTGAGCCGACCGCCGCGCCGGCCGAAGCGCTCGCGCCGACCGCCACCCGCGAGGCGTCGCCCGACGCAGGAGAGGCCCTGCCCACTGCCGCGCCGGTCGATCCGGCCAGCGCGGCGGTCTCGACCGAAGGGTATACCTTCATCGCGCTCGATGGCACGAGCGACCAATTCGTCGCGTTCCCGACCGGCATGCTGGATGCGGTGGATGCGCGGCACGACCTGACCATTCAGCAGCGAACCGATGGCGGCTACGCCGAAGTGGCGCGCATGACCCTGCCCAACACGCGATACCTCGACCCCGAGAGCGTACGTCAGGTGGCGATCGCGCCGGATGGTCTGTGGCTGGCGATCGCCAGCCGCGGCGATGCCGAGCTCGAGTGCTTCGATCTGGTGACGTTCGACGGCTCGGTGCTGGCCACAGCGTTCAGCACCTGCAGCGACACGCCGGGCCAGGTACAACTGCAGGATCTCGATCTCGATGGCACGACGGAACTGATCATCGACCGCACCGATCACTTCGCCTGGTGTGAGCGCTGCGGCGTCGTCGCGTGGGATCTGCGCGTCATGTACTGGGATGGCACGGCGCTGCGCGAGGTCGCGCTCACGCCGGCCGAGGGCGATTCTGCGGCAGTAATGCGCACCAACGCGGCGCTCGAGCGTGCCCAGGCCGGGCAGTGGATCGACACGCTGGCCATCATCGCCGGTGATGCGCCCGATCCGGCGCCGACGCCCGATCCGGCGGTCGACTGGCTCTTCACGAGCCTGCGGCTGACCGCCGAACGCCGGGCAGAGCAGGCGCAGAGCGGAGCCTATCCGCTGCTCGATCGGGTATTCTTCGGCGACTACGCCGGAGCCATCGACGTGATGCGCCCCTACGTGCCACTCCAGCTGATCGACTGGGCCGGTCCGCTCTTCCTCCAGACCCCATTCCTCGACGATCCGGCGCGCGTCGCGGCGGCCGTGCTCGAGCAGACGGAGCGCACGCTGGCAGCCCAGCCCGATGATGCCGCCGCGCTGTTCTTGCGTGGCTGGGCGCGCCTGATCAACGACAGCGGCGACCAGGCCGGGATCGACGACATCACGCGCGCCGCCGAGCTGGTTCCCGATGACGCACTCTACGCGGCGATGCGCGACACATTGCCGTTGCCTTGACGCCCACGCCCGACGGGAGGGAACGATGCGACACTGGTATGTCACCGGGCCGCGCAGCCTCAGCTGCGTCGACGAGCCGCAGCCGCAGCCCGCAGCCGGCGAGGTGCTGGTACACACGGCCTATACGGCGCTCAGCCCGGGGAGCAATGTCCATGGGTATCTCAACGGGCGGTTCGGCACGGCATACGCGCCACGCCGCACCGAGGTGCTCTACATGGGCAGTGGCACCATCGGCGCGATCGGCGCGGGGGTCGACCCCGCGCTGCTGGGCCAGCCGGTCTCGATCCAGGGCATCGGTCATCAGGCCGCCGCCGTGCTGCCTGCCGGGCAGGTGCATGTCATCCCCGCCGGGCTCAGCCTGCGCGACGCCAGCCTGGCATACCTGAGCGCCTGGTCGCTCAGCGCGCTGCATCTCGGCGGCTACGCTGCCGCCGAGACCGTGGCAGTCATCGGCCTGGGGCTGGTGGGTGCATCGGCGGCATTGATGGCCGAGTGCGTCGGCGCGCGCGTGCTGGCGCTCGACGTCGCCCCGGAGCGCCTCGCGGCGGCCCGCGACCTGGGGTTGGCGGCGCTGGCGCACCCCGACGACGCGGCGTCGGTCGCCGCCGGGCTGGGCAGCGACGGACCCGACCTGATCATCGAGAGCTCGGGGAGCTGGGCGGGTGTCCAGTTGGCGCTGCGCCTGGCGCGCAACTACACGCGCATCGCGGCAATGGGCATGTACCGCGAGCCGCCACCCGCCGAGCTGGCTGTGCAGCTGTTCAACGACGCCTTCACCTATCCGAGCAAGTTTCACTACCAGCGGCTGCAACTGATCGGCTGCGGCTCGGATCCCGACGCCCTGGCCGAGCCGATGCCACGGATGGCGACGCGGCGCCGCAATTACCAGTACACCCTGGCACAGGCGGCGCGCGGGCGCCTGCCACTCGGCAGGCTGATCACCACCTGCACTCCGGCCGACACCATCGGCGAGACCCTCGAGCGCTTCGCGGCTGGCGAGCGCCGGCTCGTCGGGGCGGTCTTCGCGTGGGAGGAACCGACCACATGAGTGATGCGCGCCACGCGCTGGGCCGAGCATTGACAGGCGTAGCCGACGCTTGGTAGACTCGTGGGCGACCAACCTGCGCTGCGGTGAGTCGATGGAGAGCGACAGTACATCGATGTTCGATGCTTCCCCGGACGCCGAGGCGGTGACGGTTCGTGCGGCCCGTCCCGACGACATCCCGTCGGTCGTGCGGCTCCATCACGAGGCATTCCACGACATCTTCCTCGCGGCATTCGGCGCCGCACACCTGCAGCGCGGCGTCGACGCGATGATCCTGGCGTGGCGTCGGCAGGGAGTGCTGGCGCTGCGCGGCATGTTCATCGCGACGGCCGGCACGCAGATCATCGGCACCACCGCACTGCGCACTGCCGAGCGCCGCGATGACCGGCTGCCACCGGCCGAGCTCGCATTCCAGCATGTGCTGGGATGGTGGGGCGCGACGCGGGCGACATTCGTGCTATCGCTCGTCGAACACCATGTCGAGCCGGACGAAGGCTACATCACCGATGTGGCGGTGCACCCCGACTACCGTCGGCGCGGCGTCGCGCAGGCATTGCTGCGGTATGCCGAGGCCGATGCCCGTGCCCGGGGCAAGCGGGCGCTCGGGCTCTACGTGGCGCAGCACAACCACAGCGCGCTGCGCCTGTATCACCGCATCGGATTTGTCGAACATCACATCCAGCGCTCGCTGCTCACCGGCTGGCTGCTCGCGCAACCGGCATGGGTCTACATGCGCAAGGCGTTGTGCGACGACGCGCCGACGACGCTGGTCGATTGATGGCAGTGCGCCGTGGGACGGCCGACGGACAGGAGGCGGACGATGGGGTCTGAATCCGGCAACGCGTATCACATTGCACAGCAGCAGTTCGATCTCGCCGCCGAGTGGCTGCAGCTTCCCGAGGCGCAGCGGGCGGTGCTGCGCGAGCCACAGCGCGAATTGACCGTACGCTTCCCGGTCAAGCTCGATCACGGCGGCGTGCGCCTGTTCACGGGCTACCGCGTGCAGCACAGCCTGGCGCGTGGCCCGGCCAAAGGGGGCATCCGCTACCACCCGGCCGTCGATCTCGACGAGGTGCGGGCGCTGGCAATGTGGATGACCTGGAAATGCGCCCTGATGAATCTGCCGTATGGCGGGGCCAAGGGCGGCGTCGTCGTCGATCCTGCGCAGCTCTCCAGCGATGAGCTCGAGCGCCTGACGCGCCGCTTCACCAGCGAGGTGAGCCTGCTGATCGGCCCCGAGCGCGACATCCCCGCACCGGACGTGAACACCAGCGCCCAGACGATGGCCTGGATGATGGACACCATCTCAATGCAGCGTGGCCATACCGTGAACGCCATCGTCACCGGCAAGCCGGTCGCGGTGGGGGGCTCGCTGGGGCGCAGCGACGCAACCGGGCGGGGGGTCTGGCTGATGGCCCGTGAGTGGGCGCGGCGCACGGGCCGCGCGCTCGGCGAGTGCCGCGTCGCCGTGCAGGGGTTCGGCAATGTCGGCGGTGGAGCAGCGCGCCTGCTGGCCGCGTCCGGCTGCCGGATGGTCGGCATCGCCGATGTCAGCGGCGGGTATCGCTGCCGCACCGGGCTCGACATCGCCACCATGCAGGCGTATGCGGCATCGGCGCCACACCGGACGCTCGCAGGCTACATCCAGCCCGACATCGAGCGATGCTCCGCGGCGGAGATCCTCGAGACGCCGTGTGACATCCTCATCCCGGCGGCGCTGGAGCATCAACTCACCGACGCCAATGCCGACCGGATCAGCGCGGCCGTGATCATCGAAGGGGCCAATGGCCCGACCACTCCCGAAGCCGATCGTGCCCTGGCAGCACGCGGCGTGACCGTCATCCCCGACATCCTGGCGAACGCCGGCGGGGTGATCGTCAGCTACTTCGAGTGGGTCCAGGGGTTGCAGTCCTTTTTCTGGAGCGAGGCCGAGGTCAACCAACGCCTCGAGCAGATCATGGTCGCTGCCGGCGAAACGGTGTACAATCTGGCGATAGCCCGAGGCATCACCTGGCGCCTCGCCGCATACCTGATCGCAGTGCGTCGTGTGGCCGACGCGCTCGCGATCCGTGGCATCTACCCATGAGGCACGTACTCCTGGCGTACCGCAGATGACGAGGAGGACATCCCGATGGCCCGAGCGAAGTTGATCGGTGCGAGCGTTCGCCGCAAGGAAGATCCGCGGCTGATCACCGGCAGCGGCACCTACGTCGGCGACATTCAACTGGCCGGCATGGCCCACGTTGCGTTCGTGCGCAGCCCGTATGCCCACGCGCGCATCGGCGCCATCGACGCCAGCGCAGCGCTGCGGCATCCCGGCGTGCTGGCAGTGATCGGTGGCGCCGAACTGATGGATGCCTACGAGCCGATGCCGATCGGCATGAATGGCGAAGGCGGCAGCCGCGGCGCGGCAAGCCGGCCATGCTCGCACTACGCCATCTCGGTCGACCGCGTGCGCCATACCGGGGAGATCGTGGCGGCAGTCATCGCCACATCGCCAGCGGCCGCCGTCGACGCCGTCGCCGATGTCGCCGTCGACTGGCATCCGTTGCCGCCGATCGTGGACATGGAGGCCGCGCTGGCGCCCGACGCGCCGCGGCTCTTCGATGCGATGGAGTCGAATCTCGATCACGTCTGGCGGTGCGATGTCGGCGATGTCGCCGGCGCATTCGCCCGGGCGCACCAGGTCGTGCGGCAGCGCATGATCAACCAGCGGCTCGCCGGGGTCTCGATGGAGGGTCGGGCAGTCCTGGCACAGCCCGATGCCACGACCGGTGGATTGACCGTCTGGTCGAGCACACAGGCGCCGCACCTGTCGCGCAGCGCGCTGGCGAAGACCCTGCGGTTGCACGAAAACCAGGTGCGCGTGATCGCCCCCGAAGTCGGCGGCGGGTTCGGCGTGAAGATCGGCGCGTTCCCCGAAGACGTCGCGCTCGGCGCACTGGCGCGGCGGCTCAACATCCCGCTGCGCTGGGTCGAGGGTCGGATCGAGCACATGCAGGCCACGACCCACGGGCGGGCGCAGATCGCCGACTACGAGGCCGCCGTCGACGCGGATGGGCGCATCCTGGGGCTACGCGTCAGGATCGTCGCCGACATCGGCGCCTATCCGGTGGCCGCCGACATTCCGGATCTCACGGGCCGGATGCTCGTCGGGGTCTACGACATCCCCGCGGCCGATGTCGAGATTCGCTGCGTGCTGACGACGACGACGCCAGTCGCGGCGTATCGTGGTGCGGGCAGGCCGGAGGCCGCGTACTACATCGAGCGGCTGGTCGATGTGATCGCCGCCGCATTGCAGCGCGATCCTGCCGACGTGCGACGCGTCAATTTCATCGCGCCCGACGCATTCCCCTACCGCACCGTCGTCGGGACGGTCTATGACAGCGGCGAATATGCACGCGCCCTCGACCATGCCCTCGCGGTGGCGGACTATGCCGGATTGCGGGCGGAACAGCAGCGCCGGCGCGCTGCGGCAGCGCGCGGCGAACGCGTGCCGCTCCTCGGCATCGGCCTGGCGACATACGTCGAGATGTGCGGGTTTGGCCCCTACGAGAGCGCGGCCGTGCGCGTCGAGCCGACGGGTACGGTCACGGTGCTGACGGGCATCTCGCCCCATGGGCAGGGAACCGGCACTACCTTCGCGCAGATCGTGGCTGACCAGCTTGGTGCGGAGTTTGATCAGGTCGTGGTGAAATCGGGCGACACCGCCACCACGCCGATGGGCCAGGGCACGATGGGCAGCCGGAGCCTGGCCGTCGGCGGCGGCGCGCTGGTGCGGGCGGTGGCCAGCGTGCGCAACAAGGCGCGCCGCGTGGCGGCGCATCTGCTCGAGGCATCGGTCGACGACATCGTGCTCGATGAGGGGCGCTATCAGGTGCGCGGCGTGCCCGACCGCAGCCTGACGCTGACGGAGATCGCCGCGCGGGCCTACACCGACGAACTGCCGGACGATCTCGAGCCCGGCCTCGAGGCGATCAATTTCTTCAAGCCACCCGAGCTGATCTATCCGTTCGGCGCCCATGTGGCAGTGGTCGACGTCGATCCCGAGACCGGCGTGGTGCGCGTGGCGGCGTTCTTCACGGTGGATGACTGTGGTCCTCGCATCAGCCCGACGATCGTGGCCGGGCAGGTGCATGGCGGGCTGGCCCAGGGCATCGCGCAGGCCTTGCTCGAGGAGATCGTCTACGACGCCAACGGGCAGTTGCTCAGCGGCTCACTGATGGACTACAGCATTCCACGCGCCGATGATCTGCCGAATTTCACGCTCGACAAGACCGAGACGCCGACGCCGCACAACCCGCTGGGCGTCAAGGGGATCGGCGAGGCTGCGACGATCGGTTCGACGCCGGCGATCGCCAATGCGGTGGCCGATGCCCTGGCACATCTGGGAGTGCGCCATCTCGACATTCCGCTGCGTCCCGAGCGGATCTGGCGCGCGCTGCACACCTCCTGACCGCCGCCCGACGGGTGTCACCGGCGACGTGCGCGCACGGTGGCGGTGGCACCTGCCCTGCGATATGCGGGCGATCCGATCGGCCATCGGCGCGACGCCGCTGCCGCGCCTAGTCAAGGAGCTGGCATGAGGAGCACAGCGGGCATCTCGCCTGATGTCGATCTCATCGATACGCTGCATCTCGGTCGCCGCCATGTGATCGCCGCATATCTGCTGCTCGGCGACGTCCCGGCGATCATCGATCCCGGTCCGACGGTGACGCTGCCGCAGATCATGGCGGGGCTGGCCGCTCGTGGCATGCAGATCACCGATCTCGGTGCGATCGTGCTGACGCACATCCATCTGGATCATGCCGGTGCGACCGGCGTGCTGGTGCGCCAGCATCCGGGCCTGCGCGTCTATGTCCACGAGCGCGGCGCACGACATCTGACGGCGCCAGAGCGGCTGCTCGAGAGCGCACGACGCATCTACGGGCCGCTGATGGACGTGCTGTGGGGGGAGATCGCCGCGGTGCCGGCCACGGCGATCTCTGCGCTGCGCGGCGGCGAGACGCTCGAGCTCGGTGGACGATCGCTGCGGGTCCTGGATGCGCCGGGGCACGCCGCGCACCATCTGGTCTATCACGATCCGGTCAGCGGCGCCGCCTGGGTCGGCGATCTGGCCGGCATTCGCCTGCCGGAGCAACGATATGCGCAGCCGGCGACGCCGCCCCCCGACATCGACCTGGCCGCCTGGCGCGCGTCGCTCGATCGCCTGCTCGACAGCGCCCCCGATCACATGCTGCTGACGCATTTCGGGCGCGTCGACGCGCCGGCGGAGCATCTCGCCGACCTGTGGCGCAACACCGAGGCGTGGGCCGCCATCGTACGTGATTCGCTCGCGGCCGGCGACGACGATGCGGCGTCGCTGGCACGCCTCACGCAGTACGCCGCCGAGACGTACCGCACGCTGCCGGCCGAGGTGGCCGCCGAATACCAGCACGCGGCGTCGCTGGCGATGAGTTGGCAGGGGCTGGCACGCTACTGGCGCAAGGTCGGTGCGTCGGCCTGATCAGACCGGCGCGCCGTTGCTGGCTGCCGCGCACGGTCCGTCGGCGAGCGGCGCAGCATCCCGACACGCGTCCGGGCGCATGCTGCCCGCCTAGGCGTACGCATACTTGCGCCAGACATCATGGCGCTCAAGCTCGCTGATCAACGCGAACGCAAAGAAGTTTGGCTGGCGTGGCACCGTCTGGAGCGCCATGTTGGCCTCTTCGGGAGTACGGCCGCCCTTGCGGTGATTACACTCACGGCATGCGGTCACCACGTTCTCCCACGATGTCAGGCCGCCACGGGATCGTGGCAGCACGTGGTCGACAGTCAGGGTTGAACGCGCCGGACGTACACCGCAGTACATGCACGTCTCACGGTCGCGCGCCAGGACGCCGCGCCGCGAGCAGGGGAGCCTGATGCGCCGCGGCATGCGCACGTAGCGCCGGAGCCGGATGACGAGCGGCGCGATGTATGCGGCAGTGCTGGTGCGGAGCCGATGATGGGTCGCTTCGACGACTTCGGCTTTCTGCTGGAGCAGCAGGACGACCGCCCGCCGCACCGAGATGATCTGCAGTGGCTCGTAACCGGCATTGAGGACGAGGACTCGGTTAACCACATCCACCCCCTGTTCGAGTGCTCACCGGGAACGTCGTGTGCACGCGACAAGGGGTTGACCCTCACCGGCGCACGCGTCGCATGCTGCCGGGATGCCAGCTGTGGTGCGGCGGACAACCTGTGTGGAATGGCCCGCTGGCGCTCTGCCGCGGGATCACGGCCCCATGCGGGTGCTGCTGCATCAGTGCCGACAATCCGGTCACGTCGCCATCTCCCAACGCAGGATCCCAGCCCCCAGCATACACGAGCCGCCACCGGGATGTCAAACCTTAACCTGTCCGCGCGCCGGTGGGCGATCGACTGGCACGATGCAGTGCCCCGCGGCTACGCGTGGCATAGGCGGCATCCGCGGCAGCGCCCGGTTCATGGCGTCGTGCGACGCTGCCCGTCGAGCCACTCGACGAGCCGATCGAGCGCGGCGCGCTCGGCAGCGTTGACGCGCTCGGGAGTGGCCAGCGCAAGCATCTGCCGGGCTTCGAGATAGGCTGCATCGTACTGCAGCATCCCACTCAGCACGAGCGTCAGGTTGCGTCGGGCTTCAAGATTCTGCGGCTGACGCTCGATGATGGCACGAAACGCCGCCGCCGCGCGTTCGCGGTCGCCGGCACGGTCCGAGAGCAACCCGATGATCGCATGGATCCGGACATCATCGGGGGCGACGGCGAGCGCCGCCACGTACCCGTCGCGCAGGCGGGCCAGGGCCGCCGGATGAGTTTCGCCCAGCGCCCGCGCCAGCGCGATGATCTGGGCATCCAGCGCGTGTGGCTCACGGGCGATCACCGCCAGGTACTGGTCGATCGCGGCATCGACATCGCCGCGCAGACGTGTGAGCTCGGCGCGCCGCACGGCAGTGTCGAGATACGTCGGATCGAGCAGCAGTGAGCGCTGCAGGACTGCATCTGCATCGTCGATGCGCCCCAGACGCAACAGGACGCCAGCCCACTCGTTCAGAATCGTCACATCCTGCGGCGCAATCTCGGCGCCACGTCGATACCAGGATTCGGCCCGGATCAACAGTTGCTGATCGGCGTCATCCTGCTGGTACCAGAACAGGAACATCCGACCGAGATTCGCATAGTGATCCTTGTTCAGCGGGGCGAGCTCCCGGGCCCGTTCCAACGCCATCGCTGCGAGTTCGAGCAGTTCGACGGCGTCGCGCTGCCGTAGCAGCGTATGCAGCGTGAACGGCGTCATCTGCAGGAGCGCATCAAGATCAGCGGCTGATGCTGATGGCGTACCAAGGCCCTCGCCGGCGATCCGCTGGGCGCTGATGGCGAGCAGTCCGCGGCCCAGGCTGAGGAAGTAGAAATCCTGGCGCGGATCGAGCGAAATGGCCGTGACCAACTGGCTGGTGCCGTCGATCAGCTGATCCATCGTGGCAGACGGCCGATCAATCGTCGATTGTGCGCGTTGATAGACGGCGTCCGCGATCATTGGCGCAATGTTCACCTGCCACGAGACCAGCGAGGTGACGACGACGATGCCCGCGTATCCGGCGAGGCGCGTCGGTCGGGGCGTCGGGCTGCTGGCTGCGGGAGCATGCTCGGCCGGAGCGCGCGCACGACGGCGGGCGCGCCGGGGTGGCGCGGGCGCGTCCTCGGGCGGAAGGGGGGGCTCAGGTGCGGGAGCCGTCTCAGGGAGGCGTGCGAGCACGATGATCAGCGCGATCGCAATCCAGAACATCAGCAAGGTTGCGACGATCGGGATGCCGCTGAGACCTTCGACCGCGTGGGCAATGATCGCGCTCATCGCTGCCGCAGCGAGGAGCCGCTGCTCGTGCGTGTCCGCGCGCTCCATCACCCGCCACCCCTGACGAAACGTTGCCAGCATCACCAGCAGCAGGCTGGCCAGGCCGAGGACCCCACGGGTGATCAGCTCGTCGAGAAACAGCTGGTGGGATCGGTCTGGTGATGCACCACGGGCCTCGATGGTTGCCAGGCTGGGCGGATAGTGCCGACTGAAGACGACGAACATCGTCTCGGGTCCCCAGCCGATGATGCTGCGCGTGAGGTCGGAGCGAATCAACCCGATCGCGCCGCCGGCATGCTCGTCACCGGTCCAGATCAGGCGCCGGACCAGTCCGGTCGCTTGATCGACCTCGAGCAGGCGGCCCATGCGCCCGACGTACGGGATGTCGCGCCACGCCACGATGGTGGGATGATCGCTGAGGTTGAAGATGAGTAATGCGACGATGGCGATCACGACCGTGAACCCCTTGACCACCAGGATGCGCGCCCACAGCAGCGCACGGGGGTTCTGCCGACGGCGATCGTGCCGCCAGATCGTGACGATCGCGATCGTCGACAGTGCCAGCAATCCGGCGATGCCGCCAATCCATGGCCCACGACTCTGGGTGAAGATGATGGTCAATATCAGCGTGATGGCATAGAGCAGCAACCCTGAGCCATGCATCACATGCCATCGCCGACTGGTCGCCGCTAACACCGGGGTGGTGACGGCAAGCACCGCACCGGAAGTGCCCAGGAGCACGGCGACAATCATCCATGCTGGCCAGGAGCTTCCTCCATGGGCGGATTCTTGTATATATTGCATGCCTGATGCTTGATTGAATACGAAACTGATGCCTACAATCAGCACGTATCCAATCAGCACAAACACCGGCATCATGACAGAAGACTCACGACGCTCCAGATAGTGCGCTTTGATCAACCATGGGCTTGCTAAACATGCCGAGACAATCATTGAACATGGATAAACCCACCAGTATCGCTCATCCGATGCACGAACCACGGCACTGAATGATAATGAAGCATACGTCACCGTGATTCCTGCAGCAATAAAGCAGATATATGCGATGATCCACCGCAGTTCATGAGATGTATTGTGGTTTATATGCTTTTTTGCGGCATTCAATGATGTGATCATATGTACAATGATGAATGGTATCACCATAATCAAATATGCCGCAGTGAATATCGAATTCCCCATCGTCGATGCAACGCGCGTGATCACATCGCCGCTCCATGGCAGTGGATCACGTTGATCATGCTGTAGCCAACCATAGCCAACGACAGGAATACTGCCAATGATCAGACAGCTGATCAATCGTTGAATTTGCTCTCTTTCGCGTATGTGAGTGACAAGAATGAGGCCAAATAACACATATGTGATGTTGGTGTATGTTCCTTGAAGTCGCTGAAACGACCCAAAAAAGCTCACATATGGTGCTATAGAGGTCAAAGTTGTCAAGATATACACAACAACGTAGATAATCACCGATATGGCCATGAATTTCTGCCATTCAGGCGATTTCTGGGTATCACGATGATTTTTCGTGGTGAATTGCTCGATCAACGATATAAGTGCAATAGATGCCAGAAATAACACCATTGCACGCAGAGTCAACGCTTTGTCTGGTTCAAAATGTCGAGATGTCGATAAGTTGAAAAATCCCGGGATGATCAGAATAACTGCACACCATCCCACCTCAAGGATGCGATTACACCAACGACTTACTGCACTCAGATGATTCACAGTGCGCTCCTGGGGAATCAGTCATTGTTTCGCGATACGCGACAATACATGCGTCATTCCCGTTCTGATCATTTGTTCATCGTTGATTTCAAGAAAACCTCGCTTGGCGACCAATTAACCGCATGATTGTTGACAATTGACACGAGTTCGATGATATATGCGACGGTCGACTGCCAATCAGGCAGGTGTAGTGTCAGGTGATGGAGCCGCAGCGCGGCTACGTCGACGGGACAGCAGCCGCATCACGATCAGCGCGTCTCCAGGTGGCAGAGCAGATCCCGCGGCAGTCGCGTCATCGGTCGCCGCCTGATTCGATCATCGAGGCTCCGGAGCGTCCGCCTGACGCCAGCACGGCTCCGTCCACGGCGCACTGTAACGCTTGGCACATCGGATGCGCCGCACGCCGGCGGAGCGCATGAAGCATGGTGGCGCAGCAGACGCCGACAGCCCGCACGCCGCCCAGCGCGCCAGCCGTGGATCCGATGCTGCCGACGGGCAGTCGCGTGTCACGGCCCCGCCGCCGGCGCGCGCCCGGAGCCGTGTGGCACCAGCGGAGCATGCTGCCCGTCGGCCTTGCGGCGCCGCCAGTCCGGCGCCGCTGCGGGCAGCCGCCAGCCGGGGCGATCGGCGAGGCGACCACCGTGCGCAGGGAAGCCCGAATGCCAGGCCAGCGCACCCAGCGATGCGCACACGCATCGCGCGACGCTCAGAACTCGAGCAACGCGTGGATCGGCCGACCGACCAGCCGCTGTCGGCCGCCAAGTGCCAGCAGTTCGATGATGAACGCGACCTCGTCGATGACCCCACCAGCCCGCTCGACCAGCGCACACGCAGCAGCGATCGTCCCGCCAGTCGCCAGCAGATCGTCGATGACCACCACGCGTGCACCCGGCGTCAGCGCGTCCTGATGGATCTCCAGCACATTCGAGCCATACTCGAGCTCGTATTCGATACGGTAGGTCGCAGCCGGCAGTTTCCCCGCCTTACGGACCGGAACCAGACCAACCCCCAGGCGATATGCCAGCGGCGCACTGAAGATGAAGCCGCGCGATTCGACGCCGACGACCGCCTCGATGCCACGCCCCGCATAGCGCTCTGCCAGCAGATCGACGACGGTGCGCAGCGCCGCGCCGCTTGCGAGCAGGGTCGTAATATCCTTGAATTGCACTCCCGGAATGGGGAAGTCCGGAATATTCCGCACGATGGCGGCCAGTTGTTCACGGTCCATCGCGATCTCCTCGATGTCTGCGAGCTGCATGGTGGGACATGGCCATCGCCGCCCCGCAGTATACACGATGGCCACCGGATCTGTTGGGCGGGCCCAACGAGCCTGGGGCTGCGTCAACGTCACCGCCGGTGGGGGGCTCGCGGGCGGCTTCGCCGCCAGCAGCACCCCGAACGCAGAGTCTGAGTCAGCGCTTCACGAGCGACGGCGACGCCCTACGCCGAGCCAGCGTGCGGCGCCTGCCAGCACCCCGCCACAGGTAGCCAGCGGGAGGCACTGCACACGTTCGGGGACAGGTTTGTCCAGCGTGGCATGGGATAGCGCCGTCTGATGTGGCAAGCGCACGTCCAGGCGTTGCGGGATGCCCGGCCGGGGCTCGGGCGCCAGGCGCCGCAGCCGGCCAGGCTCGCCGCGTCATCCCGACAGGCTGCCCGCGAGCGGGCATTGCGCCCGACGGCCCACACCGTATGATAGAATGGAGCCAGACGGCGCCATGCAGCACGAGGTCATCATGCGGAAGCGCTCACAGCGTTTGCTTCACTGGTTCATCACCGGCGCCACCGTCCTCATGCTCGGGCTGACAGGATGCGGCGGTGGCGCCAGCGCCGTGATCGAGATCCAGGATCCGGCCGGCGGCGGCATCACGCCCGAGAGCGTCGTCGAAAACTTCTTCGAAGACCTGCGATCGGCGCTGCAGGAGCCCACCCTGATCGACGAGACATCGCGCAGCTACTGGGTCGAGCGGCTGACGCGCTACTTTGCACCAGAAGAGCGCTTCGCCCAGCGCATCGCACTCAATGCATCACTGACCCGTTTCGCAGCCGACCGGGCCAAACTCGCCGACGACGAGGCGATGTCGCTGGAGATGAACTTTGACCGGCCGATCAAGCTCTCCGACGACGGAGAACGGGCGATGGTCCAGCTCCCCAATGCCTCGATGCTGATGATGATCATCCGCAACACGGATCGCGGGCCGGTGACGCTCTACGAGCAGCCGATCGAACTACGGCAGTTGATCGGCAGCTCATCCGGCCTGATCCCCACCATCAAGCTGAGCGACCGCTGGTACCTGACCGAGGGATGAGCGTCGGCGCGGCCGGTATGCGCTCACCCGCACCATCCCGTGAGCAAGCATGCTATAATCCGGGCGATATACCTGCGGCCGGCGAGCCGGTCGGCCGGCCGCGACCGCCGAGCCAACCCGTGGCGTCGCCGAAGGGAGGCCAGATCGATGCACCCCCAGTTCATCGCCGCGATCGACCAGGGCACCACCAGCACCCGCTGCATCATCTTCGATCGTGCTGGCACCATCATCAGCCTTGACCAGAAAGAGCACACCCAATCGTTCCCGCGGCCGGGCTGGGTCGAGCATGATCCCGAGGAGATCTGGGAGCGCACACAGAGCGTCGTGCGGGCCGCGCTCGAGCGGGCCGGGCTGGTGGCAGGGCAACTGGCAGCGATCGGCATCACCAACCAGCGCGAGACCACCGTCGTCTGGAACCGTCACACTGGGCGCGCCTACGCGCCCGCGATCGTGTGGCAGGACACCCGCACCGATCGGTTATGTCATGAGCTTGCGCGCGACGGCGGCATCGACCGGTTCCGCGAGCGATGTGGTCTTCCGCTGGCGACGTACTTCTCGGGGCCAAAACTCGCCTGGCTGCTCGAGCAGGTGCCGGGGCTGCGCGCGGATGCCGAGCGGGGCGATGCGCTGTTTGGCACCATCGACACCTACCTGATCTGGCGGCTCACCGGCGCCCACCTGACCGACGTGACCAATGCCAGCCGCACCATGCTGATGAATCTGGCGACGCTCGACTGGGATGCGGCGATCCTGGCGGCGCTGGGCATTCCGCGGGCGATGCTGCCGCAGATCCGGTCGTCGAGCGACATCTATGGCGAGGCACGTGGCATCCTGGCCGGCGTACCGGTCGCCAGCGCGCTGGGCGACCAGCATGCCGCGCTGGTCGGGCAGGCATGCTACGCGCCGGGCGAGGCCAAGAACACCTACGGTACCGGGTGTTTCATGCTGCTGAACACTGGCCACGAGATCGTCCCATCGCGCAGCGGCCTGCTCACCACCGTGGCATACCGGTTCGGCACCGCGCCGGCGGTGTACGCCCTCGAGGGCTCGATCGCGATCGCCGGCGCGCTGGTGCAATGGCTGCGCGACAACCTCGGCATGATCACCAGCAGCGCCGAGATCGAAGCGCTCGCGCGCCTGGTCGACGACAGCGGCGGCGTCTACTTCGTTCCGGCATTCTCGGGATTATTCGCGCCCTACTGGCGCAGCGACGCCCGTGGCGTGATCGTCGGGCTGACGCGCTACGTCAACCGCAGCCACATCGCCCGCGCCGCCCTCGAAGCCACCGCATGGCAGACGCGCGAGGTCTTCGATGCGATGGAGCGCGACTCTGGCGTGACGCTGGCGGCACTGCGCGTCGATGGCGGCATGGTCGCCAACACATTGCTGATGCAACTCCAGAGTGACGTCCTCGGCGTTCCGGTCACCCGGCCGCAGATCACCGAGACGACGGCGCTCGGCGCAGCATACGCCGCCGGCCTGGCCGTCGGCATCTGGCGCGACCTGGACGAACTGCGGCAGCAGTGGGCCGCCGAGCGTAGCTGGCAGCCGGTGTTGGCGGCCGACGCCCGTGAGGCGCGCTACCGCGAGTGGAAGAAAGCCGTCACCCGTACGTTTGACTGGGTCGAAGGGGCATCATCGTGAGCCGCAGCCTCACCGCCGACGTGCTGGTGATCGGCGGCGGCGCCACCGGCGTCGGCGTCGTGCGCGATCTGGCGCTGCGCGGCATCCGCGCAATCCTCGTCGAGAAGGGCGACCTGACGCACGGCACCACCGGGCGCTACCACGGCCTGCTGCACAGCGGCGGACGCTATGTGGTGAAAGACCCCCAGTCCGCGCAGGAATGTGCCGCCGAGAACGAAATCCTGCGGCGGATCATGCCCCACTGCATCGAAGACACCGGTGGGCTGTTCGTCATCACGCCCGCCGACGACGAGCGCTACGCCGAGACCTTTGTCGCCGCCTGCCGCGCGTGTGGCGTGTGGGTCGATGATGTGCCGCTGGCGGAAGTGATGCGCCACGAGCCGCGGCTCAACCGCAAGCTGCGCCGCGCCTTCGCCGTGCGCGATGCCGCTGCCGACGCCTTCCTCGCGACCGAAGCCAACGCTGCCGATGCCCGTGCCCGTGGCGCGACCCTGCTCACCTACCATCACGTCACCGACCTCGAGCTCGAGGGCGACCGTGTCACCGGTGCGCGCTGCGAAGACTTGCGCAATGGCGAGGCGGTGACGATCCACGCCGCGTATACCATCAACGCCGCCGGGGCCTGGGCCGGCAAGATCGCCGGCCTCGCCGGCCTCGACATCGCCGTCGTCCCCGGCAAAGGCACGATGGTCGCGATGAACCACCGCATCGTCAACTCGGTCGTCAATCGCTGCAAGCCGCCGGCCGACGGCGACATCATCGTGCCCATCCAGACGGTGGCCGTGCTCGGGACGACCGACATCGCCGTGCCCGACCCCGATGTCTTCGGCATCGAACCTGATGAAATCGCGCTGATCCTCGCCGAAGGCGAGCATCTGGTGCCGGGCGTGTCGCGGATGCGCGCCTTGCGCGCCTGGGCCGGCGTCCGTCCGTTGTATCGCGACGTCGCCGCCGTCGATGATCGCGACATCCCGCGGACGTACAAGCTGCTCAACCATCGCACCCGCGATGGCGTCGCCGGCTTCGTCAGCATCGTCGGCGGCAAATGGACGACGTACCGGCTCATGGCGCAGGAAGCCGTCGATCTCGTCGCCGCCGACCTCGGCATCGCGATACCCTGCCGCACCGCCGTCGAGCCATTGCCGCCGGTTCACGGCGCACCGAAGTCCGGCCATCTGACGCTCGGCGGTCGCCTGCGGCATGTCGAATCCGAAGAGCTCTATGGCGACGTCATCTGCGAATGCGAGCTGGTCACCCGGCGCCAGCTCGTCGATGCGATCACCACCGGCGGCGCCGCCAATCTTGATGATCTCCGGCGCGATACACGCCTCGGCATGGGCCCGTGTCAGGGTGGATTCTGTACCTATCGGGCCGCGGGATTGTGGCACGAGCTCCGTGGCGCCGATGATGCCGGCGGTGCGGATGCCGCGGCGGCGCTGACGCGCCACTTCATCCAGGAGCGCTGGAAGGGGCTGGCGGCGATCGCCTGGGGAGATCAGCTGCGGCAGCAGCGGCTCGACGAGCTCATCGCCCTCGAGGTGCTGGGCGTCGACCTGCTGCCTGCCGCCGTCATCGCCGACGGCGCGCGCCATCCGACGGTGGTGACCGAGCATGCGGCGATCGCGACTGAGTATCATGCTGAATGAGGATCGCCGCTCTGACGGGCGGATCGTCATGGCATCGCGATCGGCGGCGGCGATGCGCCGCGGCGGCGCGCCGGCATGGCATCCAGCCTGGCCATCGGGCAGGCGCCGGCGCTGCCGATCGATGCCGACCGCCGTGACGCACCCGGAATCACCACCGATGTCGGTGGGTGAGTGCGCCCAGCGCGAGCACCTGCAAGGGGAATGATGCGCGATACAATCGTGATCGGCGCCGGGCTCGCCGGCCTGATGGGCGCGCTGGCCCTCGCCGAGGCCGGCCGACGCCCGCTGGTGCTCGCCACCGGCCATGGCGCCACGCACTGGAGCAGCGGAACGATCGATGTCTGGGGGCAGGCTGCCAGCGGTGGGCCGCGGGCGGCCGTCGCGGCGGTGATCGCCGGCGATCCCGACCACCCGTACGCCCGCACCGGCGTCGCCGGCCTCGAGGCAGCGTGCGCCCGGTTTCGCCAGGTGATGCAGGCGGCAGCCTACCCGTTCGTCGGCGACCTCCACAGCGATCTGATGATCCCGACGGCGCTCGGTGCATTTCGGCGGGCCGCGCTGGTGCCCCGCACCATGAGCGCCGGCGCGCTGCAGGCGGGCGATCGGGTGCTGATCGCCGGCTTCCGCCAATTGCGTGACTTCTACCCGCCGCTGATGGCACAGAACCTGCGTTCCCAGGGGATTGCCGCCCACGGTGTGTATCTCGAACTGCCGCCCGTCAACCGCAATCTCGACTTCACCACGCGTTCGCTGGCGCAGTGTTTCGACGATGGTGCCTTCCGCGCGCATGTCGGCGCACAGCTCGCTCGCCTGCGTGGCGATGCCAGCCACATCGGCCTGCCGGCGGTCCTCGGCATGCGGCATCCACTCGATGTCATCGCCGAGCTTGAACGCCACAGCGGCGGCCAGGTCTTCGAGATCGCCACGCTGCCGCCATCGGTGCCGGGCATGCGGATCGCCAGCATCCTCGAACGGGCGATCGTCGCCGCTGGCGGGCGCATCCAGATCGGCTCGGCGGTGCTGCGCGGCGTCGCCGACGGCGACCGCCTGACCACGGTCATCAGCGAGGCGGCGGCACGCGAACAGCAGCATCGCGCCGTGCGCTGCCTGCTGGCCAGCGGTGGCATCGCCGGCGGCGGCGTGCGCACCGACCAGACCGGAGCGGTGTGGGAGACGGCGCTGGGCCTGCCGCTGGCGGCGCCAGCCTCGCGGCGCGCATGGTTTGCCTCGCGATCGCTCGATCCGCGCGGGCACGCGATCTTTCGCACCGGCGTCCTGAGCGACGATCGGCTGCGCCCGCTCGACCAGCGCGGGGTTGTGGTCTATCGGAACGTCACCATCGCCGGCGGCGCGCTCGCCGGCGCCGATACCATTCGTGAGCGTTCGCGCAGCGGCGTCGCGCTGGCGACGGGCTGGGCGGCAGGGTCGCGCCTCGCCGCCATCGAGGCGTGACGGGTAACCAGGAGGAGCAGCCATGCCGGCGACGGATTTCATCGAACTGTCGCTTGATCACTGCATCAAGTGCACGATCTGCACCGCGGCATGCCCGGTGAGTGCGGTGACCGACCTCTTTCCCGGGCCGAAGTACGTCGGGCCGCAGGCGCAGCGCTTCCGCCGCGATGGCGAAGCACCGCCGGATGACACCGTCGATTATTGTTCGGGATGCCGGGTGTGCAACGAGGTGTGCCCGACTGGCGTGAAGATCATGGAGATCAACACGCGGGCCAAGGCGCGCATCGTCGAGAGCCGTGGGGTGCCGCTGCGCAGCTGGTTGCTCGGCTACCAATACCTCATCGGGCGCCTGGCGTGCGGCCCGCTGGCTGGCGTGGCCAACCTGTTCGCCAACCTGCGCTGGGTGCGCGTGCTCGCCGAGCATCTCACCGGCATCGCCCGCGAGGCGCCGCTGCCGTCGTTCAGCGGCTACAGCTTTCGCTCGTGGGCGCGCCGCCACCGCGATCCGCATGCCGCCGGCGCCACCGGCCGCCCGAAGGTGGTGTACTTTCACGGCTGTGCCACCAACTACTACGAGCCACGCGTTGGCGAGGCGGCGGTGGCGGTGCTCGAACACAACGGCTTCGAGGTGATCATCCCCGAGCAGGGCTGCTGCGGCCTGCCGCTGCTCTCGAATGGCATCTTCAGCCACGGCCGGCATCATCACCAGTACAATGTCGCACAACTCTATTCGTATGCCGCGCAGGGCATCCCGATCGTCGGCACCAGCACAAGCTGCACGCTGACCCTCAAGGAGGAAGCGCCCGAGCTGCTGGCGATGCACGACGAGCAGACGCGGGTGGTCGCCGAACACACCTATGACATCTTCGAGTTTCTGCGCCTGCTCCACGAGCGGGGCCGGCTGAACACCCGCTTTCGTCGCATCAAGCGACGATTGCCCTATCACGCGCCGTGTCAGCAGCGTGCGCACCGCATCGGTCGCCCAGCCCTCGACATCCTCGAACTGGTGCCCGGGCTGACCATGGTCGAGAGCGAGGCGGCGTGCTGCGGCCTGGCGGGGAGCTACGGCTACAAGGTCGAGAAGTACCGCATCGCGATGGACGTAGGAGCCGAGTTGTTCGACTTCATCCGTGCCAGCGGCAGCGATCTGGCAGTATGCGACTCGGAGATCTGCCGCTGGCAGATCGACCACGGCAGCGAGGTGTACTCCGTGCACCCCATCGAACTGCTGCGCGAGGCCTATGGACTCGCCCCTGGTGCGTGAGCGATGCCGTCGGTGATCGCTGCGCCGACTGAGCCGGTGAATTGGTATGCGCGTACTCCCGTCACAGCAGATCCGTGCCCTGATCGCCGCTGGCGCGATTCAGGCCGGCGCACCGCTCGCCGAGGCACAGATCCAGCCGGCCAGCCTTGATCTGCGCCTGGGCGAGCGTGGCTACGCGCTGCGCGCAAGCTTCCTGCCCGGGCCCGGGCAGCGCGTCGACGAGCGCCTCAATCGGGCGCGCCTGGTGATCGATGAGCTCGATATGCGCCGGCCCGTGATCCTGAACCCTGGCCGGGTCTATCTGTTCGAACTGGCCGAGTCGCTGGCGCTCCCCGCGGATGTCAGCGCGTGTGCCAATCCGCGCAGCACGACGGGCCGGGCCGACCTGTTCGCGCGCCTGGTGTGTGATCGCAGCAGCACGTTCGAGACGGTGCCGGCCGGCTATCGCGGCGCCCTCTACGTCGAACTCGTGCCACGCACGTTCGCGATTCGCCTCAGTCGCGGCACGCGGGTCAACCAACTGCGCTTCCTGTGGCATCAGCGCGCGGCCCCCGTGCGGCGATCGCAGCTCTCGGTGGATCTGACGCCCGAACCGGGGACGCGGATCATCGGGTATCGGGCCCGCCATGGCGCGCCAGTGCTCGACTTCGACGGCGTCGCCTGCCACGACCGCTTCGACTACTGGGACCCGGTCGTGGCTGGCGATCTCGGCAGCCTGGTGCTGAATCCCGAAGAGTTTTACATCCTGCGCTCGTGCGAGCGCGTGAGCCTCGATGCCCAGACGGCGGCCGAGCTCGTGCCCTACGAGTCGGCGTTCGGCGAGTTTCGTGTGCACTACGCCGGCTTCCTCGATCCCGGGTTCGGGTACAGCGACGTCGACGGCGGCACGCCGGTGGTGCTCGAGGTGCGCGCGCGCGACGTGCCGTTCCTCATCGAGGCCGGGCAACTCATGGGGCAGGTGGTGCACTACACGCTCGACGTGCCGGCCGACAAGCTGTACGGCAGCGCGATCGGCTCAGCGTACCAGCGCCAGGGCATCGCCCTGGGGCGGCAGTTCCGCCCGCTGATGGCGAGCGGGCACTGAGCCTGGCGCAAACGGCGGCAGCCCCCGGCCGAACCACGCTCGCGGGCGGCGTGGCCACAGCCCCACGCGGTCCACGCCACGCAGCCGCAGCGGCCGGGATGATGGCGCTCAGCGTGCGGCGAGCATCGCGAGCGCACGGCCGACCACCTCGCGGATCTGCTCGTAGCCGATACGCGCGACCGCCTGCGCCGCCGGCACCCAGGCGACCGCCCGGATGCCCTCGGCCTGCTGTGGCTGTGG
>JAGWYG010000024.1 GCA_018969485.1 Chloroflexota bacterium
CCCCGCCCCCGTCCCTTCGTGGCTTCGTGCCTTCGTGTGAGCCCGTCTCCGGTCTCCCGTCCCCGCCCCCGTCCCTTCGTGGCTTCGTGCCTTCGTGTGAGCCCGTCTGCCGCGTCCGGGGTGTGATGCTGCCGGCCACGCCAGATGCTCAGTGCTGGCTGAAGAACTGCCAGATCAGCTCACTGGCATCGAGGAACAGTCCATCGCCGGCGCCGGGCCAATCATGGCCACCACCGTGGATCTGGTACAGCCAGACATCGCCACCGCCAGCGCAGGCCTGATGGCGATGCCACGTCACCCGGCGCGCATCGGCGCGATCAGGCGCGACGAGCTCGTCCGTCGTGGTCATCGTGCACCCGTTCCGGCGTCGCCAGAGCTCGATCACCGCATCGACGCCCAGATACGCGCCCCAGCCGTCGCGGTCGGCGAGATCGCCATCGTAGCGGGTGATGTCATCGGCGGTGCCGTTGAACGCCACGATCGGCACCGGCGCGCCAGTCGCGCAGGCATCGCGATTGACGACCATCAGCGTGCCCGCGACCGGTGCCGCAGCGGCGAACAGATCCGGTCGTCGGCACGCGAGCAGATAGGACATATCGGCGCCGTTGGACATGCCGGCGACGTAGGTTCGCGCCGGATCGACGCCATAGGTCGCCTGAAGCCAGGTCACGAGCGCGGCGAGCATGGCGACATCATCGACGGTCTCGACGCCCTGGTGAAAGGCGTAGCCGACGTGCCAGAAGCGTGCGCCGAGGTGATCACGGCTGCCGCGCGGATACACGACGGCGAACCCGTGGCGATCGGCGATGGCATTCATCTGCGTGTCATCGCGCAGGCTGTCGGCATCGCCGGAGTAGCCGTGCAGCATGACGACGAGTGGTGCACCGGCCAGCAATCCGGCGGGAACGTGCAGCAGGTACTGCCGGGTGGTGCCGCCGTATTCGAAGGCAATGAAGCCACCTGTGGCCGGGGCGACGATCGGGGCGGGGGGCGGGTCACCGGCGTCAGGCATCGCGGTCCTCCCAGTCGCAGGACCCGGCAGCGGGGTGGCGCAGGCTCCCAGCACCAGCGCACACAGCCAGCCGCCGAGGCGACGCAGCATGGCGCGTTCAGAAGCCATACACCGAGACATGGGCAGTGCTCCGGATATCGAACGCGCCGCGCCGCCAGTCGGCGTAGCGTGCCAGCAGGTGCAGCCCGGCGATGCGCGCCATCAGATCCATCTCACCGGGCGTGATCAGCCGGCAGACGATCGGCGTCAGCCGGATGCCGGCGGCACTGATGCGCACATGATTCTCCGTGAGCAGTTGGGTCACCGGATCGTAGCGCGCCACGTCGAGGGTGATGGCATCGAGCCCGATCTGTTCGGCATGCACATAGTCGGCGGTGCCCGGAGCGATCCAGGCATGCGGCAGCGCCGTCTCGACGACGAAGCAGCCGTCGGCATCGAGATGGCGCGCCGCGTTCGCGAAGCAACGAATCTGGTCGTCGGCGCTGAGCAGGTTGAAGATGGTGTTGAACACCAGATAGACCAGGCCATAGGTTCGGCCAGTGGTCGCGCTGGCCATGTCGCCGCAGATGACCGCGAGGTCGGCACCACCCGGTTTCTGACGCAGGCGCGCCAGCATGTCGGGCGACAGTTCGATGCCGTCGACGGCCGTGCCGGCGGCGTGCAGCGGCAGGGCGATGCGCCCGGTGCCGATGGCAAACTCGAGCGCCGGGCGGCCGCGCGCCACGTCGGCGAGGAATGCGACGGCATCGGCTTCGTCGCCACGCGGCTGGTCGTCGTAGCGCTGCGCTACGCTGGCGCCAAAGCTGGTCGCCGGATCAAATCCCTGCATCTCGTGCTCCTCATCGGCCACGGCATCCATCGGGCGGCCACGCGGGCACCGTGCCGCGGCGCGTCATCAGGCGTTGTTGCGGTGCACCCGACGGTATACTGCTACGCCGGCCATCCTGTCAAGCAGCCGCCGCCGCCGGGGCGGGCGCCAGCACCAGCGACGCAGCGCCGGCCGGCTGCCCGGTGCAAACCAGCCGGCGCATCGCCCGCAGTCGCCGGGATCACGCTGGTGCGCACGGGCTGCACAGCCATGCCGTGCGATGTGCTATGCTCGTGGGTGGGCATGTCCGCTGCGGCCGGGCCAGCCGCCCCAGCGGCATCACCGCCACGCCAGCCGTGTCGGGAGATGGAGGAAACCGGCGATGGACAGGCTGCACCCCGCGCATTCCGGGCAGACCGCACAGCGACCGTCGGTGACGGAGCGGCGCGATGCACAGATTCGCCTGCGCGATGTGTGCCTGCCGTCCAACCTGCTCACGCTGTCCCGCCTGCTGATGCTCCCGGCGCTGGTGCGCGCCCTGCTGCGCCCCGAGCGGCACCGCGAGGCGCTGGTGCTGCTGGCGCTGGCGATGGCCACCGATGCGATCGATGGCCCGCTGGCACGTCATCGTCGCGAGACCTCGGCGCTCGGGCGCGTCCTTGATCCGATCGCCGACAAACTGATGCTCGACACCACTGCGGTGGCGCTGAGCCTGACGCGCGGCGTTCCGTGGCCGATCACGGCGCTACTGCTCATCCGCGACGCGGCCATCCTGCTCGGCAGCCTGGCGATCTACCGGCGGCGCACGCTCGTCGTCGCCGCGCATCCGGCCGGCAAGGCGACCACCGCCGCGCTCACCGTCGCGTTGCTGCTCTATCTCGCGGACGGCCCGCGCAGCGGCCGCTGGGGCCTGGCGCTCGCCGCCGTTCCATTCATCCTGTCGCTGCTGAGCTATGGTAGTGAATATCTGCGGCAACACCGCACAGCAGGAGCATGATCGATGCCAATCGCACTGGTGGTTCATGGCGGCGCCTGGGACATCCCCGACGACGAGGTCGTGCCGCACCGCGACGGCTGCCGCCGCGCCTGTGATGTCGGCTGGCAGGTGCTGCAGGCCGGCGGCAGCGCGCTCGATGCCGTCGAGGCGGCCGTGCGCGTGATGGAGGACGATCCGATCTTCGATGCCGGTACCGGATCGGTGCTGAACGTCGATGGCATCGTCGAATGCGACGCCGCCATCATGGACGGCGACAGCCTGCACTCCGGCGCGATCGCCGCCGTGCAGCGCGTGCGCGACCCGATCGCGCTGGCGCGACGGGTGCTCGCGAGCCAGGTGGTGCTGCTGGTCGGCGCTGGCGCCGAACGCTTCGCCGACGCTGTCGGCCATCCGCGCTGCGCACACACCGATCTCATCGTGCCGCGCGAGGTGGCACGCTGGCACGATGTGCGCGCCCGCCTGGCCCACGAGGCGCGCCAGGCATTCGAGCGGCCGATCGGCGAAGTCGCCGGCCGCGGCATCGTCGTCGGCCCGACGGGCACGGTCGGCGCCGTCGCGCTCGATCTCGCCGGGCATCTGGCAGCCGCGACGTCGACCGGCGGCACGGGCAACAAGCCGGCCGGTCGCGTCGGCGATTCGCCGATCGTGGGGAGCGGCCTGTACGCCGACGACGAGACCGCCGCGTGCTCGACGACGGGCTGGGGCGAATCGATCGTGCGGGTGGTGCTGGCCAGGACTGCGACCGAGCTCGTCGGGCGTGGCATGGCGCCGCCGGCGGCCGCCGCGGCGGCGATCGAGATCCTGGCGCGCCGCGGGCGCGGTCTGGGTGGGTGCATTCTGCTCGATCGCGGCGGCCGCATCGGCTTCGCGTTCAACACGCCGCGCATGGCGTATGCCTATCGCAGCGGCGACGGAGTGCCCGTCGATGGCGTGTGACCGCCGCGCCCGCCACGGACGCCGGCGGTCCAATGTATTATAATGGCGTCATGATGCCCGGCGACGGGCGTGCCTGGTTCACGCCCCCAAGCAGAGAGGACAGCCGACGATGGCAGAGCTCAGCACCCTCCCCGCATTGCGCATCGGCATGGTGGGCAGTGGTTTCATCGCCCACTTTCATCTCCAGGCGCTTCTGAGCGTGCGCAACGTGAGCGTCACCGCCGTGTACAGCCCCACCGCCGCCAATCGCGAGGCGCTGGCGGCGCGCGCCAACGAGCTCGAGCTCGGGCCATGCGTCGCCTACGAATCGCTCGAGGCGCTGCTGACGGCCGATGCCATCGATGCGGTGTGGATCCTCGGCCCCAACGACAGCCGGCTCGCGACAATGCGCACGATCGCCGCGCTGGTCGCCAGCGGCCAGAGCACGCTGCGGGCGGTCGCGTGCGAGAAGCCCCTGGCCCGGACGCTCGGCGAGGCGCGCGAGATGCTGCGGCTGGTCGAGCAGGCCGGGCTGCTGCACGGCTACCTCGAAAATCAGGTGTTCTCGACGGCGGTGCGCCGCGGCAAAGACATCGTCTGGCGGCGTGGCGCGGCGACGACCGGCCGGCCATACCTGGCGCGCGCCTCCGAAGAGCATAGCGGGCCGCACAAGCCGTGGTTCTGGCAGGGCGACAAGCAGGGCGGTGGCGTGCTGTCCGACATGATGTGCCATAGCGTCGAGGTAGCGCGCTTCCTGCTGACCGAGCCGGGCAAGCCGCGCGAGAGCCTCAGGCTGGTGAGCGCCAGCGCGACGATCGCCACGCTCAAGTGGCGCCGGCCGGAGTATGCCCGCAAGCTACGCGATATGATGGGGCCCGAGGTGGATTATCTCACGCGGCCGGCCGAGGATTTTGCCCGCGGCACGCTGGTGCTCGAGGACGAGGACGGCAACAAGGTGATGATCGAGAGCAGCACCTCGTGGGCGTATGTCGGGCCGGGGCTGCGCATCCAGATCGAACTGCTCGGGCCGGAATATGCCATGGAGGTGAACACCCTCGGCACCGAGCTCAAGGTCTTCCTGTCGCGGGCCGTGCAGGGCAGCCAGGGCGAGGATCTGGTCGAGAAGCAGAACGCCGAGCAGGGCTTGATGCCGGTGCTCGAGGACGAGGCGGGCATCTATGGCTACACCGATGAGAACCGCCACATGGTCGAGGCGTTCCGTCGGGGGCAGATGCCGAGCGAGACGTTTCACGACGGTGTCGCGGTGATGGAGATGCTGATGGCGCTGTATTGCTCGGCCGATACCGGGCGGACGGTGTATCTCGCCGAGACCGATCTGAGCGAGTTTGTGCCGGCGGTGGCGCGCGGCACGTTCCAGGGCTGAGGGTGGCGCGCCAGACCGGGGCGCGGTGGCCCTGGTCTGGTGGGCTGTGGCGCTGCCTGGCTGGTCGTGCTGCCGTGCCCCGGCCGCATGCCGGCGCGTGGATCGCATGATGCCGCGGCGTGGCTCGCGTCCCTGCGGCCGCGCGCTGGCGCGCCCGCCTGTTCGTGCGCGCCTCTGCTGGCGGCAGCGCCCGTCGCCGCGTCGGCCCGGCGGTGGCACAGGGAGAGGCGACCGATGGCGAAGCTGCGACGAACCATGCCTCCTTCGCTGATGCGACGACGGCAGCACCATCTCGCGCAGGCGCTCGCGCGCATCGCGCAGCCCGGGCATGCATCGCCGACGGCCGACATGCCCTCGCCGGCAGTCGCGCGCCGGTTGAATGCCATCCTGGCCGTGTGCGCCGCGCTGCTCGTGACGCAGGACATCGAGATGATCCTGCAGATCGTGGTCCGCGAGGCAGATACGTTGTTTCCCGGTTCCAGCGGCCCGTTGCTGTTCCTGGCCGACGAGCGTGGCGAGCAGTTGTGGCTGCGTGCGACGCGCGATGGTGTCGTGCCGTCGCTGAGCGTCCAGCCGGGGCAATCGCTCGCCGGGCACGCGTACTTCGCGCCGCGCGCCATGCTCATGGGGGCGGCGCAGATCGATGAACTGCTCGTTTCCGCCAGCGACGAACACGCCGCACAGCTCGCCCGCGTGGTCGCGCCCTGGCCGCCGCGCTCGGCGCTGCTCGCGCCGCTGCGCGTCGAGGGGCAGCGGCTGGGGGCGCTGGTGCTGCCGGGCGCCCTGCCCGAATCGCGCTTCACGCCGCACGACCTGCCATTCATCCAGTCGCTGACCGACCTGGCCGCAGTGGCGATCAGCGCGCGGCGCCAGGTGGTGCGCACGGCTGCGCTCCAGCACGATCTGGCGCAGAGCAGGTCGCTGCACGAGCAGGCGCAGGCGCGGCTCGATGCGGCGCAGGCGCAGTTGCTGCAGAGCGCCAAGCTCGCGGCCGTCGGCGAACTGGCCGCCTCGGTCGCGCACGAGATCAACAATCCGCTGTATGCCGCGCGCAACAGCCTGTACCTCGTCGGGCAGGAGTTGCCCGACGATGCGCCACAGCGCGTGTTTCTCGACATCGCCCAGAGCGAACTGGGGCGAATCGCCCGCATCATCACCCGGATGCGTGACTTCTACCGTCCGGCGCGCGATGAACTTGAGACGACCGACGTGAACGACCTGCTCGACGAGACCATCGAACTGGTCAGGACCCATCTGCGCCATGGGCAGGTCACGGTCGTCCGCGCCCTCGATCCGCTGGTGTCGCCGATCACGGCGCATGCCGATCAGGTGCGGCAGGTGTTTCTGAACGTGATGCTCAATGCGTGCGATGCGATGCCGGGCGGCGGGGTGCTGACGGTGACGACCAGCCCGGCCGGCGGGCGGGCGCCCGCGGGCGGCGTGCTGATCGCCATCGCCGATGATGGTACCGGGATTGCGCCCGAGCACCTGCCGCATCTCTTCGAGCCGTTCTACACCACCAAGCCCCAGGGCACCGGACTGGGCCTGGCGATCAGCGCCCACATCATCACGCAGCACGGAGGTGGTATCACCGTCGAGAGCGAACTCGGCATCGGCACCACGTTCCGTATCGTGCTGCCGGCCAGTCCGCCGGGCGGGCGCCGTGCATGACGGCCGGATTGCGCGTTCACCACCGTGGGGTGTGGCATCCTTCACCGGCATCATGGCGGCATCGCCATAGCATGGGGCGACGGTGGCGCGGCGTCGGTTGGATCACTGCCATCGCCACCAGCGGGGGGTGCAGCGCGGCGGTGTCCCACATCATCATTGTCGACAGCGATCCAACTGCCGCGTTGGTGACGCAGCGCGGCCTGCAGCACATCCTCGGGTCTGGCTCGGTGGTCGAGCAGGTGCCATCGGCGGGTGCGGCCTGGCTGGCGTGTGCCCGTGGTGGGATCGATCTGGTGATCATCGATCCGGGCGGCCCGGATCGGAGCGGGGTCGCGTTGCTCAAGGCGCTGCACCACGAGCATCCGGGATTGACAGTGCTGGTGCTGACGGCCTACGACACGCCGCGGCTACGCAAGCAGATGGCGGCGCTCGGCGTCCGGGGCTATCTCGCCAAGCCAGTCGGGCTAGCCGAGCTTGGCGCGCTGGTGCGGCAGGTCGTCACACCGTAAATCGTCGGCCCATCACGCGTCATCGGGCGGCAGCAGCGCAGCAGCGTCCGCGAGCGCCGCGCCCCACGCCAGGTCTTTGATGGCGCGAAACGCCGCGCGATCGCGCTTGAGGCCACGGGGCCGCGCGGTTCCGTCGCGCGTACAGAGCTCCACCTCGGCGTAGGCCTTGTTCCACGTCGGCTCGCGCAGCACCCGCGCCCAGACCGGCTGCGTACCCGGCATCCGGCCGATGGCGCAGTAGCTGAACTTGTTCTCTTCCCACTGGCCCGACGCCGCACGGGCAGCGCGCTGGAACGCCGGGCGCATGATGCGCTGTGGCGCGTGGCACCAGTCATCGTGGAGCGGGCACGGCAGATCGTGCGGGCACGGCGCCAGCGTCACGCCCGCCAGGCCGAGCAGGGTCGCGCGCGCCGCACGCACCACCGCAAATCCGTCGGGAGTGCCCGGCTCGACGACCAGCAGCACGCCGCTGCAGCGCATCCAGGCATTCGTGAGCAGGGCCACGCGCTCGTCCGGGGCGATCTCGCCCAGCACATGCCCGATGACGACCAGATCACCCGGCGTCGGATGTCGCGCGACCGTCGTGCGGATGTCGCCCGCGCTCCAGCGCGCATCGCGCACGGCCGGATGCGGCGCGGCCTGGCACAGGGTCCGGCCGATGGCGATGAACGCATCCTCGCGTTCATGGGCGACCGCCCGCCGCAGCATCGGCCAGCAGGCGGCTGCCGCCCACAATGCCGTCCCCGGGCCGCTGCCGAGATCGAGCAGCGTGGCGGGCTGCCAGCCGGGGATACGCCGGGCGACCGCCTGCATCGCGCCGCGCAACTGTGCGTATGTTGCCGGAACGAACTGCGCCAGGTAGCCGAGCACATCGCGCTCGCCACTCGCCAGCGCCCGTCCGTCGTCCTGGCGCGGTGCGCGATATCGCGCGCTCAGCGCACGGGCCGCGTGCTGCCAGCGCGCCGACGGCGCCTGTGCCAGCAGCGCCGCGATCGCACGCTCCAGATCACCTGGCAGCGTCAGCAGACGCCCGGCATCATCGGCAGCCATCGCCGCCCCCATATCGCCCGCTCACGGCTGCGGCGTCGCCGTCGGCTCAGGCGTCGCCGTCGGCTCAGGCGTCGCCGTCGGCTCAGGCGTCGCCGTCGGCTCAGGCGTCGCCGTCGGCTCAGGCGTCGCCGTCGGCCACACCGGCGGCACCACCGTCCACACCTCGAGCGTCGCCGACGGGCTCGGCTCCGGCGGCACCGTCGCCGTCGCCGTCGCCGCCGCCGGCGACGGACGGAGCGCCGGCGTCGCCGGCGCAGGGCGGGTCGGTGAGTGGCTCGTCCGCATCACTGCCGCATCGGGCGTCGCCGTCGCCGTCACTGGATCATCTGCGGCAAACCGCGCATAACCGAGCAGGATCGCCAGGGTGAGCAGCACAATCACGCTCACCACCACCAGCACCGTCGTCTGTGGCACAGTCATCGCGACCGGCGCCGCCGCCACCGGCGCACGAACCGGTGCCGCGCCGGTCGCCGGGGGCGCCGGCGTCAGCGGCGACGCCGACTGAATGCGTGCGACGCGGGCACGGCTCACCGCCGACGCATCGGCTGCCGACGCCGCCTCGGGCAGCACACGCGTCAGCGCCGCGAGGTGCGTGCGCGTCGCCAGCGGCATACCGTAGCGCCGCGACACATCGCGCAGCGCCGCGACGAAGTCGCTCCCCGTCTGGTAGCGGCGCTCCGGCTGTTTGGCCAGCGCCCGCGACAACACCACATCGAGCTCGGGGGGCAGATCCGTCGCGCCCTGGCTGATCGGTGGCGCCGGCTGCTGCGCATGCGCCGTCACGAGCTCCGACGTCGTCCCGCTGAACGGGATGCTGCCCGCGATGATCTCGTAGGCGGTCACGGCCAGCGAGTACAGGTCGCTGCGACCATCGATGGTGCGCGCCGATGCCTGTTCGGGCGAGATGTATTCGGGCGTACCCATGAAGATGCCGGCGCGCGTGATGCGTTCGCCACCGACCAGTTCCGGCGCGTGGGCGATGCCGAAGTCGGTCAGCAGGACGCGCCCGCCGGTGTCGATCAGGATGTTGTGTGGCTTGACGTCGCGATGCACCGCACCCTGGCGGTGGGCGTGATCGAGGGCATCAGCGACCGGCGCGATCAGCGCGATCGCCAGGCCGAGGCCGAGCGCGCCGCGCTCGCGCAGCACCGCGTAGAGCGTACGCCCGGTGACGTACTCCATCGCGATGAAGCGCCAGTCATCGATCTGGGCGACATCGTAGATCGTGACGATGGCAGGATGCCGCAGGTTCGCGGCGGTGATCGCCTCGTACTCGAAGCGCCGCGCGAACTCGGCATCGAGCGCGAGGTTCGGCAGCAACACCTTGAGCGCGACGGTGCGCCGCAGCACGGTGTCGACGGCGCGGTAGACGCGCGCCATGCCGCCGCGACCGATCTCGGCTTCGATGCGGTAACGCCCGAGTTGCTGGCCATTCTGCAGTGTCATCGTCGGCCCAGGTATGGTACAATCGCGGTAGCACCAACGCGATTGTACCACATCGCGCCGTACGATCGGCGCGTTCGAATCACATATTCCACGAGGTACGCCATGTCTTCCGGAAGCGCGCCGCTCCTGATCATCCGGCGTCCGGCGGGCAGCACGACCGAGGTGAGCTGGATGCGTGAGGTCATCACCATCGGTCGTGATAGCACCAACGACATCGTGATCGATCATCCCCTGGCATCGCGCCGTCATGCACGCCTCGAGCGTGACAGCGGCGCCTACTATGTCCGTGATCTCGACAGCACCAACGGCACGCTGGTCAACAGCGGGCCGATCGACGGGCCACACCAACTCCGGCACCAGGACCGCATCTGGGTCGCTGATGCCGAGATCACCTTCAACGATCCCGACGCGACACAGAAGGGCATCTTCCCGGTCGAGATCCTGCGTCGCACCCCACAGGCCGAGGAGGTCTTGCAGTTCGATGCGGATGCCCGCGAGATCGCCATCGGTGGCAAGCCGCTCGAGCCGCCACTGACCGTCAAGGAGTTCCAGTTGCTGCGGCTGCTCTACGAGCGGCGCGGCCAGGTGGTGAGCAAGGCCGTGATCGCCCGCGACGTGTGGGATTACCCGCTGTACGACTACAACGCGATCGATGCGCTGATCTACCGGCTGCGGCAGCGCATCGAGCTCGATCCGGCCAACCCGCGGTTCGTGGTGACCGTGCGGGGCGTCGGGTATCGGCTGATCGTGCGGCCGGAGCCAGTCGAACGCTGACCCGGCTGTCGGACCGGCTGCCGATCTGAAAGGGGAGCTGCAGGTGCATTCACGCCGCATTGAGGCGCCGTCGCGCATGCGTGGATCGATTGACATTCCCGGCGACAAGTCGATCTCGCACCGCGCCGTCATGTTCAACGCACTGGCACACGGGAGCGCGCGCATCACCCATTTCCTGACCGGTGCCGACTGCCTGGCGACGATCGCGTGCCTGCGTGCCCTGGGCGTGGCGATCGAGCAGGAGGGCGATACCGTCGTCGTGCATGGCTGCGGCAGCGCTGGGCTGCGCGAGGCTGCCGATGTCCTCGACTGCGGCAACTCGGGGACGACGATGCGCCTGCTGGCGGGCGTGCTGGCGGGCTGCGACGGGCGGTTCAGCGTGCTGAGCGGCGATGCTTCGCTCCGCTCACGACCGCAACGGCGCATCGTCGCGCCGCTGCGCGCGCTGGGCGCGCAGATCGATGGCCGCGACGGCGGTGAGCGCGCACCGCTGGCGATCCGCGGCTCCAGGCTGCATGCCGGCAGCTATGATCTGCCGATCGCTTCGGCACAGGTCAAGAGCGCCCTCTTGCTGGCGGCGCTGTGCGCCGGCGTGCCGCTCGACCTCGGCGGCCGGATCGATGGGCGCGACCATACCGAGCGCATGCTGCGCGGCATGGGGGTGGCGCTGGCGCTCGAGGATGGCCGGCTGCGGCTGACGCCTGGCGCCGCACTGCAGCCCTGCTCGCTGCGCGTGCCGGGCGATCCGTCGTCGGCGGCGTTCTGGTGGGTCGCGGCTGCGATTCATCCCGATGCCGAGATCACCACCCGCGGGGTGGGGATGAATGCGAGCCGCGGCGGGGCGCTCGAGGTGCTGCAGGCGATGGGCGCCGATCTGACCGTGAGCGCGCTGCGCACCGAGGGCGATGAGCCGGTGGCCGACGTCACGGTGCGCTCGTCGGCGCTGCGCGGCACCACCATCGAGGGGGCGATCATTCCACGGCTGATCGATGAGCTTCCGGTGCTGGCGGTGGCGGCGGCGTGCGCTCGCGGCACCACGGTGGTGCGCGATGCCCAGGAACTGCGCGCCAAGGAGACCGACCGGATCAGCACGGTGGTCGGCGGGCTGCGCGCGCTGGGCGTGGCGGTCGATGCTGCCGATGACGGATTTCGCATCGACGGCGGGCGGCGGCTGGCGGGCACGGCGCTCTCCAGCCATGGCGACCATCGCCTGGCGATGGCCTGGGCGGTGGCGGCGCTGGCGGCGCACGAGGCGGTGCTGATCGGCGACGCCGGTGCCGTCGATGTGTCGTATCCCGCCTTCTGGGCGACGCTGGAGCAGCTTGGTGCGGCCTGACGCGGGCGCGCCGGATCAAGGGGGCCAGGGTGAAAGTCATCGTCACCGGCGGTGCCGGCTATATCGGCAGCGTCTGTGCTGCCGAACTGCTCGCCGCCGGCCATGATGTGATCGTGGTCGACAACCTGTACCAGGGGCATCGCGCCGCCGTGCCGCCCGGCGCCATCTGGCATCACGCCGATCTCGGCGACGCGGCACAGGTCGCCGGGTTGTTCCGCCAGCACCGCGGCATCGACGGCGTGCTGCACTTCGCTTCGTATACCCTGGTGGGCGAGAGCATGCAGCAGCCGTTCCGCTACCTGCGCGACAACCTGGTCGCCGGCGCGAACCTGTTCGAGCATGCCGTCGCCGCCGGCGTCGGGCGCTTCATCGTGTCGTCGACCGCCAATCTGTTCGATCGGCCCGAACGCATGCCGATCGAGCCCGACGAGCACATCGTGCCGGGATCGCCGTACGGCGAATCGAAGTTCTTTCTCGAACGCACCCTGGCGTGGATGGAGCGCATCTACGGCGTGCGCTACGCCTGCCTGCGCTACTTCAACGCTGCCGGCGGCACGCCACAGCGCGGCGAGGACCATTCGCCCGAACATCACCTCATCCCGATCGTGCTGCAGGTCGCGCTCGGGCAGCGCGAGCACCTGACGATCTTCGGCGACGACTATCCGACGCGCGATGGCACCTGCGTGCGCGATTACGTCCATGTGCTTGACCTGGCCCAGGCGCACATCCTGGCGCTGCAGGCGCTCGACCGGCTGGGGAGCCGGGTGTACAACCTGGGCAACGGCACCGGCTTCACCATCCGCGAGGTCGTGCGGGTCGCCGAGGTTGTGACGGGACGGCCGATTCCGTGCGTGGTGGGGCCGCGCCGGCCGGGTGATCCGGCCGAGCTGGTGGCGTCGGCGGCGCGCATTCGTGCCGAGCTTGGCTGGGCGCCGCGCTATCCGACGCTCGAGCAGATCGTCGGCTCGGCGTGGCAGTGGCATCGCGCGCACCCCCATGGGTACGGCGATCCGGGATGATGTCGGGGGACGAGCGATGACCAGCCCACACCTGCCCTGGATCAGCGGGGCGCTGAACGCATTCGCCGAGACGACCCTGGCAGGCCTGCCGCTCGCCGACGGCGCGGCGCTGCGCGACACCGTCGAGGCGCTGGCGCTGCAACACCGGGTCGTTCACGAGCAGGAGTGCCTCAATCTCAATCCGGCGACCAATCTGATGAACCCGCGTGCCGAGGCGCTGCTGGCCGCCGGGCTGGGCAACCGGCCGTCGCTCGGGCATCCCGGCGACAAATACGAGATGGGGCTGGAGGCGGTCGAGCGCATCGAACTGATCGCGCGCCGCCTGGCGGGCGAGGTGTTTCGCGCCGACTACGCCGAGATCCGCGTGGGTTCGGGCGCGCTGGCGAACCTCTACGGCTTCATGGCCACCTGCCGGCCGGGTGATCGCATCATCGTGCCGCCGCCGGCCATCGGCGGCCATGTCACGCACGACCGGGCGGGTGCGGCCGGGTACTATGGGCTGGACATCCACTACGCCCCGGTTGATCCGGCGAACTACACCGTCGATCTGGCGCGGCTGCGCGAGCAGGCGCGGCAGATTCGCCCGGCGCTGATCACCATCGGCGGCAGCCTGAACCTGCGGCCGCACCCGGTGCGGCAGCTTCGCCAGATCGCCGACGACGTCGGCGCGGTGCTGCTGGCGGATGCCGCCCATCAATGCGGTCTGTTCGCCGGCGGGCGCTGGCCCAATCCGCTGGACGACGGGGCGCATCTGCTGACGATGAGCACCTACAAGAGCCTGGGCGGGCCGGCCGGCGGGCTGATCGTCTCGCGCGATGCCGCGCTGATGCAGCGCATCGATGCCATCGCCTATCCCGGCCTGACTGCCAACTCCGACGCGGGGCGCGTGGCGGCGCTGGCGATCACGCTGCTCGACTGGCGCGCTGCCGGCCCGGCATACGCGGCAGCGATGGTCGATACCAGCCAGGCGCTGGCGCGGGCGCTGGCCGATGAGGGGCTGGCGGTCTTTCGCATGGCCGATGGTACCGCCACCGAGTCGCACCAGTTCGCCCTGCTGGCGGCGCCATTCGGCGGCGGGCAGCGGATGGCACGACAGCTGCGCCAGGCGAACATCCTCAGCTGTGGCATCGGCCTGCCCGGCGACGCCATCGCCGACGACACGAACGGGCTGCGCCTCGGCACCCCCGAGATCGTACGCAGCGGCATGGGGCCGGCGGAGATGCCCACGGTGGCGCGCCTCGTCGCCGACAGCCTGTGGCGGCGGCGGCCCGACGCGCAGATCGCCGCCGACGTGCGCGCCCTGCGCCAGCAGTACCCGACCGTCCGGTTCACCGGCGCGTGAGTGGCGGCGCCTGCCGCCAGAACGGCTGTGCCTGCTGGAAGGCATACGCCAGGCGCAGCACCCCCAGTTCATCACGATGGCGCCCGACGATCTGCAGGCCCACCGGCAGGCCGTCGTCGGTGAACCCTGCCGGCAGCGAGATCGCCGGCAGCCCGGTGATCGAGATGAAATAGCACGACTGCATCCAGTCGATATAGCTCGCCATCGTCTGGCCGGCGACGGTCTGCGGATACGGCAGGTTCACATCGAACGGCGGCACCTGGGTGGTCGTGAGCACCAGGAACGCGTGGCGCTCCATGAATTCGCGCACCCGGTGATAGAGCGCGGTGCGCAGCCGCTCGGCACGGCCGAGCTGTGGCCCGGTCAACTGGCGGCCCTCCTCGATGTTCCAGATCACCGTGTCCTTCAGCTGATCCCGGTGCCGGTCGAGCAGGTCGCCGTAGCCGAGCTCGAAGCCCCAGGCACGGAACGCCTTGAACGCCTCGTCGGCCCCGTCCATCGCCGGGGCAGCATCGTGCACCTCGCACCCCAATGCCACAAACGTCGCGCGCTGCCGCTCCAGCACCGCGGCGATCCGTGGATCGAGCGGGACGCTGCCGCCCAGGTCCGGGCACCAGGCGATCGGCGTGCCACGCCATCCGGCATCGAGCGGCACGGCGAACTGCGCGCCCGGCTCGGCGATCGACTGCGGGGCGCGCGGGTCGGGGCCAGCCAGCACGCTGAGCAGCAGCGCGACATCCTCGACGGTGCGCCCCATCGGCCCTTCGACGGCCAACGTCTGCCAGGCGCTGCGATCCGACCATGCGGCGACGCGGCCGACCGACGGGCGCAGTCCGACGACATTGCAGAACGCTGCGGGGTTCCGCAGCGAGCCGCCCGAGTCGCTGCCGTCGGCCAGCGCGAACATCCCGGTGGCCAGGCCGACGGCGGCACCGCCACTGCTGCCGCCACAGGTGCGCGTCGGATCGTACGGGTTGCGCGTCGCCCCGAAGACCGGGTTGAAGGTCTGTGAACCGGCGCCGAACTCCGGCGTGTTGGTCTTGCCCAGCGTCACCGCGCCGGCGGCGCGCATGCGTTCGATGATGATCGCATCGCGATCGGGGACAAAGTTGCGATACAGCGGCGAGCCGAACGTCGTCCTGATGTCGCGGGTGGGCACGAGGTCTTTGTGCGCCACCGGCAGGCCATGCAGCGGGCCGAGCCAGCGGCCCTGCGCCAGCGCGGCGTCGGCGGCCTGCGCCTGGGCGCGCGCCAGGTCGGGCGTGGCCGTCACCAGCGCGTTGAGCTGTGGATTGACGGCCGCGATGCGCGCCAGGTGCGCATCCAGCAGTTCCACCGCCGATAGGTCGCGGCGGCGCAGCAAGCCGGCCAGTTCGACCGCCGGGCGCCGGCACAGATCATCATGGTTCGTCGTCATCGTGCCCCACCTTCCGCCAGGCGATCATCCGACCCGATCACCAGGCCGGCGATCCGCCGGCCGACCGAGCGCCGCGCGGGGCGGCGCAGGGTCTGCGCACGCCATTCGCGATGCGCTGCGGGGTCCGGGAAGATCGGACAGTAGTTGCGCGATGACCAGAGGCGCAGGAACTCGCCGCGCGCCAGCGTGCGGTTGCCCGGATAGTGCTCGACGGTGCCGTCACCGTCGCGATCGACGTCGTTGGCATCGAGCCGGAAGCCGCCCAGGCTGGGCCACTGGGCGTCGATGAGGTAGTATTCCTCGCGCCGCACTCCCTGCGCGTCGCGGTACGGCTCGCTGTAGCCCACCAGGACGGTGGCATGCTGGCCGAAGACGCGCAGCCGGCCGAGCTGGAACGCCGGGTAGATGTCGACGATCATCGGTACGCCCCGGTCGATCAGGCCGCGGATGACGCGCTCGGCGTCGCTGCGCGCCAGGTTGCCGAAGTGGGCGCCATACCCACGACGGCGCAGTTGCAGCGCCTTGAGGAACGGCAGCGTGCCGCCGAGCCGCGGCTGGAACAGCAGCCCGGCCTCGCGGATGAACTCGTCCTTGGAGTAGCGCGCGGCCTGGTTGAGCAGGTTGAGCGCGTTGGCGATTGAGGTGAAGCTGCACTCGTTGAACCCCTGCCCGCCGACGGGCCAGGCGTCGAGTGCGGCGCTCGCGACCACGCTGCGGACATACGGGGGGAATGTCTCACTCACAGGGTGCTCCTCGTGCTGCGGGCGGCGCGCACCGCTGCCGCTCTGCCTACCATACCAGAGAGCGCCGGGCGCTGCAATGGCGCGGCGAAGGGCGGGAGACGGGCTCACACGAAGCCACGAAGCCACGAAGGGGCAGGAGGCGCGGGAGATGGGAGGCGGGAGACGGGCTCACACGAAGGCACGAAGCCACGAAGGGAGAGACGGGCTCACACGAAGCCACGAAGCCACGAAGGCGCGAAGGGAGAGAGACGGGCTCACACGAAGGCACGAAGCCACGAAGGGCGGGAGACGGGCTCACACGAAGGCACGAAGGCGCGGGGGGCAAGGCTCCATGCTCTCTTCTCGCAGGCCTGCTGAACGGGCGCTGGCGATGCGGTATGATGAGGGTGGTGCCAGTTCGCGCCTGTCGGCGGGAGGGTCTATCCATGGATCGCATCACACTCGAATCGCCGCTCGACATGCATCTGCATCTGCGCGATGGCGATACGCTCACGCTCGTCGCGCCGCTGAGCGCCGCCGACTTTGCCGGAGCAGTGGTGATGCCCAATCTGGTGCCGCCCATCGACGCGCTCGACGCGCTCGACGCGTACCGCGCGCGCATCGCCGTCGCATGCGATACCGCGCGTTTCAGCCCGTGGCTCACGCTGTTCTTCCGCGCCTACAGTCACGACGAGCTCGCCGCTGCGCGCCGTCAGATCATCGGCGTCAAGCTGTATCCCGAAGGCGTCACGACCAACAGCGCCGGCGGCGTGCGCGACCTGCGCGGCATCGATGCCACCCTCGAGCACCTCGAGGCGCTCGGCATCCCGCTGCTGGTACACGGCGAGACGCATGGCTTCGTCATGGACCGGGAGCGTGAGTTCCTGCCGGTCTATCGGCGGCTGGCGCGGCAGTTCCCGCGGCTGACGATCGTGATGGAGCACATCACGACGCGCGAGGCAGTCGAGCTCCTCGGCGAGTATGACAACCTGCACGCCACCATCACGCTGCACCACCTGCTGATCACACTCGACGATGTCGCGGGCGGCCTGCTGCAGCCGCACCTGTTCTGCAAGCCGATCGCCAAGCGGCCGGAAGATCGCGAGGCGTTGCTGCACGCCGCACTCACCGGGCATCCGCGGGTAATGTTCGGCAGCGATTCGGCGCCGCATCCACGCAGCGCCAAGGAGGCTGCCGGCTGTGCCGCCGGCGTGTTCAGCGCGCCGGTCGCCCTGCCGGCGCTTGCCGAACTCTTCGCCGACCGCGACGTGCTGCCGATGCTGCAGCGCTTCGTCTCCGACAATGCGCGGGCGATCTATCGCGTCACGCCGCCACTGCGCCGCATCACCCTGGAGCGCGTGCCGTGGCGTGTCCCCGATCACTATGGCGCGGTCGTGCCGTTCGGCGCCGGGACCACGCTGGCGTGGCAGGTGACGGCACGCGCCTGATGCGCCGACCGGTCAGAGCCAGAGCAGCGCCAGCGCCAGGGTCAGCACGGTGATCGGCAATCCGGCGCGCAGGTACGCGCGGAAGCTCAGCGTCACCCCGTGGCGCGCGGCAATCTCGGCGACGATCAGATTGGCGACCGAGCCGAGCAGCGTCAGATTGCCGGCCAGCGTGGATGCGGCCGCCAGGACGCGCCAGCCGCGTGCCGGATCGTCGAGCGCCGGCACGACGTCGAGGAAGACCATCACCGCCGGGACGTTGCTGATCAGGTTGCTGACGACTGCCACGACCATGCCGAATGCCACCAGACCGTGCCGCGTCAGCGGTTCCAGCAGCCTCACGATGTGCTCCGTCACGCCTGCGACCTCGAGTGCGTGCACGACGACGAACAGGCCGCAGAAGAATACCAGCAGGTTCCAGTCGATCAGCCGGTATGTCCGCACCGGATTCAGCCGGCGCGTGAACAGCAGCGCGCCGGCGGCGATGAGCGCCGCGCCCGCAATCGGGACGCCGAGCCAGAATGCCACGCTCAGTGCCGCAGTGACCAGCAGCGCCTTGCGCAGTTCGCGGGGCAGGATGATGCTGCGGGCCGGCTCGGGCATGACGAAGCGCACAGCGCGAAACTCGTCGCGCCACAGCACGATGATCACCGCCCAGCAGCTCACCAGGCCGAGCAATGCCACCGGCGCCAGCGTGGCCGTGAATCCGGCGTACGTCAGGCCCGAGGCGCTGCCGATCAGCATGTTCTGCGGATTGCCGGTGAACGTCGCCACCGAGCCGACATTCGCCGCCGTCGCCAGGCCGATCAGGTAGGGGATGGCATGCCGTTGCAGCCGTCGCGTCAGATCGAGGACCAGCGGCGTCAGCATCACAACCGCAGTGTCGTTCACCAGCAGCGCCGCCAGCGCCCCCGCCAGCCCGATGATTGCCGCCAGCAGCGTGCGGGGCCCGCGCACGATGCGCACCAGCCCCCGGCTCACCAGGCCGAAGCCGCCGGCAAGCTGCAGGCGGCTGTTCAGCACCATCATCGAGAACAGCAGCGTGATCGTCGCCAGGTCGATGCCCGCGAAGGCCTGCTCCAGCGTCAGCACACCACTGGCCAGCAGGGCTGCGGCACCGATCAGGCAGATTGTCGCCCGATCGGCGCGGATGCCCGGCCAGCGGCCGAGCGCCACTCCCAGCAGCGTCGCGCCGACGATGGCCACCGTCATGCCCGATTCCATCATCCCTCGTGGCGTTCCGCGACAATACTACCCCGGTACGCATTCTGCGTTTGACGCCGCGCCAGGTTGCGGGTAGTGTACCAGTAGTCACGCACGTTCGCCACGCCGCGGCATGCGGCGGCAAGGTCGGAGGAAGAGCGTATGGTCACGCAACGACAGCGACGGTTCGGCTCCACGATGCTTCTCGTGCTCGCGCTGCTCGGCGCCTTCAGCGCTACGGCAGCCGCCGCCGCCGAGCCGGCGGCCACACCCACGCTCACCGGCAGTTTCACGCTCGTCGACGATGGACAGACGATCACCTACCAGGCCAGCGGCTTCCGTCAGCATGAATGGATCGCGACCTGGTTCACGCTCCCCGACCAGTCGGTCATGAATGGGCCCAACTTCCGTGCCGATGAGCGTGGCGCCACGCCGATCGACATCCGCATTCCGCGTAACTCGGTCTCGGGCGACTGGGCGCTGACCGTCTACGGCCTCGAGGGCAAGTTGCCGCTGGTGGCGCGCTTCACCGTCACCGGCGTCGATCCACCCCCGGTTCCGGCGGCTCCGCTGGTCGCACCGACGGCTGGTCCGGCGGGCAGCACGTTCCGCTTCACCGTCGGCGGGCTCGAAGAGTGGGAGATCGTCAGCTACTGGATCACTGCGCCCGATAGCACGATCGCCTATGCCCTGCCCGCGACGCTGATGGTCGGCCGCTACGGTGTGGCGACGCTCGATTGGACGCCGCCGGCCGGGAGCATGGCTGGCCGCTATGTCGTCACCATTCAGGGGCTCAGCAGCCATGTGGCCCGCGCCGTACCCTTCGAGGTGCAGCGCTAGGCGCTACCGCCGGACCACTGCCGGGGTGACGGGCCATCGAGCGTGCGGGCGCGTCGGCGTGGCTCGCAGCGTGCGCCAGCGCACCCGGTCAGAGCAAGGGAGGAGAATCATGCACCAGTTCGGACTTCGACGCTGGGGAGTGCTGCTCGCAGCACTGCTGTTCGCAGTGGCGATGTACGTCGCTGTGCCGCAACTCGGTGGCACGGCGACGGCCGACTCGGCGATCACGCGCCTCACGGGCGACTCGTCGATCGTCGAGGATGGTCGCCGCATCCAGTTCCACGGCAGCGGCTTTGCGTCGCGTGAACGCATCTCGACCTGGCTGACGCTGCCCGACCAGTCGGTCATCAGCGGCGAGTACTTTTCGTCGGACAAGCAGGGTGATGCCATCCTTGATGTGCCGATCCCGCGCTACTCGATGTCGGGGACGTGGCACCTCACGGCCTACGGCATCCGCAGCCAGACGCCGGCGACCATTCAGTTCACGGTGCTGGGCGTCGATCCGAGCCTGGCCGCGGCAGTCAGTGCCGTCTGGCCGGCGCAGGGCCCGGCCGGCGCATCGTTCCGCTTCGTCGGCTACGGCTTCGGCAGCGAGGAATATGCCAGCTTTTGGATCACCGCGCCCGACGGCAGTATTCCGTATGCGCTGTCGCGCTCGACCCAGGCCGATGCCAACGGCACGATCGTCGTCGACTATGTCGTCCCGACTGTCTGGACGAGTGGGCGGTATGTGCTGACGATGCAAGGAATCAAGACCGGCACCGCCCGGGCGATCGTGTTCGATGTGACGCCATGATGCTGCCGGCGTGCACGTGGCAGGAGACTCTGGGCCAGTTCCGCGATGCGCTGGCGGGGTCTCCTGCGGCCGGGTGAGCGCGCTCACGCGTCGTAGCCGCAATGGTGCAGCGCGGTGAGCGCGAGCGCCTGCGTCGCCAGCAGCAGATCGGCGATGGCGACATACTCGTCGGGGCGGTGGGAGCGGCGCACATCGCCGGGCCCGAACAGTACCGTCGGAATGCCACCGGCGTTCACCAGGTGGCGCATATCTGAACCATAGGTCATCCCGGCCACGCGGACCGGCTGGTGGTTCAGCCGGTGCAGCGCCGCCGTGACGCTGCCGACGATCGGCGCATCGCTGGCGATCGCCGCCGGGGCAAACTGCCCACCCCACCACGTGACGACGGGTGGGTGGTGCCGGAGCCACGGATCGGCTGCCGCAGCCCGCGCGACGGTAGCTTCGAACTGGGCGCGCGCCGCCGCCAGGTCTTCGCCGATCGCCACGCCGTAGCGCCCCTCGGCGACCAGGTGCTCGGGCACCGATGAGGGCCAGTTGCCGGCGCTGAGCGTTCCGATGCTCAGCGGATATGGCAGTGCGTAGCCGGCGAACCGCGGATCATGCCAGGCGGCGTTGCGCTCGCGCTCGAGTGCGAGCAGTGCCTGGTGGATCGGAATGAACGCCTCGATCGCGCTGACGCCCTCATCGCGCACGCAGCCATGCGCTGCCAGGCCCGGCACCGTGATCCGAACGTTCAGGGCCCCGGCCTGCGCCGGTGCCACGATCAGTTCCGTCGGCTCGACCACGATCGCCGCGTCGGCACGGTGGCCGCGCAGCAGCGTCGCCAGCGTGCCACAGCCGCCGTCCTCTTCGCCGATCACGCTGGCGACGAATAGCTGGCCGCGCAGCGTGACGCCAGCGCGGGCGATCGCGCGGGCGGCGAACATCGCACAGCACAGGCCACCCTTCATGTCGACGGCGCCACGACCGTACACCCGCCCGTCGGCGATGGTGCCTTGCCATGGCGGATACTGCCACAGCGCCGGATCACCGGCCGGCACCACGTCGACATGCCCGTTCAGCATCAGGCTGGGCCCGCCACGCGCCTCGCCCAGCACCCCGACGACGCCGATTCCGCTGTGTCGCTCGACTTCCTGGCAGAAATCGGGATGGCGCCGCAGCGCCGTCATGTCAATCGACCACTGGTCGACTGCCAGGCCGCTGTGGGTCAGCGCGGCAGCCATCGCGTGCTGCATCGCATCTTCCTCGCCGTCGAGACTGCGGATGGCGATCATGGCACACAGCGTCTCGAGAAGTGCCGGCATATCGATCGCTGCCAGCACGCGATCTTCGACCGTCGTCACAGATTCCTGCTCCTTGTTTCGCCAGGCCATGCCGTCTGGCTGCTGGTGGCGCAGTCTGGGATGGCCTCCGGAGACAGCGCCAGGCCGCCGGCGCACGGCGGGCGGCTCGCCCACCGCTACGATACCACACGTTGACTGGCGGGGCCTGCGCCATACGTCCCGTTACGGTCGCGGTCAAGATGTGGGAGCCGACGCGCTGACCAATCGTGTGGGCAGCATTGCCGTCAGTCCTGTTCCAGCCAGGTGGCCGCCGGGGCAGGAGCGCGCTCGCACGCGCCGTGCGGCGTGATCGTGGCGCCACGGTCGGCAGCCACGCCGGCCAGATGCTCCATCCGGCCGTCGGGATGCGCCAGCCAGGGACGGGCGTTCGCACGAGCTACGCACCGGGCATCTGGCGCTGCCGCGCGTGCAGGCCCGTACGCTCGGCGGTCTGCTGAACGGCGGTCGTCACGATCCCCTGCACCATCGCGGCAATCTGTGGGATGCCGGGCATTGGGCGCTCCTCTGGCTACCGTCGTGGCGTGGTACTCCCAATGATGCCGGCGGTGCGCCGCCGTAACCAGGATGCTACCCGCGGGCGATCCACGGGTCGTCCCACCGTGCGGATGCCCGGGGTGATCCCCATCTCGGGGGTACGCGTGCCCAGCGAGGCATCGGATACGGCATTCCGCTGCGGCACGCGCACGTCCAGGGGTTGCGGGGTGCCCGGCCAGGGCTCGGGCGCCAGGCGCCGCAGTGGGCCAGGCACGCCGCGGTATCCCAGCATCCCCGAGCGCGGTGGGGGCTCGGCGGCGGCGAAGCTGCCAGCAACAGCCAGAGCACAGAGTCTGAGGCAGCGTTTCAAGAACGCTGATGGGCGCCCCAGGTCACGCCCCGACGTCGCGCCAACACCCATGAATTCTGGTAGGATGGGACCCATCACGCGCATCGATCGCCGCACGAGCCGTGCTCGCCAGTCGTCAGCGGCCGGGGTGACACCACCATCATGACCAGCGATTCCGCCAGTCCCGGCAGCAGCACCGAAGCATTCGTCGCGCGCCACGCACGGCGCAATTTTGTGTTCAACGTCATCGATGGCGGCGTGTTCTGGTTCGGCCTGAGCATGGTCTCGCGCTACACCGTGCTGCCGCTGCTGATCGAGCGGCTGGCTGGCGACCGTTGGATGCAGGGGCTGATCCCCACCATCCTCAACACCGGCTGGCTGCTGCCCGGCCTGTTCCTGGCGCCGATCGTCGCCAACCAGTGGCGCCGAAAACCGATGCTGGTCGCATCGACGCTGTTCGAGCGCATCCCGTTCCTGATGATCGGCGTGATGCTGCTCGTCTGGCCCGGCGCACCGGCCTGGATGCTGCTCGGCGGCTTCTTCGCACTCTGGACGGTCCACTCGCTGGCGGCGGGCTTCGCGGCCATTCCATGGCAGGACTTCATCGGCCGGATCATCCCGCGCGCGCGCTGGGGCCTGTTCTTCGGCGCCCAGACCGGCTTCGGTGGCGCGCTGGGGGTGGGTGGCGCGGCGATCGCGACATACGTCCTGGCCACGCAGCCATTTCCGCAGAGCGTCGGCTATCTGGCGCTCGGCTGCTTTGCCGCGATGATCATCTCGTTCGCGTTCCTGCTCGGCACGCGCGAGCCGGCGATTGCGCCGGGGCCACGGCAGACGATCGTCGGGTTCTGGGCCAGCATCGTGCCGCTGCTGCGGCGCGATGTCAGTTTCCGGACCTACCTGTTCAGCCGGGCGGCGATCTCGCTCAGCCTCACCGGCCACAGCTTCGTCACCGCTGCGGCGATCGAGCGCTTTGCGCTGAGCGATGGCGACGTGGGCTGGTACACCGCGGTGCTGCTGGGCGCCCAGGCGGTGGCCAACATCGCCCTCGGCTGGCTGGCAGATCGCTGGGGCCATCGGCAGGTGCTGGTGCTGGCGACGCTCGTCGGCGTGGTGGCGATGGTGGCGACCATCGCCGCGCCGGCGTCATGGTGGTTCGTCGCGATCTTTGTGATGATCGCAACCGCCCAGGCCGGCTATCAGATCTGTGGCCTGACCCTGCTGCTGGGCTTCAGCCCGACCACCGAGCGGCCGATCTACATCGGGGTGGCCAACGCGGTGCTGGCGCCGCTCGCGATCAGCGGGCCGCTGGCCTGCGGCTGGCTGGCCGAAGTCACCAGCTACGACATCATGTTCTGGGCGCTCACGCTGATCGGCATCGCCGGTGCCGCAGTGCTCGGCTGGCGCGTGCGGCTGCCAGCCCACCCGTAGCTCACCAGGCCTCGGGGTTGACCGGATGGGGCACCGGCTGGCCGGTGAGCGCTGCGACCAGGTTGGTGGCAGCGACCGTCGCCATCCGCGTGCGCGTGGCCACCGTGGCGCTGCCGATGTGTGGCACCGCGATGACGTTCGGCAGCGTGAGCAGCGGGTGGTCGGCGCCGATCGGCTCGCGCTCGAACACGTCGAGCGCCGCATACCCCGGGCGACCGGCGCGTAGCGCAGCATACAGCGCCGCCTCATCGACCACCGGCCCACGCGAGACGTTGACGAACGTCGCGTCGGGTTTCATCAGCGCGAACTCGCGGGTGCCGAACATGCCGCGCGTCTCGGCCGACAGCGGCACCAGCACGACGATGAAATCCGACTCGGCCAGCAGTTGGTCGAGCGGCTGGTGGCGCGCGCCCGTCGCCGCCTCGAGCTCGGGTGCCGGCCGGCGATTGTGGTAGGCGATGCGCATGGCAAAGCCCTGCGCCCGCCGTGCCACGGCGCTGCCGATCCGGCCGGCGCCGACGATCCCCAGCGTTGCGCCATGCACGTCCTGGCCCACCATGAACATCGGCGACCAGCTCGTCCACTGGCCGGCGCTGATCAGGCGCTGCCCCTCGACCAGCCGGCGTGCGCCGGCCATCATCAGCGCCCACGCCAGATCGGCTGTCGTCTCGGTGAGCACGCCGGGCGTGTTGGTCAGCAGGACGCGCCGTGCGCTGAGGGCGGGCACGTCGACGTTGTCATACCCCACGGCGACCGTCGCGACGGCGCGCAGCCGCGGTGCGGCGTCGAGCAACCCGGCGTCGATGCGGTCGGTCAGCAGGCTGAGCAGCCCGTCGGCGTCGGCGATCTCGCGCAGCAATGTCGCCCGCGGCACCGCGATTGCTTCCTCATCCCACAGGCGCAGCTCGCACGCCTGCCGCACAATCGCCAATGCCGCCTCGGGCAGGCGGCGAGTGACATACACCCGTGGTCTGGTCGTCATCGACACTCCTTGCCGGGATCGTGCCCGTCATCCGGTGTTCTTCAGGCCGGCGGCGACGCCGCTGATGCTCGCGAGAATGGCATCTTCGAGATCAGTGTGATCGGCTGCTGCCGGATCGGCGCGCAGCCGGCGCAGCAGTTCGATCTGGATGTAGCTCAGGGGATCGACATAGGGATTGCGCCGCGCGATCGAGTGCTGCAGCACCGGGCTGTCGTCGAGCAATCGGGCAACCTGTGCGACCCGACGCACCAGCGCGACAGCGCGGGCATGCTCCTCGGCGATCTGCGCAAAGATCTGCTCGCGTACCGCGGCATCGGCGACCAGATCGGCGTACTGTCTGGCGATCTGCAGATCGGCCTTCATCAGGATCATCTGGACATTGTCGAGCAAGGCGCGAAAGAACGGCCATGCCCGATACATCTGCTGCAGCCGGGCCAGGCGCTCGTCGGCGCCGGGCTGGCCGTCGGCGACGAACTGCGCCAGCGCGTGCCCCAGCCCGTACCAGCCCGGCATGGTGTGGCGCGACTGCATCCAGCTGAAGACCCACGGAATGGCGCGCAGATCCTCGATGCGATCCGAACTGCGCCGACTGGCCGGCCGGCTGCCGATCTTGAGCCGGCTGATCTCGGCGATCGGCGTCGCAGCGCGAAAATACGCGAGGAATGCTGGCGTCTCGTAGACCAGCGCGCGATAGTGATCGCGCGATGCGCGCGACAGCTGTTCGAGCGCATCCTCCCAGGCGGGATGTGGTGGCTCGGCCGGCGCAAAGCCAACCAGCATCACGGCGTTGAGCATCTGCTCGAGATGCCGATACGCCAGCACCGGCAGACCATAGCGATCGGCGATCACCTCGCCCTGCTCGGTGATGCGGATCTGGTTCTCGATGCTGCCGGGTGGCTGTGCCAGGATCGCGCGATTGGCCGGCCCGCCGCCCCGACCGACGGCGCCACCGCGGCCGTGAAACAACCGTAGATGAATGCCCCGGCGCTGGGCGATATCGCTGAGGGCGCGCTGTGCCTGGTGCAGTGCCCAGTTTGCCGACAGATAGCCGACGTCCTTGTTGCTGTCGGAATAGCCGATCATGATCTCCTGGACATCGCCGCGCAGCCGCACCTGCGTGCGATAGATCGGCAGGTCGAGCAGCGTGCTGATGATCGCGCCGCCGTGCCGCAGATCAGCCTCGGTCTCGAACAGCGGCACCAGGTTGAGCCGGCTGATGCCGCGCTCGGGTGCGAACAGGCCGGCCTCGCGCGCCAGCAGCAGCACCGCCAGGATATCGCTCGGGCCGCGTGTCATGCTGACGATGTACGTCTCGATGGCCTGCGGGCTGAGTTGCTCGAGAATGGCAGCGATGGTGCGGCAGGTCAGGACGACCTCATTGGTCTCGGCGCCGTATGGCAGGCGGGCCGGAATCAGCGGCCGGTGACCGGCGAGCTCACGGACCAGCACGGCGCAACGCTCGGCTTCGTCGAGCGCCTCGTAGTCGTCACACACGCCGGCGTACGCCAGGATCTCGCGCAGCGCTGCACGGTGCCGTTCGCTGTGCTGACGGACGTCGAGCGTCGCCAGATGCAGGCCGAAGACCTCGACCTGGCGCATCACATGGCTGAGGGCGCCATCGGCCAGCGCCGCGCCGCCGTGCGCCCGCAGGCTGCGCTCCATCACGCGCAGATCGGCCAGCAATTCGCCGCTGCGCAGGTAGAAGTGCCGCTGCTCGCCATGCGTCGGCGCTTGACCCCAGTCTGGCTCGCATTGCTCGGCGTGTAGCAGTGTGCGGTGCAGCTTCTCGTGGATGAGGACGCACTTCTGGCGGTAGAGCTCGTGTGGCGTGCTGCGGGCGAACGTCGCCGCGATGGCAGGGAACTGCCGCGCGTCTGCCGCAATCGATTGCACCAGTTCGTCGGAGACCGTCACCTGGCGCACCGAGGCGCTCAGGCGCTGGCTGAGCTGCTCGACTGCGCCGATGTAGTGGCGGATCGCGGCACTGCGCATCAGCCGGACGGCGCGTACCGTCACGTCGGCGGTGACGTACGGGTTGCCGTCACGATCACCACCCATCCATGAGCCGAACCGCAACAGCGGCGGTACCGACCAGTGGTGCCCGGGGTAGGTGGTGCGCAATGCGTGCTCGAGTTCGCGATACAACCGCGGAATCAGATCCATGATCCCGGTTTCAAAGAAGTAGATGCCGTTCTTGACCTCATCGACGACTTCGGGTCGCGTGACGCGCAGTTCGTCGCTCTGCCACAGGCTGACGACCTCTTCGTGAATGCCGCGGGCGATCTCGTCGGCCTCGAAGGCGCTGGCCGCTGGTTCGTGCTGATGCTCGAGCAGCGCTGCCAGCCGGCGCAGTTTCTCGATGGTCGTCCTGCGGCGTGCTTCGGTGGGGTGGGCGGTGAAGACCGGCATGATCAACGCGGTGTCGAGCCACTGCTGGACGGCGCCAGCCGCGACGCCCCGCCGCCGTAGCTCGTCGACCGCCGCGGCAATCGATTCGGGCTGCGCTGCGCGCGGCTGCGCGCGGCTGCGCTCGCGCAGCGACCAGATGCGCTGCATTTGCTCCGACAGGTTCACCAGCGCGAAGTAGGTGCTGAACGCCTTGATCAGGATTGCGGCATCGGCTGTGCCCAGGCCGGCGATCAACGCGCGCATGTGCGCCACTCCCGCCGGATCGGGCTGATCGTGCTGCTCATCCTGGCTGCGCAGCGCCTTCGAGAGCGTTCGCACGCGCTCCTCGAGTGCCAGTGCCTCCGGGCCGGCCTGGTCGGCGATGACGTCGCCGAGCACGGCGCCCAGCGCACGAATGGTGGCTGCGAGACGGTCGCGCGGGTTGACATGCTGCGGTCGACTGAGCACAACGGCCTCCGGCTGTCGTCCCGCAACGTCGCGGTGGCCTCGCTCATCGAGGCGACGGATCTGCGCTCATTATATATCAGACTGGCGTGCCGGGCCGGCGGCGGGGCGAGTCGCGTGCGGGGGCTGAGGAGTGAGAAGCGCGGAGCGAGCAGCACAGGATGGAGCCTTACCCCCAACCCCTGCGTGGCGTCGTGTGCGCCCGTCCCGGCGTTCGGGGGCTGTTGAGAGCACGCGGGGCGCCTGGCCAACGGCGGCACCGTACCTGCGAGCCCTGGCCGGACATCCCGCAACGCCTGGACGTGCGCGTACCGCATCAGACGGCCGTCTCCGATGCCGTGCTGGGCACCCCCCGCTCGGGGGTGGGATGCGGGAATCGCGCGGCATGCACCGCCTGCCGTAGCAGTCTGGTAGCGGGCACCCCCGGGCACGGCGCCGCCCGCCGGCCAGCATCGTGCGGCGCACCATCAGTACCCGAGGTGCTTGTCGACGACGTTGATGAGTGGCTCGCCCGCGAGATAGTGGCGCAGATTCTCCAGGAAGATCGCCATCGCACGTCGCTGGTAGCGCGGCGTATTGCCGGCATAGTGGCCCGTGATGATCACGTTGTCACAGCTCCACAGCGGCGAATCGGCCGGCAGCGGCTCGGCCTCGAACACATCGAGCGCCGCGCCGGCCAGCCGCCCCGCCTGCAACGCCGTCGCCAGCGCCGCCTCATCGACCGTCCCGCCGCGACCGATGTTGATGAGATATGCCGTGCGCTTCAGCCGCGCCAGCGCCGCCGCATCGATCAGGTGGTGGGTCGCGGCGGTATGGGGCACGCAGAGCACCACGATGTCGGCGCGCGCCAGGCAGCCGGCCAGTTCGTTGGGGCCATACAGCGCATCGACATCGGGCGCTGCCACTGTCGCATCGCGCCGGACACCCTCGACGCGCATGCCGAACGCCCGCGCCAGCGATGCGATGCGCGACCCGATCGCGCCGACGCCGACGACCAGCAGCGTCGCGCCGTACAGCTCGAAGACGCCCTGATGACCAGGCCGCCACCATTCGTGGCGCTGCTGGGCCCGCACCGCGTGCTGCAAGCCGCGCGCGAACATCAGCATCTGGCCGATGACGTGCTCGCTGATCGGCACAGCGTGCACGCCAGACGCATTCGTCAGAACGAACGGGTGCTCCTGCGCCGCAGGGTGGTGCATCAGCCAGTCGACGCCCGCGCCCCACTGTTGCATCCAGCGCAACTGTGGGGCCTCATGCAGCCGCTCGTATGGCATGCCGAACCCGGCGATGATCTCGACATCGCCGAGCAGCCGCGCGATCTCCTCTGGCGCGCGCGTCAGCACGACGCGCCGCCCCACGGCCAGCCGCCGGATGACATCGACATCGGCACGGTCGAGCTCTTCCGGATGAAACGTGAGCAGGATGACGCTCATGGAACACTCCTGGAGGCATGCGCCATGCGGCGCTGGTGCGCCACACGATGCATGCCCCGGTCTGCTGAACATTTTGACAACGAACAGATGTTCCGATTATACTGCCACGAACGGCTGCAACAGTCGACGGTTCTGTGGAACAGGAGCCCATGATGATCCCTGGCAGCGACCAGCGCCGACGGCGCTCCCGACGCAATCCCGAAAGCATCTCGCTGCGGCAGCGCGAGATGCTCGAATTCATCGAGCGGTACAGTCAGGCTCACCAGTACGCGCCATCGATCCGCGACATCCGCGACGCGCTCGGCATCTCATCGACCTCGCTGGTCGCCTACCACCTCGACGTGCTCGAGGCGCGCGGCCTGCTGCGGCGCGGTGAGCGCACCTCGCGCGGCCTGTCGGTCGTCACCACCACGCCAGCCATCCATGCGCCGCAGGTCCGCTGGCTCGGCACGCTGACGGCCGGCACGCCGCTCCCCGATCCCGAGGACACCAGCCACAGCGACACGACGGTCAGCGTGCCGGGCGATCTGTTCCCGGCCGAACGCCTGCAGTCGGTGTACGCGCTGACGGTACGGGGCAACTCGATGATCGACGCGCTGGTCGCCGATGGTGACACCGTGCTGGTGCGCTACCAGCAGACCGCCGACCGCGGCGACATCATCGTCGCGCGGCTGCGCCACGAGAACGCCTACACCCTGAAGCGCTACGAGCCCGAGGCGGGCGGTGCAGTCCGGCTGCAGCCGGCGAACACCACGATGGAGCCGATCATCACCACCGCCGAGAACCTCGACATCCAGGGCGTGATGGTGGGCGTGCTGCGGCGTACCGGCTGACCGGGCGCGCGTGCGGCTCACGGCAGCAGCCGTGCCCGCAGCCTGGCGAGCGCCGCCGCGCTCATGCCGGCGCGCCCGAGGTACTGCTGCGCCGTCCCGTGATGCTGCACCAGATGCGCCAGCGTGTGATCCATCACCTCGGCGGGTGAGTCGAGTTGCGGCATGTACGCGGCGGGGCTCAGCCCGGGCGGGCGATCGTCCATCAGTTCATCGATGAGCGGCCCGATGCGCTGGCGGGTCAGGGCGTAGTCGGCCACGATCTCGTGATGTGGCACGCCGGCGAGATCGAGCAGCAGCGCCGACACGACGCCAGTGCGATCCTTACCGACGCGGCAGTGGATCAGCGCGCCGCCGTCATCGGCGAGGATTGCCTGCATCACCGCGGCGAATGCCGGCGCCGCATCGTCCAGCAGATGGCGATAGAATGGCACCAGCCCGCGCGGCCCGCTGCGCACCACGTCGGCCGGCGCCTCCAGCGGCACCGCATGCACCCGGAAGCGCGCGTCGCGCTCCAGGGGATTGGGCGCCGCGGCACGCTCGTGGGCATAGCGCAGGTCGATCACCTGACGAATGCCATGGTTCACCAGATCCAGCCGGCCGGCCTCACTGATGCGCGTCGGCGCGTCGCCACGAATCACCGCCCGCTGGCGCGTCGGCACTCCGGCACGGGTCGCCAGTCCGCCCAGGTCGCGAACATTCACCATGCCATCGATCGTCAGGTCGCGTGTCATCTCGGCTCCTCTGCTCATATCGCTGCACCATCATACCAGCCCTGCGTGAACAGACGATGAACCATCTGTGAATCATTGGTGAACCTGCGGACTGCTTGCCGCCTGGTATAGAATGATGAAAGGCTCCGCCCGGGCGCCGCTGGCGCTCCCGATGAGGACGAAACCATGCACGCTGCCTTTGAGTTGACCCGTGAGCTCTGGATCGATGAACTCGGCGCGCCGGCGCAGCTCTATCGCCATCGGGCGACGGGTGCCGAGGTGCTCTCCATCAGCATCGCCGACGAGAACAAGGTGTTCGGCATCACGTTCCGCACGCCGCCTGCCGACTCGACCGGCATTGCGCACATCCTCGAGCATTCGGTGCTGTGCGGCTCGCAGAACTATCCGCTGAAGGAGCCGTTCGTCGAACTGCTCAAGAGCTCGCTGCAGACGTTCCTCAACGCGATGACCTATCCCGACAAGACGTGCTATCCGGTGGCGAGCCAGAACCTGCGCGATTTCTACAACCTCGTCGACGTCTATCTCGACGCCGTCCTGCGGCCGCGCCTCTCGCCCGACGTGCTGGCACAGGAAGGCTGGCATCTCGAGCCTGATCCGCAGGGTGATGGCGTCATCGTCAAGGGCGTGGTGTACAACGAGATGAAGGGCGTGTACTCGTCGCCCGATTCGCTGCATTATCGGGCGGTCCAGCGCTCGTTGTTCCCCGCTACCACCTATGGTGTGGATTCGGGTGGTGATCCGACGGCGATCACCGACCTCGGCTTCGAGCAGTTCGCCGCGTTCCATGCCGCGTATTACCATCCGGCGAATGCACGGATCTTCTTCTACGGTGATGATCCGGTCGACGAGCGGCTGCGTCGGCTCGATGCCGCACTTCAGGGGTTTGGCCCGGCACCAGTCACGTCACAGATCGCCTGGCAACCGCCGTTCACTGCGCCACGCCGGATCGAGCAGAGCTACCCGGCACCCGCCGATGGCCCGACCCGCGGCATGCTCTCGCTCAGTTGGATGATCGGCCGGCCGGCGCCCGCCGAGCAGTTGCTGTGGGACGTGCTCGAGCACGTGCTGCTGGGCAGCAGCGTGGCGCCACTACGGCGTGCGCTGCTCGATTCGGGCCTGGGCGAGAACCTGACCGGCGCCGGATGTGGCGAACTGCTCCAGTGGTATTTCACCGTGGGCCTCAAGGGCGTCCCCGACGAACGCCTCGACGAGGTCGAGATGCTGATCCTGACGACGCTCGAGCAGTTGGTGCAGCAGGGCATCGATCCGGCACAGGTCGAGGCGTCGCTCAATACGATCGAGTTTCGCCTGCGCGAGAACAACACCGGCGGGTATCCGCGCGGGCTGGCGCTGATGCTGCAGAGCCTGCGCACGTGGCTGTACGGCGAGGATCCGCTCCTGCCGCTGCAGTACGAGGCGCCACTGGCGCAACTGCGCGCACGCCTGGCACAGGAGCCCCGGCTGCTCGAGCAGGTGATCGCGTCGCAATTGCTGGCCAATCCACATCGCACCACCGTGGTGTCGCGCGCCGATGCGGGATATGCCGCGCGCGTGCAGGACGCCGAGCACGCATGGCTCGCCGATGCCCGCGCGACGCTCGACGATGCGGGCATGGCGCAGTTGGCCGCGGCGGCCGAACGGCTGCGGGCGCTCCAGGCGCGCCAGGATCCGCCCGAGGTGCTGGCACTGCTGCCGAGCCTGCGGCTGAGCGATATGACGCCGACCAGCACGAATACGCCGACGACCTACGAGACCCTCGCCGGCGTGCCGCTGCTGTGGCATCCGCTTGCCACCAATGGCATCGTCTATCTCGATCTGGCGTTCGACCTGACAGGACTGCCGGCGGAATTGCTGCCCTATGTCACCGTCCTCGGCCGGGCGCTGCTCGAGACGGGCGCTGGCGCGCTGTCGCGCACCCGCTTGACCCAGTGGATTGGCCGGGCGACTGGCGGCATCTGGGTGCAGCCGATCACCTCGGCGAGCCGTGACGGGGCGGCGCCGGTGGCGCGCTTCGTGATCCGCAGCAAGGCGACCGTCGCGCGCGTCGGCGAGTTGCTGGCGATCCTGCACGATGTCATCCACCAGGCGCACCTGGATGATCGCGAGCGCATCGGCCAGATCATCCGCGAGGAGAAGGCGTCGCGCGAGGCTGGCGTGCTGCCCGGTGGCCATTCGGTGATCAACGGCCGGCTGCGGGCCCGCTTCAGCGTGGCCGACTGGGTGGCCGAACAGCTCGCTGGCGTGTCGTTCCTCGAGACGGTGCAGCGCGATGCCGCCGGGTTCGATGCGCACTGGCCACGCATTCATGCGGCGCTGGAGACGCTGCGTGCACAGTTGCTGACGCGCTCGCGGCTGATCATCAATCTCACGGCCGATGACGGCGGCCGTGCCGCCAGCGATGCGCCGCTCGCCACGCTTCTCGGCACGCTGCGCGACGACGCCCACGCGCCTCGCCAGGCTGCGTGGCAGGTGCTGGCCGAGCGCGCCCCCGAGGGCCTCGCCATCCCGGCGCAGGTCAACTATGTCGGCAAGGCCGCCGACCTCGCCGCGGCAGGCTACCGCTTCCACGGCTCGGCGCTGGTGGTGACGCGCTTCCTGCGCACTGCCTGGCTCTGGGAGCGCATCCGCGTGCAGGGGGGCGCGTACGGCGCCTTCAGTTCGTTCGACAGCATCTCGGGCGTGTTCAGTTTCTTGTCTTACCGCGATCCGAACCTGGCGGCGACCCTGGCGACGTATGATGCGACGGGGCAATTCCTGCGCGGGCTGGCGATCGACGACACGACGCTCGAGCGCGCGATCATCGCGACCATCGGCGATCTTGATGCCTACCAGTTGCCGGACGCGCGTGGTTTCAGTGCGCTGGTGCGCCATCTCAACGGAACCAGCGATGCCGCACGCCAGCACATCCGCGACGAGGTGCTCGGCACGACGGCCGCCGATGTCCGCGCATTTGCCGATCAGATGGACGTGGTGCGCGATGTCGGGCAGATCGTGGTGCTGGGCAGCGAGGCGACGCTCACGGCTGCCGCATTGCCCGGGATGCAGGTGCGCCGGTTGATCTGAGCGCGGTCGCCGGGCGACGCGCACCGATCGCCGGGCGCACTCCCACCCCGCACGCCGCGGCCTAGATCGGCCCGTCGACCAGCCGGTGCAGCGTGCCGTCCTGCAGCGCCGCCGCCAGACCAGCCTCGAGCAGATCGGCGATGGCGCCGGCACGCGGCGCGAGCACGGCGATGGCCAGGTGCGTCAGCCGCTGCGCCGCCGCAGCGCGCGCCGCCGCATCGGCCGGCCCTTCGGCAAGGCCGAGGCACGCCAGCAGATCATCGCGATACCCGGGGCCACCGGGCAACGCCAGCGCCGTCGCCAGCGCCTCGCGCGGGGTATGCACCGGCGCCACCGGATGCGCCAGCGCCAGCAGCGCCGGCACGCGCAGCGCCACGCCCTGCGCCGCCAGCGCCACGCCCAGCGCATCGCCGCGGCGCCGCGCATTGCGCACCTTGGCGAACGCCTCCAGCAGATCCTGTAGCTGCGGCGCGGTGCGCCGCGCCCGGGTGATCCGCCCGGCCAGCGCGTGCGCCGCGTCCGGCGTGGCCCACAGCAGCCGCGCTACCTCGACCGACGGCAGGTACAGCGCCCAGGCGTCGGACTCACCCTCGGCATCGTCGATCCATTCCGCCAGCGTGGCCGTCTGGATGGTCGCGTGCAGCAGCCGACCGTCGGCGAGCGTCTCGAACGCGCTGCGGTACGGCCAGGCCGTGGCATCGGCGACCAGGACATCGAGGTCAAGATCGCTGTCGGGCTCGTGGGTGCCGCGGGCGAAGCTGCCGTGGCACAGGATGGCGCATGCCTGCGGCTGCTCGTGACGCAACCGCAGCACCCAGCGATCGAACAGCGCTGTCTGATCCATGACTCGCTCCTGCATCCGCGCGCGGACGGCAGCGGCAGCCGTCGTATCACCCGCCCGGCCGACGCAGCGTGAAGACCGCCCCCAGGCCGGCATAGTCGTCGCCGCCCAGCCGCGCCAGCGGGCGCAGCCGTGCCGCATCGACCAGGCCATCGTCGGCGCGCATCACGCCGGGCCGCAGGTGGATCTGCACAATCCGGCCCAGCACCATCGTGTAGCTGGCGTCGGGCACCGGTACCAGTTGCACCACCCGGGCCTCCAGCGCGATCGCCGCCTCGGCCACGAATGGCGCCGCCACCAGCCGCGATGGCGCCCGGGTCAGCCCGGCCAGGGCAAATTCGTCGACATCTGCGCCGACATCGGCCGAGGTCTGATTCATCACGGCCGCCAGCGACTCGTCGACGACGCTGAGCGTGAACCCCGGGACATCCTGGACGTTGCGCAGCGTATCTTTCGGCAGCATGCCGCGCCGCCCCACCGACACCATCACCGTTGGCGGATCCCCGGCCACCAGGTTGTAGAACGAGAAGGGCGCCAGATTGACCATGCCGGCGGCCGACACACTGCCGACCCAAGCGATCGGCCGGGGGATCACGATGCTGGCGAGCAGCCGATAGGCGGCGCGCGGCCCGAGCGTGGCCGGATCGATCACGTGCATCACGCGTACCTCAGCGGGTGTCGCGCAGCAGCGCCAGCGTGACCGGCACCGCCGCCAGCACATGCGCGATCTCGAGCACCAGGATGGTGGCGAGATCGGTTGGCAGCAGTGCGGGCGAGATGAACGAGACGATCGTGAATGCCACGCTCACGATCAGGAACGTCCGACGCGGGCGCCGGACGGTGCGCGCCAGCACGGCAAACACCAGGGCGCCGCCGATGGCACCGACGGCTGTTGCGACGACCATCGCCATGATCGGCAACGGCGCGACCACGCCAGCCACCGGGTCGGGCACCGGGAGCGTCAAGCCGAGCAGCCGCGTCGCCACGAGGTAGAGCGACAAATTGGCTGCGATCGCGATCGCCCCACCACGCACTGCCGCCAGCGGAATGCGGCCGGCCTGCACCGGCGTATCCTCGAGCAGATCATCCATGCATCACTCCAGCCGGGCGCCGCCGCGGCGACGGCGCCCGCGAGGCCATCAGTCGACCTTCAGCAGTTCGATATCGATGACGATGTTGACCTCATCGCCCACCAGCACGCCGCCAGTCTCGAGCGGAGCGTTCCACACCAGGCCCCACTCCTTGCGGCTGATCGTCGTCGTGGCGCTGAAGCCAGCCGAGCGCGTGCCCCATGGGCTGGTCGCCTGACCGTTGTAGTTCACCGCCAGCGCCACCGGCTTCGTCACGCCACGGATGGTCAGATCGCCGCGCAGCGTGGCACGATCGGCGCCATGCAGCTCGATCCCGGTGCTGGCGAAGGTGAGCGTCGGGTAGGTCGCGACGTCGAGGAAGTCGGCCGACTTGAGGTGGCCGTCGCGCTGGGCATCGCGGGTCGTGAAGCTGTCGGCGTCGATGGTGACATTCACCAGCGCGCCGGTCGGATCGTTCTCATCGGCCTCGACGGTACCGCTGAACTGCTCGAAGCGGCCGCGAACATTGCTGACCATCAGGTGCTTGACGCTGAACGAAATGTCGGTGTGGCCGGTATCAATCTTCCAGGGCATGTGGTGCTCCTCATTCTGCCATCACAGGGTCGGTGCGATCGCGTGGGCACGACGGCCGGCGCGACATGTCCATCAGACACCATCAGCGTGCGCGGCGGCGTACACATCATCGTATACGCCATCAGCCGGGCGGATGGATGCTGGCCAGCGCTGCATCGATGGCGCGCAGCAGGTGCTGCCGGCCGGCCAGCACCGCCGCCGCACGCGCCGTGTGCAGCATCGCCCGCGCCTCGGCGTCCGGCAGGAGTGGCGCCAGCCAGCAGCGGATCTGTGTCGCCAGATGGCGCGTTCCCAGCGCGTCGGCCTGCGCCAGCGCGAGCGACAGCTGATGGATGGCGACATCGTTCGCGCCGCGCGCCAGCGCCAGGCGCCCCAGGTTGGCGGTCAGGCCGGCGATGCGTTCGGGCATGCCGAGCCGTTCGGCCAGCGCCAGGCCATGGTCGAACCAGCACGCCGCCGCGTCCAGCGCGCCGCCGGCGAGTGCGATCTCGCCCAGCGTGCTGAGCAGATACGGCTCCAGCCCGATCATGCCGGCATCGCGCGCCAGGCGCAGGCCGGCCTCAGCGGCATCATGGGCTGCGGCGTCCCCGAGCAGATGCAGATGATAGCCCGCATTGTTCGCCGCCAGGATGCGCCACATCAGCGCATGCACCGTCCCGCCGGCCGCCGCGTGCGCGGCAGCCTCGCGATACTGCGCCACCGCCTCGACCAACTTACCCTGCTGGGCCAGGACGCTGCCGAGCTCGAAACACACCTGGGCGCGCACGACCGCATCGACCGCATCGGGGGTGGCGGCGGCGCGGGCAAAATGCTCGGCAGCAGCGGTCAGGTCGGCGCCCTCGAGCGACAGCGCTGCGCCCCACAGGATCTCGGCGCGCGCCAGCTCTGGCCCACCGCGGGCGACCAGCCGCGCGGCGATGGCGGCTGCGTCGGCGAAGCGCGATTGCCCGAGCAGGGCGTGGCCCCACGCCAGCGCGGCCCGCGCCGCCGTGATGTGGTCGGCGCGGGCGTCGGCCAGCTGCCAGGCTTCTTCGAGCGTCTGGCTGGCAGCGCCATATGCTGCGGCGCCGATCTGTGCCTCGCCGAGCTCGAGCAGCAGTGCGGCGCGGTGCTCATCGGCCGTGCCGGCGAGCACCACGCGATAGGCGTCGATCGCGACATCCCACGCCGCCACGCCCACCGCCCGACGTGCCGCCAGCCGGGCCGCCCGCCCCGCCCGCTGCAGATCACCGGCGGCACGCCAGTGCTGCATGACCACCCCGGCGACCGGCTCCAGGTCGGTGTGCAGTGCCTCGAGCGCCGTCGCGATGTGCCGATGGATGCTGCGCCGTCGCAGATCGCTGGTCTGATGCTGGATCACGGCCACGGTGAGCGCGTGATCAAAGGCATAATCGGTCGCACCACCGGTGCGCAGCATGCCGTCGGCCAGCAGTTCATCGAGCGCATCGAGCACCAGATGCTCCTCGATGGTGGTCGCGCGCGCCAGCCAGAGGCCGTCAAAACGCGGCCCGAGCGCCGCCGCCACCTCGACGATGCGTCGTGCTGTCGCCGAGAGACGCGCGAGACGCGCCGCGACCAGCGCATGGACGGCGTCGGGGATCGCGAGCGCGTCATCGGCGAGCACGGCAGCGACGCCACGGTGCTGTGCGTGGCCGGCGAGGGCGACGAGGATCAGCGGGTTGCCCTCGGCGCGCCGGGCGAGCTGGTCGAGCGCGGCCGCTGGCGCGCCGGGCAACTGGGATGCGAGCACCTGATGGGCGGCGGCTGGTGGCAGTGGCTCGAGCGGCAGCGCGGTCAGCCGCCCCTGGCGCCGGGCCGTCTGGAGCACATCGGCCAGGGCTGCCGGCCACATCGCCACCGTCACGGTCATGACGACCGTCAGCACCGGGTCGCTGCGGCGCAGCAGCGCCGCGATGAAGCCGAGCGTGGCGTGATCGGCCCAGTGGGCATCATCGAGCACCCAGACCAGCGGCCGACCGGCGCCGATGATCCGGCAGGCCTGGGCCACCGCCTCGCGCATGCGCAGCTCGTCGGCGCGCCCGTCGCCATGCGATGGGCCTGCTGGCGCGAGCTCGGGCAGCAGGCGCGCCAGCTCGTGGCGCCACGCCGGCGCCAGCTCGCGTTCGAGGCGCGCGGCGTTCGTGTGGTCGCGCAGCAGCTCGCGCACCGCCTCGACGACGGGCTGGTAAGGCAGCGAGCGATCGAGCTCGCGGGCTGTGCTGCGCATCGTCAGTGCGAAGGGTTCGCGCACGGCCTCGTCAGCGAGGCGCGTCTTCCCGATGCCGGGTGGGCCACTGATCAGCGCAATGCCTCCGGTTCCCAGCACGGCGCGCAGCCGGGCGATCTCGGCGCTTCGCCCGACGAAGCGCGGCGCCGGCGGGCGGGCGCCGGCGTGGCGGACGACGCTGACGGGCGGAGGCGCGTCGGCCGGTGGCACACGGTCGGTCACGATGGCGTCGTACAGGGTGCGCGTCGTGGTGCTCGGCGGCACGCCCAGCGATTCACCGAGTGCATCGCGCAGGCGCTCGAACATGTGAATGGCGCTGGCGCGCTCGCCAAGCTGGTAGGCGAGCTGCATCGCCGCGCGCACGACATCCTCGCGCATGGGGTCGTGCGCGATGGCGCGCTCGAGCCAGGCGAGCGCCTGATGCACCCGGCCATCGCTGGCGGCGTGCTGGGCGACCACCACCATGCCATGCTGGATCTGGCGCGCACAGTGCTCGCGCTCCAGCGTGAGCCACGCATCAAACCGCGGGGCGGCCGCCAGCGTGACTCCAGCGAGCAGCTCACCCTGCACCGCATCAAGACACGCCGCCAGCGCCGTTGGGTCGGGCGCCCGCAGTGCGAGCAGCCGGTCGAGCGTGCGCCAATCGACTGCCACGTCCGCCGACAGGCCCAGCGATGCGTCATCGCCGTCGATCAGCGGGCCGAGTGCGCGCCGCAGCGTGTGGAGGGCCGAGCGGAGCTGCTGGAGCGCCATCGGCCGCTCGAGATCGGGCCAGAAGGTCGCCAGCACCTCGTCACGGGCGACGCGCCCACCCGGTGCCGCGAGCCGCCACAGGACGGCGCGCGTACGGCGGCGCGCGATGTCGATCACCACGCCATCGCGCAGGATGCGCGGCGGTCCCAGGAGTTCGAGGCGCACGGTCATGGTCTGTATCCTGTCGCGCTCGCCGATGCCATCACCGTAGGTCGGGACACGCCTGCCCCGAGCTGCATCGCAGCCTGGTCAGCGCTGCGGTGGCACATCAGGCCCCTGAGTATACGACGGGATGCGGCGGGGACGGATCGGGACGGGCTGGGCGTTCGGCGGTTGTTGGCATGCCGGCAGGAAACCGTCCGGCATCGACCAGGATGGGCCGGGCGTTCGGCGGTTGTTGGGATCACGCGGCGAGCCTGACCAACTGCGGCGCCTGGCCCCCGATCCCTGGCCGGACATCCCGCACCGTCTGG
>JAGWYG010000001.1 GCA_018969485.1 Chloroflexota bacterium
TCGCGCTGTGGCTCAAGCCACGGCGGCAGTTGCAGGCGCGTCCCCAGCGCCGCGACTGGCTCATCGACGGCGAACCCCGGCGTCGCCGTCGCGATCTCGACGATGTGGCCATCGGGGTCCTGGCAGTAGATCGAGCGGAAGTAGATGCGATCCATCACCGGCGAGACGCGCAGGCCGGCATCGAGCAGGCGCTCGCGCCAGTGAAGCTGGACCGCCTCGTCGGCCACCGCCAGCGCGAAGTGGTGCGTCTGTCCGGCGCCAGGCTGCACGCGCCCGGCGCGTCGTGGATCGCGCTCGAAGGAGGTGATCAGCGTCCCCGGCGCACCATCGCCGACGCCCCAATACCAGTGGGCCGAGCCGGGATCATCGAAGTTGGCCGTCATCTTGACGCGGCGCATGCCCAGCAACTCGCCGAAGAACCAGTGTGTGCGGGCGATGTCGGCGCCGATGGCGGTGATATGGTGCATCCCCTGATCCAGCGCCATCGCCGCCGTGATCGCCGGCACCGGCTCGGGCCAGGTCAGCGCGGCGATGCGTGCCTCGTCGCGGTTGCGCACCAGCATCTCGGCCGGCGGTGCCTGAAAGGTCGTGCCGATCGTCGCCGCCGGTTCATCGATCGTCCAGCCCGGACCAGCAGTCGCGATCTCGATGATCAACCCGTCGGGATCGCGGAAGTAGATGGAGTGGAAGTAATGGCGATCATATGGGCCATCGACGGCGACGCCGAGATCGCCGAGCCAGCGCTTCCACTGCAGCAGCGTCTCGTCATTGCGGGTCGTCAGCGCCACGTGGTGCGTCCCGCCGACGCCGGGCTGCCCCTGCCGGGCGCCGGGCCACTCGAAGAACGTCAGCGCCGTTCCGGGCTGCCCGGTGTGATCGCCGAAGTACAGGTGATAGCTCTCCGGCGCGTCGAAGTTGACTGTCTGTTTCACCAGACGCTGGCCGAGGGCATCGCGATAGAATCGCACCGTGCGGCGCGCATCGCGGCATACCGCAGTGATGTGATGGATTCCCAGAATCGTCATCATCTCCCCCCGATGCAGGCATGCGGCGACGGGCGCCGGCGCGCATCCTGTGATGGCTACCGACATCATAGCCGACATCGGCGAGGTTGTCATGCATGCTGCGGCGGCCCGCGACGCCATGCGCGGCGCGCATCGCGTATACTCGGGGCAGGCGCCCGGGCAGTCTGACGAGGCGCGTATGAGACCGGCAGGGGGTGACCGATGATCGTCGCTGATCTCGCGGGCGTCAGCCGGGTGCATGGCGGACGGACGATCTTCAGCGCGCTCTCGTGGACGATCCAGGACGGCGAGAAGCTCGGCCTGGTCGGACCGAATGGCGTCGGGAAATCCACGCTGCTGCAACTGCTGGCAGGCGATGCCACGGCGGACGCCGGAGCGGTGACGCTGCGGCGTGGCACGCGGGTGGCGTATCTGACGCAGGAATATCACGGCATGCCCGAGCGCGCGGTGCTGGATGAACTGCTGGCCGTGCGCGAGGATCTTGCCACTATCGAGGCGCAGATCGCCACGGCCGAGGCGCGCCTCGGCGACGCGGCGCTGGCGGGTGACATGGCGGCGCTCGCGCGGCTCGTCGACGAGCACGAGCGGCTGCTTGCCGAGTTCGGCCGACTCGGTGGGCCGCTGGTACAGCCACGCGCGGTGGCGCTGCTGCGTCAGCTCGGGCTCGACGAGGCGCAGTGGCAGCAGCCGATGGCGCAACTGAGCGGCGGCCAGCGCAAGTTGGTCGGCCTGGCGCGATGCCTGCTGTCCCAGCCAGACCTGCTGCTGCTCGATGAGCCGGACAACCACCTCGATGTCGAGCGCAAGGCGCTGCTCGAGGCAGTCGTGCGTGCGTTCGATGGTGCGGTGGTGATCATCTCGCACGATCGCTACCTGCTCGACGAGACGGTGAGCGTCATCGTGGAGCTTGAGCCGGCCGCGGCCACTGGCGCGCGCCTGCGCCGCTGGGAAGGCAACTATTCGGCATACGTGACCCAGAAGGAACTGGCACTGCTCCGGCAGCAGCACGACTACGTGGCCCAGCAGAAGACCATCGAGCGCCTCGAGGCGGCGGTGGCCCGTTTCAAGCAGTGGGCGCGCATCGTGGTCAACGAGCGGCACATCCGCCAGGCGCGCAACAAGCAGCGGCAGATCGACCGGATGGATCTGGTCGAACGACCGGTGCTCGAGCGGCGCCGGATCGCGCTGGAGTTCGCGCCACAGCGGCGCGGTGGCGCCCGGGCCATCGAGCTGCGCGATGTCGATCGCTGGTTCGGCGAGCACATCGTGCTGCTGGGGGCCCGCGCGACGATCATGCATGGCGAGCGCGTCGGCGTGATCGGCCCGAATGGTGCGGGCAAATCAGTGCTGCTGCGTCTGATCATGGGCCTGCTGCCGCTCGACGGCGGCGAGATCTGGATCGGTCCATCGATCATGCCGGGCTACTACGCACAGCACCACGAGACGCTCGATCCGGCGCAGACACCAATCGAGGCGCTGCGTGCGGTGCGCCCGATGACCGAGGGCGAGGCGGTCGCGCGCCTGGGTCGCTTCCTGATCCCGTATGCTGCCGCGACACAGCCCGTCGCCCGGCTCAGCGGCGGCGAGAAGAGCCGGGTGCAGCTGGCGCGCCTGATGATCACCGGGGCGAATTGTCTGCTGCTCGATGAGCCGACCAATCACCTCGACATTCCGTCGGCCGAGGTGCTGGAGCAGGCGCTCGAGGCCTTCAGCGGGACGGTCGTCGTGGTATCGCACGACCGGTATCTGCTCGATCGCGTGGCCGACCGCATCTTCGAGGTGGGCGATGGCATGGTGCGCGTGCATGAGGGTGGCTATAGCTTCGCCGCCGCGCAACGCGCCCGACGGCTGGCGCCACCGGCGCCTGCGGGTGCCGTCACCGCAGGAGCGCCGCGTGGCACGCGCCGCACGCCCTGAGCCGGTGCCGGCGACGCCGCGGTGGCCGGTCCCGGGCCCGCCGCCACGCATCCGTCCCGACCCGGCAGACTCGGCACCAGCGCGCCGAACGGCGCCAGCATGCCTGCCCCCTCCGCTGCCCCCGCAGTTGTCACGCCTACGGCTTTGTGCTAGGATGGCCCGGCGCGGTGACCGGCGAGGTCATCGGTGCGGCGAGCAGCGACATCGGGCGCGATACCACATAGCGCTTGCACTATGGTAAGGAGCAGAGGTTGAGCATCCTGGTCGATTCGGGCACGCGATTGCTCGTTCAGGGGATCACCGGCCGCGAAGGCGAGTTTCACACCCGGCAGATGCTGGCATACGGCACCAACGTCGTCGCGGGTGTCACGCCCGGCCGCGGCGGGCAACGCGCGATCGACGGGGCAGTTCCCGTCTTCAACAGCGTCGCCGAAGCCGTCGCGGCCACTGGCGCCAACGTATCGATCATCTACGTGCCAGCGCCATTCGCCCCCGACGCCATCCGCGAGGCGGCAGCCGCCGGCATTGCGCTGGTCGTCTGCATCACCGAGGGCATTCCAGCCAACGACATGGTCGCGACCGTGCGGTACGTCCACGAGCGCGGCAGTCGGCTGATTGGCCCCAACTGCCCCGGTCTGCTGACGCCGGGCCAGGCCAAGGTCGGCATCATTCCCGGCAACATCGCCATCCCCGGCCCGGTCGGCGTCGTCTCGAAGAGCGGCACACTGACCTACGAAGCCGTCGATGCGTTGACGCGCCTTGGCATCGGCCAGAGCACCATCGTCGGCATCGGTGGCGATCCGATCATCGGCACGACGTTCGTCGACGTCCTGGCGCTGTTCGAGCGCGATCCGGCGACCCGTGCGATCGTGCTGATCGGCGAGATCGGTGGTCGCGCCGAGATTGATGCCGCCGAGTACATCGCCGCCCACATCACGCGGCCGGTCGTCAGCTTCATTGCGGGCCAGACGGCGCCGCCCGGCAAGCGCATGGGGCACGCTGGCGCGATCATCTCGGGTGGCGAAGGGACTGCCCAGGAGAAGATCAGCGCACTGGAGGCCGTCGGCGTGACCGTCGCACGGCTGCCGACCGACATCGCCCAACTGGTGCGCGAGCGTCTGTGATGATCGCCGACGGACGCGCGGCCAGTACAGCCGCGCGTCCGCTGCGGCGGCTCAGGCGTCGCCCTCCGGCGGCAGCAGCACATCCCACCAGATACGCCCCTGACGACGCTGGAACAGGTCAACGTGGATGTGTTTGGTCTCGGTGTATGCCAGCATGCCCTGCATGCCATGCTCGCGACCGATGCCGCTCTGCTTGTAGCCGCCGAACGGCGCATGCGGCACGATCAGGTGGTAGTCGTTGATCCACACCGTGCCTGCCCGAATGCGCCGTGCCACCGCGATCGCCGCCTGAATGTCACGCGACCAGACTGCCGCCCCGAGGCCGTAGGGGCTGGCGTTGGCAATATCAATCGCCTCACCGACGCCGTCGTAGGGGATCACCGCCAGCACCGGGCCAAAGATCTCCTCGCGGGCGATGCGCATCTGATTGTGCACATCGGCAAAAATCGTCGGCGCGATGAATGCGCCGGCCGCGCAGCCCGGCACCGTGATGCGCGCGCCACCGATGACCATGCGCGCGCCCTCGGCGAGGCCGCTGGCAATGTAGCCCTCGACCGCGGCGGCCTGGGCCGCCGACACCAGCGGCCCGATGTCGGTCGCCAGATCGAGCGGATCGCCGATGGTGAGCGCCTGCACGCGCCGCACGAGCCGTGCGACGAACGCCTCACACAGCTCACGCGGCACCAGACAGCGCGAACCAGCCTCGCAACTCTGCCCGCCGTTGAAGTACACGCCGAACAGCACCCCATCCACCGCCAGATCGAGATCAGCATCTGGCAGGACCAGACTCGGGGATTTGCCGCCGAGCTCGAGCGTCACGCGCTTGATCGTGTCGCTGGCCAGCGCCATGATGCGCCGTCCGACCGCAGTCGAGCCGGTGAACGACACCTTGTCGACGCCGGCGTGCCCGGCGAGCGCCTCGCCAATCTCGGCACCAGGACCGGTGAGCAGGTTGAGCACGCCCCGCGGCAGCAATCCGGCCCGATCGATCGCGGCCACCAGCATCAGCGCCGTCAGTGGCGTCGCCGACGCCGGCTTGAGAATGACGACATTGCCGGTCGCCAATGCCGGCGCCAGCTTCCACACCGCCATCAGCAGCGGATAGTTCCACGGCAGGATCTGCGCGCACACGCCGATCGGTTCGCGCCAGACGAAGTTCCAACTCACCGACGGCATGTCAGTCCACGGCAGTGGCTCGTACGGATGCAGGCGCGCCAGTTCGGCGAAGGTGCGGAGATGCTCGACTGCCATCGGCACATCGACGAACATCGCCTTGCGCAACGGCACGCCGAGGTTGCGCGCCTCGAGGTCGGCGAATGCTGCCGACTGATGCTCGATCAGATCGGCGATCGCATGCAGGATGCGCGCACGCTCGCGGCCGGGCGTGTGCGGCCAGGGTCCGCGGTCGAACGCAGCGCGTGCCGCCGCGACCGCGCGATCGACATCGTGGCGCGACGCCCGTGCCACCATGCCGAGTGGTGCGCCGGTCGCCGCCTCGCTGATCATCGCCCGGCCACCATCGTGCGCGGCGCACCAGCCGCCATCGAGATACAAACCGCCTGCGGCCAGCGCCGCCGCGAGGTCATCCATCACGAAGCCTCCTTCATCGAAGCGCGCGCCACAGCGCCGTGGCGCTCCAGCACCGGCAGAATCATGCGCACCGGCCGCCGGCAGACGCCCGACGGAGCGGGGAGTGGCATGACGCGGCGGGGCCATCCCCCGTTCCCCGCATGCTGACGCGCACCGCGATCCTACCACGAAACCGCCGTCCCGCTCGTGATCGCGACGGCGCGCCATCCGGCTGGTGTCGCACGGCGCCACGCGTCCCATGTGCGCATACGCGAGCGATGCCCGGAGCACGGCTCGGGGCAGCCGCGACGCCGGCGCCCAGGCTGCTCGCATGTATGGCGCAGCATCCGGCCGAGCGGCGCTCGCGCGCCACATGGTCCCGCTCGCCCGCCGACCCCACAATAATCCTTGACATGCCGGATTCCGCCCACCCAATACCCCCATCCCGTGACTTCATGCTATAATGCGGCAAAGGTTCTTGTGCGCTCAACGCAATGCTGAGATTGGAGTGGTGTCGGTGAAGGTTACGACGGAGAGAAAGCCGCGGAGCACGATCGTCATGACGGTCGAACTCGATCGTGCCGAGCGCGAGCGTAGTCTCGAGCGGGCTACTCGTCGGCTGTCGCAGCGATACGACATTCCCGGGTTTCGCCGTGGGCGGGCGCCGCGCGTCATCGTCGAGCGGTTCGTCGGCCGTGCCGGCCTGATGGCCGAAGCCGCCGAAGAGATGGTGCAGTTGCACTTCCGCGCGGCGTTGAAACAGGAAGCCATCGAGCCTGTCGCGCAGCCGTCCATTCACGAAGTCCAGATCGAGAGTGAGCCCTATCACTTCGTCGTCGACATTCCGGTGCCGCCCACGGTCGAGCTCGGCGATTATCGCAGCATCCGCCTCACTGTCACGCCGGACGTCATCGACGACGAAACGTTCGAGCGTCACCTCGCGTCGATTCGTGAGCGCCATGTCGTGCTGCGTCAACCAGAAGCCGAACGGGCTGCCCAACCCGGCGATCAGGTGCAGGTCGAGCTCGAAACCTTCGTCGACGGCAAGGCCGTCGACCAGCGCGACGGCGATACACCCGTCCCCGGCACCACGCTCGTCCTCGAGCCCGAGCGGCTCGCCCCAGGATTATGCGATGGCATCGTCGGCCTCACGCCCGGCCAGGCTGCGCTGATCAACGCGCAGATGCCGCCCGACTACCACGACGCCTCGGTCGCCGGGCGCGCGGTGACGTTCGCGGTGAAATTGCTCGAGGTGAAGGAGCGCATCCTCCCCGAATGGGACGAACTGCCGGCGCTGGAGAAGTTCGACGGTGATCCGGCGGGGTATCGGGATTCCGTGCGCACCGATCTCGAACGGCGAGCACGCCAGCGAGCCGAGCGCACCGCCATCGACGCATTCGTCGAGCAACTCGTCGCGTGCTCGACAGTCGACGTGCCGGACGTGCTGGTGCGCCGCGAAGCCGAGCGTGCGGTCGCCCGCGATGAGCAGCAATATGCGCGCTATGGCGTCAAGCCGGAGCACGTCTACGAAATGCAGGGACGCACCCGCGAGTCCGTCATCGATGCAGCGCTCCCGGATGCCGAACGCACGTTGACCACCAATCTGGTGATGCAGCAGTTGATTGACGCCGAGGGGCTCTACGCGGATGCAGCCGCCATCGAACGCGAGCTCGGCGTGCTGATGCAATCGCAGCCGCCGGAGCAGTGGCAGATGCTCAGCGCCAACCTTGGTGAGCAGGTATACCGCATCGCGGCATCGCAGGCCCTCGATCGACGGTTGAGTCAGTGGGTCTTCGCCAGCGCGACCGAAGGCGCCTACGTACCGCTGTCTGCCGAGACACCCACCGGAGCCGAGGCGGCGCCCGAGGCCGAGGCACCCACCGGAGCCGAGGCGGCGCCCGAGGCCGATGGTGCTCAGAACGCGACCAGCGCCTCCCGCACCGAGTGAGATGGAGCACCACATGAATTGGCAAGCGCCACGCAGCGGAACCTGGCAATCGCCGCGCCCCGAAGCGTTGATTCCCATGGTCGTCGAGAGTACCAATCGCGGCGAGCGTGCCTTCGACATCTACTCGCGGCTGTTGAAAGAACGCATCATCCTGCTGGGCACGCCGATCGAGGACCAGATCGCCAATCTGATCGTCGCGCAATTGCTGTTCCTCGAGCACGAGGATCCCGAGCGCGACATCTGGCTGTACATCAACAGCCCGGGGGGCTCGATCACAGCCGGTCTCGCGATCTACGACACGATGCAGGTCATTCGGCCGAACGTCGCGACCGTGTGCGTCGGCATGGCCGGAAGCATGGCGACGCCGATTCTGGCGGGCGGCGCGCGCGGCAAGCGCTACAGCCTGCCGCACTCCACCGTCCACATGCATCCTGCGGGTGGTGGGGCGCGCGGTTACGCGCCCGACGTCGAGATCATGGCGCGCGAACTGTTGCGTGAGCAGCAATTGATTCGCGAACTGCTTTCGCGCGACACTGGTCAGCCGATCGAGCGTATCGCGCGCGATTTCGACCGTGATCTGTTCATGACGCCGGAACAAGCCCGCGAGTACGGCATCATCGACGAGATCCTCAGCCGCGACGAGCTTGGCCCGAATCGGGCACCGTCGAACCGCTAGGTGTTCTCTTGTCGCGCACGGCCGCCGGACGGCCTCGTGACACACAAGGAAACAGATCAATGTCACACAGCCGGGGAGGCGGAGGCAACTCGACCCGCAGCACGTATAGCTGCTCGTTCTGTGGCCGCAGCCAGGATGAAGTGCAGCGTCTCGTCGCGGGGCCCAACTCGATCTTCATCTGCGATGAGTGTGTCGCGCTGTGCAGCACGATCATCGCCGAGGAGACTGCTGCCAAGCCAGCCACAAAGCGCAAGGCGAGCGGCAAGGCGGCCCCGGCACGCTTGTTGCCCCCGGTGCGCATGCGCGAGGCGCTCGATCAGTATGTCATCGGCCAGGATTCCGCCAAGGTGACACTGTCGGTGGCGGTGTACAACCACTACAAGCGGCTGCGCACCACCAAGGACGGCCAGGACGTCGAGCTCGGCAAGAGCAATGTGCTGCTGATCGGCCCGACAGGCAGCGGCAAAACGCTGCTCGCGCAGACGCTGGCGAAGAAACTTGACGTGCCGTTTGCTATCGCCGACGCGACTGCCCTCACCGAGGCCGGGTATGTCGGCGAGGACGTCGAGACGATCCTGCTACGGTTGATCCAGGCTGCCGATGGTGATGTCGAACGAGCGCAGACAGGCATCATCTACATCGACGAAATCGATAAGATTGCGCGTAAGAGTGACAATCCGTCGATTACGCGTGATGTTTCGGGTGAAGGTGTTCAGCAGGCGCTGCTCAAGATTCTCGAGGGTTGCGTCGCGCATGTGCCACCTACGTCCGGCCGCAAGCACCCTCAGCAGGAGTTCATCGCATTTGACACCTCAAATGTACTATTCATCTGTGGCGGGGCATTTGATGGACTGGAACAGATCATCGCGAACCGCGTGGGTAAACAGCGCAACATCGGGTTCGGCCGTGACAACACCGCGTCTGATCAACCGCTGCTGACCGAATGCATTCCAGATGATCTGCTGCGATTCGGCTTCATTCCCGAATTCATTGGACGCCTGCCCGTGACGGCTGCGCTCGTGCCACTCGATCGTTCGACAATGCTGCGTATCTTGACCGAGCCACGCAATGCGATCATCAAGCAGTATCAATACTTGCTGCGCCTCGATGGCGTCGAGTTGCAATTCACCGACGATGCCCTCGAAGCGATCGCAGATCGCGCCCTCGCGGCGCGCACCGGCGCCAGAGCCTTGCGCAGCATCGTGGAAGACGTCTTGCTCGCGGTGATGTATGAGGTGCCGACCCAGGAGCATGTGGGGCGGTGCATCGTCACCGCCGAGGTGATCGAAGGCCGCGGTCAGCCTATTCTTGAGCCGCGCACGCCGGAGCGCCACGCCCAGCTGGACGAGGCGGTCTGACAGGGTGACGGCGCGCTGGCTCCCGGACACGGCGCGCCGCCGTCACCTCGCGCATGCGGTGGTGCGCTGCCGACGGCGGGTGGCCCTGGCTCAGACGCGGCGTGAGCGGTGTGCCGTCACGGTCGCTCCGCGTGCGTCGGGGCGCGTGCCCGTGGTGCAGTCGCGGCGCCGCTGCGGCTTCTGGCACGCATCGCCCGGCACCATGATCGCGGCCGAATCATCCCCGCTATGTGGCATGCGGCTGCCCCGCAGTGACGGCAGTCGTGATGCTCGCCTGGAGTCGGCGGCGGCGCGGCGGGCCCGCGATGGTGCACACCGCCGGATCATCCGGTCGATCTCGCTGACTGCCTGCCGGCGCAACGCTCCGGTGCGTGCCGGGTCGGGGGAGTGCGCCCGCAGCGATGCGCAGCGCGGCCCGGCTGCGCACATCGCGCTGGCACGCCACGGGCGCATCATCCACGCCGGGCGCTCAGCCGATGATCTGCCCGCAGCGCCATCGTGGCAGCAACTGTCTCTATGCTGTGACAGCATCTGATCGGTCTCATCGCCGGCGCGATGGTACGCCCGGCCTTGCGCGGCGCACATGCCGCTGATGCCGACAGCCGTGCGCCGGGCTCCTTGGCACGCAATCCCACGTGCGGCGCGCTCCACGTCATCGCGCATCCAGGCGCCGCATGATTCAAATAGTTGACAATGTTGATCATTTCTGTTAGTATTGCTGTGTCTGAGGCGACATGGCAAAGCTGCCGCTGGCACCGCGAGCATCACCGATGCGTGCATGCAGCGCAAAAAAAGCCATCGCGGGCGCATTGACTCACGCGCCGTGCTTTGCTATAATCGCGGGAAGCGTCGTCTCCGAGGTTGCGGCGGCGCGCTCCGTCACGCTTCCGGTCAGTGCAAGACGTCTCGCAGGCACGCCGCGCCGACGCGGCGGCGGCGGGGCACGACAGGTGGGATGGTGTAGTTCGGCGCCCCATCCATCGTCGGGCCGCGGCGCCCCAGGCAAGAGCTCGCGATGCCGGAAGCACCGCAGATGCCCGTTGGATGGAAGATCGTGGAGTTCGAGCGAAAGGACGAGGATCCATGCAGGTCACAGACTCGTGGCGACAGCGTGGCGCAGTGCTGCTGGCACTGGCATTGCTGGTGCCGATGATCGCCGCATGCGGTGGCGGTGCGCCGGCCCCGGCAGCCGAGCCGACCGCTGCCCCGGCAGCCGAGCCGACGGCCGCTCCGGCAGCCGAGCCGACGGCAGCACCCGCCGAGCCGACGGCCGCTCCGGCAGCCGAGCCGACGGCAGCACCCGCCGAGCCGACGGCCGCTCCGGCAGCCGCCGCTGGCCGTGGCGCAGGTGGCACGCTGCGCATTCTCTACTGGCAGGCGCCAGTATTCCTCAATCCGCACCTGGCCGTCGGCACCAAGGACTATGACGCGTCGCGCCTGATCATCGAGCCACTCGCCGCGATGGGCCCCGACGGCTCGCCGGTGGCGCGTCTGGCCGCCGAGATCCCGACGGTCGAGAATGGCGGCGTCGCGGCCGACCTGACCAGCGTCACCTGGAAGCTGAACCCCGACGTCATGTGGTCGGACGGCTCGCCGCTGACTGCCGACGATGTCGTCTTCACCTACGAGTACTGCGCCGACCCGGCTACCGCCTGCACCACCAATGCGGCGTTCACCGGTGCCACCTCGGTCGAGGCGGTCGATGCCAATACGGTGAAGATCACCTGGGAAGCGCCGAACCCCAATCCGTACCAGATGTTCGTCGGCAACCTCGGCGGCATCCTGCAGAAGGCCCAGTTCGGTAGCTGCAAGGGCGCCGGCGCGATGACCGACGCCGCCTGCCAGGCAGCCAACCTGGCGCCGATCGGCACCGGCCCGTACAAGATCAAGGAATTCAAGCCGGGCGACGTCGGTGTGTACGAGATCAACGAGAACTATCGCAACCCCGACCAGCCGTTCTTCACGGAAGTGCAGTTCAAGGGCGGCGGCGACGCCACCTCGGCGGCGCGCGCGGTGTTCCAGACCGGCGACACCGACTACGCCTGGAACCTGCAGGTCGAGGCGGCGGTGCTGCAGCAGCTGATCTCCGAAGGCGGCATCGGTACGCTGCTCTCGGTCAAGGGGTCGGCCGTCGAGCGCATCGTGGTCAACTTCTCGAACCCTGATCCGGCGCTGGGCGACAAGCGCTCCGAGCCTGACCAGCCGCACCCGTTCCTGCGTGATCAGGCGGTCCGCCGCGCCATCGCCATGGCGATCGACCGCAAGACCATCGCCGAGCAGCTGTACGGGCCGGCGGGCGATCCGACCTGCGAGATCATCACCACGCTGCCGTACGTCACGACCGAGGAGCGTTTCGGTGGGCGCAGCGCGTGCGTCGTCGCCGATGGTGCACCCGACGTCGAGGGCGCGAAGAAGCTGCTCGACGAGGCCGGTTGGGTCGACAGCGATGGCGACAACGTCCGCGACAAGGACGGCGTCAAGCTGGTGGTGTCGTACCAGACGACCATCAACCCGCTGCGCCAGCGCACGCAGGCGATCGTGAAGGCCAACCTGGCGGCGATCGGCATCACCGTCAATCTGCGCGCGATCGATGCAAGCGTGTTCTTCTCGAGCGACATCGGTAACCCCGACACGCTCGGCAAGCTCTACGCCGACCTGCAGATGTACACCAACGGCTACGACCAGCCGGATCCGCAGAACTACCTGAACCAGTGGATCAGCACCGATCCGGGTACGAGCGCCAACGAGTGGCGCGGCAGCAACGAGGGTGACTGGGTCAACGCAGAGTATGATGCGGTGTTGGAGGAACTGGCGAAGACCACCGATGCGAATGCCCGCATTGAACTGGTGCGCAAGGCCAACGACATCATCATCGGCGATGGCGCGATCATCCCGTTGATCGCCCGCAGCTCGATCACCTCGGGCTACAACAGCAAGCTCCAGGGCATCAACGGCTCGCCGTGGGACTCGGAGATGTGGAACATCGCCGAGTGGACGATGGCGCCGTAGGCGTGGTTCGGATCCGCGGCGGGGCACTGGTCGGCATTGCGCCGGCCGGCGCCCCGTCGCACTATCTGCGAGGCCTGCATGACGAGCTATATCGCCCGCCGGTTGTTGATCGCGATACCGACGCTCCTGGTGATCAGTTTTGTGATCTATGCGGTGCTGGCACTGGCGCCCGGCGATCCGATGGCGCAGTTCGGTCGCAACCCGAATATCCCGGAAGAGGTGCGCGACAACATCCGCCGCTCGTTTGGTCTCGATCGACCCTGGTATGAACGCTATGTGTTCTGGTTACGCAATGTCACACTGGCCGGTGATTTCGGGTTCTCGTTCAACTCCCGCGTGCCGGTATCGGAGTTAATCGGGCAGCGCCTGCCACAGACGCTATGGACTGTGGGTATCGCTTATCTGGTTGCGCTCTTGATCGCCATTCCGATCGGCGTCGTCTCTGCCGTGAAGCAGTATTCCTGGTTTGATCGTATTGCGACGACCTTTGCGTTCGTCGGCTTTTCGATCCCATCATTTGCCATCGGCCTGGCGGTCATCCTGGTGTTTGCGGTAAACCTGCGCTGGTTTCCGCTGATCTATGACACGACGCTCGAGGTGATTGATGCCGAGAGTTTCTTCAAACAGGTGCGTCAGATCGCCATGCCGGTGATCGTGGTGGCGATCCAGCAGTCGGCCGATGTGACGCGCTTTCTGCGTTCGTCGATGCTGGACAACCTGCCGCTGGATTATGTGCGCACGGCGCGCTCCAAAGGCCTGGCCGAGCGTGCCGTGGTGGTCCGTCATGCGTTGCGCAACAGCCTCATTCCGGTGGTTGCGCTGATGTCGCTGGGCGTGCCGGGCATCTTCACCGGTGCGATCATCACCGAGACGCTGTTCAGGGTGAATGGCATCGGCGAATTGCTGATCCGCTCGACACAGAACAGCGATACGCCAGTCGTGATGGCGATCACCTTCATCTATGCCGTGCTGGTGGTGACGTTCAACCTGGTCGCTGATGTGGTGTATGCCACGCTGGATCCGCGCATTCGCTACAGCTAGAGGGTGACGATGACAGCAGCAGATAATGCGGGTGCGCCCGGCAAGCCCCCGACTGTCGATGTCCGAGCCATCGGTGATCTCGCGCAGCGACCGCCCCGTACGCTCTGGGGTGATGCACGCCGTCGTTTCCTGCGACATACGCTGGCGGTGGCAGGATCGATCATGGTGATCTTCTTCACCATGGCCGTCCTCTTTGGCCCCTCGGTGTATACGAAAGATCGGGAAGAACTGAATTTCGATGTGCCGACGATGGCGCCACCGTCGGCGGCGGCACCGATGGGCACCGATGATCTTGGTCGCGATATCCTCGCACGGGCACTGTTTGGTGGCCGGGTGACGCTGGCTGTCGGCATATCGGCGATGATCATTGCAATTCTGCTTGGAACGATCATTGGTGCAATATCTGGCTACTTTGGCGGGATCGTTGATCAAATCCTGATGTGGATCACTGATACATTCCTGTCGATGCCGACGCTGCCACTCTTCCTGCTGATCGTCTATCTGTTTCGGGACACGCTGACGCGCTCCCTCGGGCCGGAGGTCGGCATCTTCCTGCTGGTGGTCGGGGTCATCGGCGTGCTCACCTGGATGCCGACGGCGCGCGTCGTCCGCGCATCGTTCCAGACCTTGAAGCACCGCGAGTTTGTCGAGGCGGCGACGTGTCTGGGCGTCCGTCCGAGTGCGATCATGTTCCGCCACATCCTGCCGAACGTGATCAGCCCGATCATCGTGGCGGCGACGCTGGGCGTGGGCACGGCGATCATCACCGAGTCGACGCTGTCGTTCCTCGGCGTCGGATTCCCGCCGGACCTGCCCACCTGGGGCCGGCTGGTGACCGATGGGCAGAACTTCCTTGAGTTTGCGCCGCACATGTCACTGCTGCCCGCGCTGCTGATCTTTCTCACCGTCCTGAGCATCAACTTTGTCGGCGATGGGCTGCGCGATGCGCTCGACCCGCGCTCGCGGCTGTGAGCACGCCCGGGCGCGGTCTGCCGGACTGCGTGGTTCACGCGTGATGCCAGTCGTACCATCAGGCGTGGTGGCGGTGTGCCCCGCGCCTGATCTGCGCCTGGCGGCGCACGCGAAGACCGCCCGGCTGCGCTGCTGCAGTCGGGCATCGCGGGGCGCACCGTCGGGGTGGTGCGGCCGGCACGGCGCGTCGGCGGCCCACGTGGCATGGCCAGCGCCCGGCATGGGCGTGCTGTCGTGACGCTCGTGGTGACCATGCTGGCGCCGTTCGGCATTCGGCCGAAAGGCACGCTGGTGGCACGGATGCTGCCGCTGGCGCAGGCGCTGGTGCGGCAGGGCGCGCTGGTGCGGATCGTGGCGCCACCGGTGCTCGAACCGCGCGATGCCGGCCGCGTCGAACTGCTCGATGGTGTCGAGGTGCGCCATACGGCGCTGCCGCGCTGGCCGGGTGCGGCGGCGCATCTGCAGGCAGCGCTGCTGATGCGGCGAACTGCGCTCACCCACCAGCCCGACGTCATCCATCTGTTCAAACCCAAGGGCTATGGCGGGCTGGCGGTGCGCGCCGGGATCGGCAATGCCGCGCTGGTCGTCGACAGCGACGACTGGGAGGGGCGCGGCGGCTGGAATGACCTGGCCGGCTATCCGCCGCTGGCCCGGCGCGTCTTCGCCTGGCAGGAGCAGGATCTGCCGCGCCGCGCCGGTGCGGTGACCGTCGCCAGCCGTACGCTGCAGACCCAGATGTGGGGGTTCGGGATTGCGCCGGGGCGGGTGTTCTATGTCCCGAATGGCGTCGCGGCACCGCGCGGCGACGCGGCGCGCGGTGGTGGCGGTCGTCGTGTGGCGTGGTACACGCGCTTCTGGGAATGCCCGCCCGAGTCCATGGTGGCGATCTGGGCGCGGGTGCATGCCGCCCGGCGTGATACGACGCTGGTGGTGATCGGGCGCGGCGAACATGGCGAGGAGCACCGCTTTCTCGCGGCGGCACGGCAGGCGGGCATCGCCGATTCGATCGACTACCTCGGCTGGCTGGAGCCGACGGCGATCCCGGCGGTGCTCGATACCATCGATCTGGCGCTGGTGCCGGTGAGCGATACGCTGGTGATGCGAGCGCGCGCGTCGGCCAAATTGCTCGAGTTGGTCGCCGCCGGCATCCCGCTGGTGGCGTCGCGGGTCGGCGAAGCAGCCGAGTACCTGCGCGACTCGCGTGGTGGCGTGCTGGTGCCACCGGATGATGCTGCGGCGTTCGCGGATGCGACGCTGCTGCTGCTGAGCGATCCGGCACAGCGCCGGATGCTGCTGGAGCGGGCTGCGGGCATCAGCGCGGAATATAGCTGGGACGCGCTCGCACCGGTCGTCATCCGCGCCTGGCAGGTGGCACGCGCCGGCCCAGCCCCGGCGCGGTGAGCGCCGCCGCATCCGCGGCACCATGCGGTGATCCTGCCGTCGCGGAGGCGCACGGTGCACGACGGCGCGGTGCCGGCAGCGGGGCACCGCCGGGCCGGATGCCGGTCGCGCGGCGCGTGGCATGCGCTGGCGGGGCCGCTGCCGCATCACTCGGCGACCCCCGGCACAAATGCTGCACGCACCGCCCAGTAGATCGCCCGCGGCGTCCCGTCATACTCCACGAAGTTCCAGTTGTCCTGGTACGTGCGCGCCCGCCATGGCGTGGCGAACTGCCACAGGCAGGCAGCCTCGAGCCAGGGCCACTGCTGTGCCAGGCGGTACGCACCGATCGTCCAGCGTAGCCGCTGTGCCGGCGTCACCGCGGCGCTCCAGCGTGGATGGTCGTTCCAGCCGCCTTCGGTGATGATCAGCCGCTGTGCGCCGGCGCCGAGCGTAACGAGCCGCTCACGCATCACCTCGGTGCGCCGGAAGTTCACCACGGCGGCGTCGGGGGGATCGTCGAACGGAACCTGCGCACCGTACGCGTGGACACCCCACATGTCACAGTGAGCACCGCCGCCGGCGGCGAAGTATTCATCCATATAGCGCAGGTCGCCCATCCGCACCTCGGCGCGATCCCCCAGGTCGGGGCCCGGCGAGAGCGCTCCGGCGATGACGATGGCGTCGGGCACTGCCGCTTTGACCCGCGGATATACGGTGGCGAGCAGCTCGGCGTACGCGCGTGGGTCCGGCGGCCGACGCCCCCACTCGAATGCGAGGTTGGGTTCGTTCCAGATGATGACGTGCCGTACGCCCCAGGACCGGTAGCGCTCGAGAAAGGCGACGACGTAGGCAGCATAGTCGACATAGTGTTGATCGTCCAGATACCGATCGCTGCTACCGGGCGGGCGAGCCCAGGGCGGGACGATGTCGAGCCGCGCCACAACCTGCAGCCCCTGCCGCACGGCGTGCTGTACCACCAGATCGGCGCCGTTCCAATCGAAGCCGTAGCGCGAGCGCGGCTGCGCATATGCCCAGGGGAACAGGTCGATGATCCATGGCGCGCCCATCTCGCGCACCTGCGCCAGCGAGCGCTCGATCACCTGCTCATCGCCGATGCCAGTGAGGCGAGTATGGATGCCCAGCCGTGGGTTGGTGGTGTGCACGGTCTGCTGCGGTGGCAGCCGCGGCGCGCGCGGCGTCCGGAGCGCCAGGAACTGTGCCGCCATTCCGCCGCCGAGCAGCCCTGCCAGCATTGCCCGTATCCATTGGCGTCGCATCACGCGCCTCGCTGCTCCGGGATGCATCACGGTCGCGCCGCGCCGGTGACCGCTCGCCAGAGACCGACCGGCGCACCGGTCCAGTCGCGTCCCGACGAGCCGGACGTGCCCGCCTCGCCCGTGACGCAGGAGCGGCGGGCCGCCGACCGCCTAGGAGCGTGGCGCGGGCGGGGCGACTCGAACGCCCGACCGACGGTTTAGAAGACCGTTGCTCTATCCACTGAGCTACGCCCGCATTTCCCCGCCATCATACCATGAATCGGCATGCCGCCGCCGTGGTTGATGGCAGCGCCGTACGCGTGCCGGGGGCGCGGCAGTGCCGCCCGGGACAGACGACATGGCTTCGTCGCCTCGGGGCCGATAGGCCGGCGGATGGCCGTGCGCTGGAGTGCTTCGGTGAAATCGCGGAAGCGTGGCATGCGCCTCCGCTGCGCGTCATGCCAGGGCTGCCAGACGCCCGTGACCGTGGGGCAGTCTGGCAGCTGACATGGCAAGCGCTGGGCGCCATCGCCACCCCCGATGCCCAGGCGCCGCTGCCAGGCGACCCGGCCGTCCGCGCGCGGTCATCGACGTCAGACCACTGCGTCCAGGCGCCGTGCCATCGCGGCGCCCGGGCGCATCCTGGTCTATGATGGCCTGAGCGACGGCATGACCACTGATCGGAGCGCGCGATGGCAGCAGCGGTGACGACCATCATCGTGGCAGGAACCACCATAACCGTGCGACGCAAGCCCATCCGGCACATGTACATTCGGCTCGCACCCGACGACGGGCATGTCGTGGTGAGTGCACCATGGTCATGGTCCGACGAGCAGATCATGTGGGCAATCGCGAGCCGCAGCGGGTGGATCGAGCGACAGCGGCAGCGCAGCGCGGCGCACGTGCCGCGCGTCGCGGGCGAGATCGACGGCCAGCCGATCTCGATCTGGGGCATACCACACCGCATGCGCGTGCTGCCGCCGCGGTCGCGGGCAATCGTCGTCCAGGCGCCCGGCGAGCTCGTGCTGCACGTGGGGCACGCGGCCACCTGGCAGCGCGCCAGCGCAGCGCTGGCCGCGTGGCGCCAGGCGGCCGTTCGCGCCGCAGCGCACCCCCTGCTCGCACACTGGTGCCAACGCACAGGCCTGAGCGTCCGCCAACTGACGATCCGACACATGACGACCCTATGGGGCAGCTGCCGGATCGATGCACAGCGCGTCTGCCTGAACGCCCGGCTCGTGCACGATCCGATCGACTGCCTGGAATATGTCATCGTCCACGAGTTGGCACACCTGGTCGAGCGCTCGCACGGCGCCCGCTTCGATGCGCTGGTCGGCCACTGGCTGCCCGACTGGCAGGCGCGCCACGCGCGGCTCGGCCGTGGCGCCACCAGATGATGCGCCCTGATCAGCCGAGCGCGCGCGCCAGCGCCTTGAGCGCCGCAGCGACCGCGGCGGCTTCCTGCTCGGCGCTGACATCGCGGGCACCATCGCACCATGCCTGCGCCGAGTGAAGCAACGCCCCGGCCAGCGCGGCAGTCACGCGGGCACCACACGGGCGCATGGCCATCGGCGAGCGCCGGGGGCGCAGGAGCGGCGCCGCCAGCGCCGCCAGCGACTGCTGCGCCACATGCTGCACCAGCGCCACGTAGGCCGGCTCGGATCGTTGGATCGGCGTCAGCACGAGCAGCAAATAGTCAGTGGTCGCCAGAAACAGCTGCCGCAGCCGCGCACCGCGCCCGGCGTCAGGCGCAGGCTGGCGCACGAGCAACGCCGCATCCAGGCGCGCCGCCAGCCAGGCACACAGCAATGCGTCACGATCGCGAAAATGCGCATGCAGCGTGCCCCGGGTGACAGCCGCGCGGTGCGCCAGCTGACCAGCGCTCAGCGTACTCCATGGCTGCACCGCCACAGCGGCGCCGACCGCGTGCAGCAGCGCGGCCCGCGTCTGGGCGACGCGCTGGATCTGATGGATGCGCAGCGCGGCAGGTTGTGCATCGCCCGCCATCGACTCCCTCCGCGGCTCTGCCGGATCGTGCGCCGGCCCGGATGGCACACCATCATACCAGCATCGCGGCAGCGCGACGCCGACCGGATGCGGGCCCGCGCCGCCGCATCCGGTCGGCGTGGTCAGCGGCAGCCCACCCGGCATGATCACCGCCGCAGCATGCCCGTAGGCCGATTCAGCGACGCATGCCGGCCTGCCGGCAGCATCGCGGGGAACCTCGCCGCGGAGTGCTATACTCGTGCCATGGAGACAAACACACCGCGGATCGATGCGCATGTGCACTACCTGCCGCCAGCCGCGCGCGCCGCGCTGGCCGCCGACGAGCCGTACTGGGCGCTGCTGCTCGGCGATCGGGCCGGCCGCCCGGCGCCCCAGGGGTATGCCGATGCTGCCCGCCTGCTCGCCGACATGGACGCCGCGGGCATCGATCAGGTCGTCATCCAGGGCATCTATCCGCAGCGGCAGGCGACGGCGCAGGCACACAACGATGCGATCCTGCAGGCGATGGCGCTGTCACCCGGGCGCCTGATCGGCTTCGCTGCCGCACAACCGCTGGCGGGCGCGGCAGCGATCGACGATGTCCGCCGCTGCGTGGCGGCTGGCATGCGCGGCGTCGGCGAACTCAACCCCTACGCCCAGGGGTTCGCGCTCGACGATCCCCGCTGGCTGCGGTTCGTCGAGGCATGCGGCCGGGCCGATCTGCCGATCTGTCTGCACGTCAACGCGACCGTCGGCCCGGCGTATCCAGGCAAGAGCACGCTCGCTCCCGAAGCCTGCTACGAGCTCGCCCGCCGGTTCCCGGAGGTACGCTTCCTGCTGGCACATTGGGGGGGCGGGCTGTTCATGCACGAGATCGTGCCGGCGGTGCGCCAGGCATTGCGCAACGTCTGGTATGATACCGCTGCCTCGCCGCTGCTCTATCCGACGGCGGCAATCTGTGCCGTCGCACGCGCCAGTGGCGTGCTCCACAAACTGGCCTACGCCTCGGATTACCCGCTGCGGCTCTACCCGCGCACCCAGCGCGAACCTGACTTCCGCCCATTCCTGGCCGATCTCGACGCCCAGCCGTGGGATGCGGCCGAACGGGCAGCGCTGTTCGGCGGCACGATGGCGGCAGTGCTGCGCGCGCCGATCACCACACCACACATCGCCGCTCCCGCGAGCACCGTCGGCGCCCTCGGCACGATCGATGAGCACACCGCCGTCCATCTGATCGCCACCGCCGCCCCCGAGGCCGGGCTGCTGCTCGAGCGGCTGGGCATCGTCTGGCAGCAGCGCGACGCCCCGGCCTGGCAACAGCTCGGCCAGGCCGCCGCCGCCCGCGGCCTCGACGCCGCCGCGCGCGCACGACTCATCGCGACGCTTCGCACGATCGTCGCCCAATCGCACGAGGAATCATGACCGCTCGCATCACCGTCTTCGTCGTCTTCGCCTGTGCCTACTTCCTCTCGAACTTCTTCCGTGCCACCAATGCCGTCATCGCCGACGACCTGTCGCGTGAGTTATTGCTCACCGCCGCCGATCTCGGATTCATGACCAGCCTGTTCTACGTGGGATTTGCCGCGATGCAGCTCCCGATCGGCGCAGCGCTCGACCGCATCGGCCCACGCGTCACGTCGGCCAGCCTGATGCTCGTCGCCGTCGGCGGCGCGCTGGTCTTCGCGATGGCAGACTCGTTCTTCGCCGTGGCGCTGGGGCGGACGCTGATCGGCATCGGCATGGGCAGTGGCCTGATGAGCGCCATCAAAACCTTCGGCGTCTGGTTTCGCCCGGAGCGTCAGGCAACGATCACCAGCATCATGGTGGGCCTGGGGGCGAGCGGCGGATTGCTCGCAGCCACGCCCCTGGCCTGGGTCAATGCCCAGATCGGCTGGCGCAGCGTGTTTGCTTGGGGGGCGGCGGCGATCGCGCTGAGCGCGCTGGCGATCCTGCTGCTGGCGCGCAACGCGCCGCCCGGTGCACCGGACCCGATGCGCGCGGCCGGCGCGCCGCCCGACGGCGGCTTCGCGCGAATCTTCCGCCAGCCGATCCTGTGGCGCCTGGTGCCGATCAACTTCTTCCTGATCGGCTCGATGCTGGCAGTCCAGACGCTCTGGGGCGGACCATTCCTGTTCGATGTCCTGCGCCTCACGCCGCTCGCCGTCGGCAATCTGCTGCTCGCGCTGAGCGGCGGCATCGCTGGCGGGTACCTGACCAGCGGATACCTCAGCGACCGATTCGGCATCGAGCGCATGGTCGTGATCGTCAGCCCGGCGGCGGCGATGGCGCTGGCCGTGCTGGCGTGGTGGGGCGCCCAGCTACCGCAGGCGCTGGTCGGCGTGCTCTTCGCCATCTTTGGCTATGCCGGTGCGTTCAATCTGGTCCTGCTGGCACAGATCCGCCGTGAGTTTCCCGAGCAACTGCGCGGTCGTGCGGCCACGGCGCTGAATATGTTCGGCTTCGGCGGAGCGGCGCTGCTGCAGTGGTGGATGGGCGTCATCGTCGCGCTCTTTCCGCGCGATGCCGCCGGGCGCTATCCGCCCGCGGCCTATACCGCCGCCTTCGGCTTTGTGGCAATCGGTCTGATGCTTTCGGTGCTGTGGTACCTGCGCCGCGCTCCTCGTGCAACCGCCATCCCGCCGGTCACGTCGTAATGGTGGTCCATGTGACGACGACGATCCTTCGGTGGCAACGATAGAGGAGATGAAACCATGCCCGCCTCAAACAGCTATACCGTGCTTCGTTCAAACGAACCGCACTGGGCGTTGCGTCTGGTGTATTTTGTCCTGTTTGGCCTGTGGTTCAGTGCAATCTGGGCAGCCATCGGCTGGGTGCTGTCGGTCACCGTCATCGGCCTGCCGCTGGGCCTCTGGATGCTCGAACGGCTGCCGCAGGTCACGACGCTGCGCGCCGGCGCCCGCGAGGTCATCGTGACGCCGGGGGGCGTCTACGAGCGCGCACCGACGCAGCACCCATTCCTGCTGCGCGCGCTGTATTTCATCGTCGTCGGCTGGTGGCTGAGTGCCGTATGGATCGTTGCCGCCTGGACCCTCAGCGCCTCGATCATCGGATTGCTGTTGTCGTTCTGGATGATCGATCGGGTACCGGCCATCCTGACGCTGCGGCGCAGCTGAGCGACGGCCGGCGCACCCCACCGCGCCGGCGCGGTGGGGTGCGGTGATTCAGCGGCCCGCCAGCCCGGCCGGCGTCGACCAGTGAGCGTAGCGCGGATCGTGGCCGCGCACCACCCGATGAAACGCCGCTTCCACCGCGCGGGTGACCGGCCCGATCTGTCCATCCCCGACCACGTAGCGGTCGACGCTGGTGATGGTGAGGATCTCGGCGGCCGTGCCGACCATGAAGATCTCGTCGGCAATGTACAGCTCGGTGCGATCGACCGGCCGCTCGACCACCTCGAGGCCGAGCTCGCGACGCGCCAGCTCGAGGATCGAGAAGCGACTGATGCTCTCGAGAATCGAATCGGTGGTGCTGGGCGTCACAATGACTCCGTCGCGCACCAGGATGACGCACGAACCCGGACCTTCGGCGACCTTGCCGGCGGGGTTCAGGATCAGGGCCGTATCGTAGCCATCGATACGCGCCTCGGCCATCGCCAGATTGGAGTTGCGATAGTTGGCGATGTTCTTCACCCGTGGCGGCATCACATTGTCGGAGATGCGGGTATACGACGAGACGCACGCGCTGCGAACCCAGCCTTTGCCGAGATGCGACGGGTTGGGGCGGGCGGTGATGGCAATCTCGACGGGCTGCAGCCCGGGCCCGGTGCTGCTCTCGAAGTTGCCGCCACCCTGCGGGTAGCAGAATGGGAAGATGTAGGTATCCTCGCGGACATCAAGCGCCTGGATCAGCTCCTGAATGGCCGTCGTGAGCTGGGCAACCGTGTAGGGCGACTCCTGGCGCATCAGCTTCTGCGAGCGCAGCAGCCGCTGCAGGTGCGCCTCGAGCTGCCAGATGTACAGCTCGCCGGCATCAGCGTTCCAGTACGACATGATGCCCTCGAAGATCGCGGTGACGCCAGTCCAGAAGCTGGCGGTGAGATGAATGGTCGCCTGCTGCCACGGCACGAGCGTGCCGTTCCACCAGAGATATGGCGGCATCGAGCGATCGAAGTCGGGGGCAAAGCTCTGTCGTTCCTCGTGGGTTGCCATGGTATGCTCACTTCACAAGTCCGGTTGGCGTTCCATGCGAATTGTAGCGTGAACTGCGTGCGCTGTCATCTGTCGGCGGCGTGCCCGCCGACCGGCAGGGAGTGGAGCGATGGTGACGACAGTCTCGGTGTGGATCCTGGGCGACCAACTGCTGGTGCGCCATCCGGCGCTGCTGGCCGCCGAGGCCCGGGTGGGCCGTGCGGCCGTGACGGTGCTGCTGGTCGAGAGCGAGGCGCGCCTGGCGCAGCAACGGTACCATCGCCGCAAGCTGGTGCTGATCCTCAGTGCAATGCGCCATTACGCTGCCGCGCTGCGCGCAGCCGGCTACCGCGTCGATCTGCGCCGCGCCCCCGATTTTGCCACCGCCGTGCGCGAGCATCTGGCCGAGCATGGGGCCGATCGGATGATCGCGATGGCGGCGGCCGAGCGCGGGACGCGCGCGCTGCAACACGCGCTCGCCCACGACCTGCCGCTTGAACTGCTGCCCAACACCCAGCTGCTGTGTGGCCAGCATGACCCGCTCCCCGGCACGCCCATCACGCGTCGCGTCGTGCTCGAGACCTTCTATCGGGCGATGCGACGTCACTTCGGCGTGCTGCTCGACGATGCCGGCGCGCCGCTCGGCGGGCAGTGGAATTACGATGCCGCCAACCGTCGGCCGTTGCCGCGCACGGTCGGCGTGCCGCCAGCGCAGCAATTCGCGCCCGACAGCATCACCCTGGCGACGATCGATGAGGTGCAGCAGCGCGCCGGCGTCGGCGATGCCGCCGGCTTCGATCTACCAGTGACCCACGATGATGCCAGGCGGGCGCTGGCGGGCTTCATCGCCGGGCGGCTGTCCCGGTTCGGCGACTACGAAGATGCGATGCGCGCCGACGATGGCGTGCTATTCCACTCCGTGCTGTCGCCCGCGCTGAACATCGGCCTGCTCGAACCACTCGAGGTCATCCGGGCCGCCGAGCGCGCCTATCATGTCGGCGACGCACCACTCAACGCAGTCGAGGGATTCGTGCGGCAGATCCTCGGCTGGCGCGAATACATGTACTGGCAATACTGGCGCATCGGTGAGCACCTGGTCACGGCCAACGCCTGGGGCGCACACCGATCCCTGCCGGCGTTCTTCTGGCATGGCTCCAGCGACATGCATTGTGTCGCTACCGTGGTGCAGCGCGTACACCAGACCGGCTACGCACACCACATCGAACGCCTGATGATCCTCAGCAATCTGTGCATGCTCGCTGGCATCACGCCCGCACACGTCAACGACTGGTTCCTCGCGAGCTTCGTCGACGCCTACGACTGGGTGATGGTTCCAAACGTCTTCGGCATGGGGCTCAATGCCGATGGCGGCGGCGTGGCGACCAAGCCGTACATCGCTTCGGCGGCCTATATCGACCGCATGAGCGACTATTGCGCCGGGTGCCGCTTCAACCCGCGCATACGCCATGGCCCGGACGCCTGCCCGTTCAACGTGCTCTATTGGAACTTTCTCATCGCCCATGAGGCGCGACTGCGCGCCAACCCGCGCTTCGGGCCAGCAGTGCTGGGGCTCCGTCACCTCGATGTCGCCGAGCGCGCCGCAGTCCAGCAGGCGGCCATCGCATTGCTGGCGGGCTGGTCGGGTGAGCCGCCCCCCTGAGCACCATCAGCGCCAGCGGCGGCGGCGCTCGAGGGTGAGGTACGGGAAGCTCCGGCCACCATGCGCAAACGCAGCGGCATAGTGCGCCGCCATCGCCGGGACGATGCGGCCGTCGAGCAACTCGGCAGCAGGCCCGACGATCGTCGGGCCATCGACGGGAAGGATCAGCGGATCGGCGATGGTGCGCAGCATCTCGAGCGCAGTTCCTGTCGACGTCGGGGGCGTGACTGCCGGCGCTGTGCCGGTCATCAGGGTGAACAACTCGTGCTCGATGGTCTCGCTCACGTGAAACAGATGCTGGGCATCGGCTGGCACGCGCGCATCGTGAACCCGGCGCGCCGCCTCGATGACGCCGCGGTACTGCTCGATGGACCAGCGCGCCCCAAACGCCGGCGTGAGCGCGTGATGGTTGGCCGGCGCCAGGTACGCGCTGGACCACCAGGCGTACTGCGGGCGCTCGCCCAGAAAACCGACCAGCATCCGCAGATGGAGTAACGCGCGCAGCGATGTTGTAGGCATGACGTCATGATCCTTCAGTCGTCGCGATGATGGCGGGACATGCGGTGTTCTGCATCTCCGTATCATTGTAGTACATATCGTGCTGTTCCCTGAGGTGCCGCGGTGCATCAGCGCCGCACGCCGGCCGAGATGGCGCCATGGGCAGTCAGGCACCCAGCGCGTCCCGCTTCATGCCCGGCGGTATCCCCCGTGCGCAGCACGCCGGCGCGGTGATCCGTGCGACACCGCGTCGGCCCGGAGCCCGGTGCCGAGCCACCGCACTGCTCATCGGGATGTGTTATGCTGAAGACCAATCCGGGGCACGCGTGGCGCCGGCAGGCGCTGATGCTACCCCGCTTGGCCATTGCTGCCCATGCGCAGGATGGACGCAGCGCCCATCACACAGACACCGAGCGCGTCATCATCGATCGGGGAGCGCATCAGGATGCACCGCCTCAGCATGTTACTCGCCAGCCTCTGGCTGATCATCGCTGCCGCATGTACCACGCCGCCGGCCGAACCACGCGACACCACAGTACACACCTGGCGCGATGGCAGCGTCATACAACCGCTGGCAACTCCGGCGAATCACCGCGCCTCCGTCGATGCCCGACGCGTGCTCGCGGCACTCCAGGTGCCACGCGCCGGATGTGGCGTCATCGTCGGTCAGAACATCGGCTCTGGCGAGATCGTGCTGACCGAATATGATCGACTGATCGCAGGCCTGCAACGTACCACCGGCCGCGCTCCCGCGCTGGTCGGGCTGGACTACTATGATTTCGACGATGATCACCACGACTACGCCGCATCGCATCCGCCACTGCTCGAACACTGGCGTGCCGGCGGGCTGATCACCATCTCGTGGAGCGCCATCAACCCCTGGACCGGCGGTGATGCCTGGGATCTGCGGCAGGCGAACCTTGGCGAACTGCTCGACCCATCGTCATCGGCACACCAGGCGTGGATGATCCAGCTTGATGCAGTCGCCGATGCGCTGGACGAACTGCGCGATGCCGGCGTGATCGTACTATGGCGGCCGCTCCACGAGATGAATGGGAACTGGTTCTGGTGGGGATCTGGCACCCATTCTGGCGATCCCGCGCCCTATCGTGCCCTCTGGCGTCACATGTTCCAGTACTTCAGCGAGCATCGCAGCCTCGACAATCTGCTGTGGGTCTACTCGGCCGCCGGGGCCGAGCCATCCCTGCCCGCCGCCGATGCATACTACCCCGGCGCGGACGTCGTCGACATTGTGGCGCAATCAGTCTACGACGGCACCCTGCAACCCTTCGACTACGATCGGCTGATCGCGCTTGGCAAACCCGTAGCGCTCGGCGAGTTCGGTCCAGGCCTGCCCTGGATGGGACCACAGGACGGCGATTATGACTATCGTCACCTGCTCGACCTGATCGCGACCAGCTATCCGCAGACGATCTACTGGCTGTCATGGCACGATTGGGTCGAGAACGGCGCCACGGTCGCGATCTCGATCGCCGCCAATGACCATGCTGAAGACCTGATGAACGCCCGGTGCGCGACGACCCGCGACGAGCTCGACTGGCGCGAGGCGTCGCCAGGATCCCAGACGCCACCCGCGCGCATTCACCTGCCGCTGCAGCGCGGTGACCCGTGAACGCCCACAACGGTGCGTGTCCGGCTCGATCGCACCGCTGTCACGCCGGAGCAAGGCGGCATGACGGCACGCCGCCAGCGGTCGGCGCGGTGCGCATCATCGCGACGTTGGCCCGCCCTGCGCCGGCAGCGTCTCAGCCAGTTTGGCGATGTCGCGAAACTCGTCAGCGCGTATTTCTTACAACACCGGTCGCGGCGATCTGCATCGATGGCATGGCAATGCCTGACTCCCTGACCTGCGCTCTGCCATCCGTCGCGCATCCCTGTGCTGCAGGCAGTTGACTCGGCGCGTATTAAGGAGTATACTATGGCCATCGATCACTACATGTAGTATTGTACAGCCGGCCGAGATACTATATCTGGACAATTTGTGGAAAACACGCGACGAGCGCATCGGGATGCGGAGAACGCCTGTGGATAACCTGATGGACGCTGGCAGACCGTGGCCAGCATGGCGGGGACTCTGCGGCATCGTTCCGTCCTGAACGATCGGGGCGCGGGGGCGCACTATCCTCCGTGACGCGCGTGTGGCCGCCCGCCGCACCCGCCACCACGCTGCACCAGGCACGTCCCGGGGAAGTCATTTCTGACACGACAGACGACGACGTGGCACGGCAATGCCGAGCCGCTCGCCGCGCTATGTAAAGTTTATTGTCTCACGATGCCGATCGCATTCGCGATCAGGCGATGAATTCCGGAATGCGGGAGGGAGGAGCATCCGCGATGACAGCAGTCACGAATGGATCGAGCGCGACGGATGAAGTAGTCGTTGGCGACATCGTCGTGCCGGCGACGATCGTCAAGCGTGATGGCCGGGTCGTGCCGTTCGACAGCAGCCGTATCGAGCGTGCGCTCACGCGATGTTTTGCCAGCTTCGACCGCACGCCGGCGACAGCCGTCGATGAGCTCGGCGCGCGGGTCGTGAACATCATCGCAGCCAAATCGACACAGCGTGCACCGACCGTCGAGGAAGTCCAGGACATCGTCGAGATGGTGCTGCAGGCCGCCGGCGAATTCGAGGCCGCCAAGCGATACATCCTGTACCGTGCCGAGCGCGCCCGCGCCCGTGAGCGTCGCCCAATCCCTGATCACGTCCGGGCAGCCTTCGATGATTCGCGGCAATACTTTCCGACGCCCATCCAGCAATTCCAGTTCTTCGACAAATATGCCCGGTTCAACTACACGCTCGGCCGTCGCGAGACCTGGATCGAGACCGTCGATCGTGCCGTCGACTATCTCTACGATCTTGCGGGCAGCCGTCTGAGCAGCAGCGTCTACGATCGCATCCGGCGCGCCATCCTCGAGATGCGTGCAATGCCCTCGATGCGGCTGCTGGCGATGGCCGGCCCGGCGGCGCGGCGCAACGCGGTTGCAATCTACAACTGCTCGTATCAACCCGTCGAAAGCATCGATTCGTTCGTCGAGGCGTTGATCATCTCGATGGCCGGCTGTGGCGTCGGTTTCTCCGTCGAACATCGCTACGTCGAAAATTTCCCACGCGTGCGCCGCCAGACGGGGGCTACCCCCTTGCACGTCACCGTCGATGATTCGGCCGAGGGTTGGGCCGATGCGCTACGCATTGGGCTGCAGACCTGGTTCGATGGTGGCGACGTGCGCTTCGATCTCTCGCAGCTTCGGCCGGCAGGGGCACCCCTGTTCACGAAAGGCGGTCGCGCCTCGGGGCCCGAACCCTTCCGCGCCATGCTCGATTTCGTCCGCAACCGCGTCCTGGCGCGGCAAGGCAGCTTCCTGCGGCCGATCGACGCGCACGATATGATGTGCGCCGTCGGCAATGCTGCCGTCTCGGGTGGCGTGCGGCGCACGGCGATGATCTCGTTGTTCGACTATGACGATGACGAGATGCGCATGGCCAAATCCGGCGACTTCGAGCGCGACAACAGCCAGCGCTGGAACGCCAACAATTCCGCGGTGTGGCCGCGCGGCGGCTTCAGCCAGCCTGAATTCGTGCATCAGTTCATGGAGATGGTCGATTCGGGACGTGGCGAGCCGGGGATCTTCAACCGCGAGGCCGCCAACGCGCTCAAGCCGGCGCGACGGCGCAACGCCGAGTTCGGCACCAATCCCTGCGGCGAGATCAACCTGCGCCCCTGGCAGTTCTGCAACCTGAGCGCTGCGGTCGCGCGCTCTGATGACACGTTCGAGACGCTGCGCGAAAAAGTCGAGGTTGCGACGATCATCGGATCGATCCAGTCGCTGGCGACGCACTTCCCCGGATTACGCCCGATCTGGCAGCAGAACTGCGAGGAAGAGCGACTGCTGGGCGTCGACATCACTGGCCAGATGGACAGCCCCATCGCTCAGGATGCTGCGATCAAAGCACATTTGCGCGCTATTGCCACGCAGGTGAATGTCGAGACGTCCACAGCGCTGGGCATCACCGCGTCAGCCGCCATCACCTGTGTGAAGCCGAGCGGCAACTCATCACAGCTATTGAACTGCTCGTCGGGGCTGCACGCGCGCTGGGCACCCTACTACATCCGCAATGTCCGGGTCGCGACGCACTCGCCGCTGTTCAAGGTGCTGCGCGACGCCGGCGTGCCGATGGATCCCGAGAATGGCCAGACGCGCGAGGACGCCGTCACCTGGGTCGTCCATTTCCCGATGCGCTCGCCCGAGGGGTCTGTCACGCGCAACCAGCGCAGCGCAGTCGAGCAATGCGACTACTGGCTCCAGAACAAGCTGCACTGGACCGATCACAACCCGTCGTGCACCATCACCTACCGCCCCGACGAGGTCCTGGATCTGATGAAATGGGTCTGGGAGCATCGCGATCAGATCGGTGGACTCTCGTTCCTGCCTTCGTTCGACGCCCAGTACGCGCAGATGCCATATGTCGAGATCGAGCGCGACGAGTACGAGCGGCTGGCGGCTGAGTTCCCCGAGATTGATTTCAGCAAGGTCTGGCGCTACGAGGAGCACGACCTGACGACTGCAGCGCAGGAGTTGGCGTGTGTCGGTGGTGCATGCGAGATCGAGCTACCACCGAGCGCATGAGCGCCAGCCGACGGGCGGACCCGGCGTCGGTCCCGGCGCCACCAGCGTGCGCACACCAGCCGTCGCATGACGTCCGGCGGCTTCATCAGGCAAGGGTATGCGGATGCTGCGGCGCGAACAGCCGCAGCAATGGGGAGATGTCATGAGCATCACGTTCGGCACGTTCGTCCCACAGGGTTGGCGCATGGATCTCGTCGAGATCCGCGATCCACTGGCACAATACGCCGCGATGACCGATGTCGCGCGGGCTGCTGAGGACGTCGGCTACGATTCGGTATGGGTCTACGATCACTTCCACACGGTGCCGACTCCCACGATGGAGACGACATTCGAGTGCTGGACGATCACCGCCGGGCTGGCACGCGATACACAGCGCATCAAGATTGGCCAGATGGTGACCTGCAACGGGTATCGCAACCCGGCATTACTGGCAAAAATCGCATCGACCATCGATGTCATGAGCGCGGGGCGGTTGCTGTGCGGCCTGGGGGCGGGCTGGTACGAGCATGAATGGCGCGCGTACGGCTATGGGTTCCCCGACATTCCCGACCGGATGCGGGCATTTCGCGAGGCATGCGAGATCATCGTGCGGATGTGGACTGAAGAACGACCGGTGTTTCGCGGCAAGTACTATACCATCGACGGGCCGATCAACGAGCCACGCGGCATCCAGAAGCCACACATACCGCTCTGGCTCGGCGGTGGCGGCGAGAAGGTCACGCTGCGCCTCGTCGCGCGCTGGGCGCAGGCATGCAACGTTGGCAACGGGAACCCCGACGTCATTCGGCAGAAACTGGCCATTCTCAAGGGCCACTGCGATGATCTGGGGCGCAACTACGACGAGATCGTGCGCAGCACCAGCATGAATATCGTCCTGCTGGATGACGATGCAGATGCCGAATCGGCGACTGAGCGCATCCGTGCCACCTACGGATGGACGATGGCGCAGCTTCGGCAGCAGGCGGTCGTCGGAACCGCCGACGAAGTCGCCGCACGCGTGCAGGCGGTGGTGGATGCCGGTGCCAATTACATCATCACCTATTTCCCGCGCGTCGCGTACGATCACGCGATGATGCGGCGCTTCGCCAGCGAGGTCGCACCACGCTTCCGCTGACGGATGCGGGCGGCACCCGACACAGTGCTGCCCACCGCGTCCCATGGGGTGCCCGGCGATGCCGGAGGGCCCATGGGGCGCGGCGAGCTCCAGGCGTGTCTTCCCGTCGCACGCGTCTTGCCGGCGCATCGCGCTGCGCGTGATCAGCGCACCGTCCGGCAACGGCCTGCAATGTGGCCTGCCCCCGCTCACGCAATGTCCGCTGATGTCGCCTGCCGTGCCAAGGGGGTACGGCGGCCGGGTGCTGCACTCACCACGCGTGGGCGGCGCGTCGCCGGTGGCAGGCTGATGCCAGGACGCCGATCGGGGCGCCCTCCCCGCACAGTTGACGCCCGGGACGACATCCGGGATACTGCCTGCCAACGACTCAACGCGATGATGTCCATGGAGAGGGGCTCATGGCCAAAGAAGGAATTACGCCACGCGCGCAGGATTATTCTCAGTGGTACCTTGACATCGTCCGGCAGGCCGATCTCGCTGATTACGCGGAGATCGTGCGGGGATGCATCGTCTTCAAACCTACCGGCTATGCGATCTGGGAAGGTATCCAGCGTGGCCTCGACGAGCGCATCAAGGCGACCGGCCACGTGAACGCCTACTTTCCGCTGCTCATCCCGAAGAGCTTCCTCATGCGCGAGGCTGAGCACGTCGAGGGCTTTGCCCCGGAAGTGGTCGAGGTGACGCGCGGAGGAGGCGAGGAACTGGCCGAGCCCTACGTCGTGCGGCCGACATCTGAAACGATCATTGGCTACTTCTATGCCAAATGGGTGCGCTCGTGGCGCGATCTGCCCGTGCTGATCAACCAGTGGGCGAACGTGATGCGCTGGGAAATGCGCACGCGACCGTTTTTGCGGACTGCCGAATTTCTCTGGCAGGAAGGCCATACGGTTCACGCTACCGAGGCGGACGCAGAGCACGAAACGTTGATGATTCTCAATGATGTCTATACCGATTTCGTCGAGCAGGAAATGGCGGTCCCCGTCATTCGTGGATTGAAGACCGAGAAGGAAAAATTCCCCGGGGCGTTGCGCTCCTACTGCATCGAAGCAATGATGCAAGACGGTCGGGCACTTCAAGCTGGAACATCGCATAATCTTGGGCAAAACTTTGCTCGTGCGTTTGATATCACCTTCACGAATCAGAACAACACTATTCAACACGCCTGGACCACGAGCTGGGGAGTGAGTACTCGGTTGATCGGCGCACTGATCATGGCGCACTCAGACGATGATGGACTCATCATACCGCCACGACTTGCACCGACACAGGTTGTCGTGGTACCAATTTACCGCAATGATACTGAGCGAAGTACGGTTATGGAAGCCGTTCAACGAATTACTGCGCTGTGGCGTGGAAAGCTTCGTTTTCGCGTTGATGATCGAGATAATCTCACACCAGGATACAAATTCAACGAATGGGAACTCAAAGGAATTCCCGTCCGTATTGAGCTTGGCCCGCGCGATGTTCAGCAGGATACTGTCGCAATTGCCCGTCGTGACATCCCCGGGCGAGCTGGTAAGGCGTTTGTCAGCCAGAGTGGATTAACGGAGCGAATTGAAGCATTGTTGGTTGAAATCCAGCAGAGCCTGTTCGATCGAGCGCTCACATTCCGCGATGCTCACACATTTGACGCCAGAACATATGCAGAACTGGTTGAAGGTGTTGAGCGCGGATTTGTCCGTTGCTATTGGGCAGGCACCACCGACGATGAGCGACGCATCCAGGAGGAGACGCGTGCGACCATTCGTTGCATTCCCCTCGATCAGCCGGCGAGTGCTGGCCGATGCGTGCTCACCGGAGCCGAGACGACGCAGCAGGTTGTCTTCGCACGGGCGTACTGATCCGGCCCGGCACCTGGGGCCGACGGCCTGACGCACAGGCCGACGGTGGCAGCGATGTGCTGCGGATTGCGGTACCCGCACATGCGGCAGCACATCGTTCGCGTCCTCGGGCGGCGGCATCATCGGCCGGCCATGGGATCTCGTCTACGGGAGCCAGGGCGCGGCACGAATCTGCCCGACCCCATCACGTCTCCGCCCTCTGGGCGGTAGATCTGTGGCAGCCGAACGCCATGAGGCCGGCGTTGTGGCGATGCAATGATGGGGCATGACGATGAGACGCATCTCGACCCGAGCGCCGAGCGACATCCAGCTTGGCATCTACGATCCGCACGTCCTGTTTCGCCACGGCTTCCGTTGGCATTGCGATCACACGGACCATCTGCGGGTTGCCGAGGAAGCCGGGCCGCCACAGCCGGTCGTGGAATGGCTGGCGACGATCCGCGTGGATCTGGTGCTGCTGGACGTCGCCCACGCGGTGCCCGGCTCAGCCGACCGGGCGTCCATCCCCGCGCCATCGTGCCGTTGGATCGCGCTCAGCGACGACCAGCACCGCACCACGCTGCTTCGCGCAGCGCACGCCGGCGCCATCGCAATATTGACGCGCGACTCGTCACCAGAGACCGTCAACCACGTTATCGAGCGAGTCGCCCGCGGCGATCGCCCGATCGCCGAGAGTCTGGCGCAGTCCGCCGAAGTCGTCGCCGAACTGTTCCACCGCAACCGCCTCAACACCGCCATCCATGAGCCAGGCGGTCTCACCTCACGTGAGCTCGAGGTGCTTGACTGCCTGGCGCGTGGTCAGAACACCGCACAGATCGCTGGCGAGCTCATGATCACCACCCAGACGGTCAAGAACCATCTCTCATCGATCATGAGCAAGCTTGGGGTATCAGATCGGGCGATGGCGTTACTGGCAGCCGTTCGTCGTGGATGGATCAGCATCACCCCGCCGCCTCCCGCAGCCAAACACCTCGCCGAGCGGCGAACACCATATCTCGTGAACCTGATTCGCCGCCGACGCACCGCGCTGATGCGCCGGCAGCCGTGAGCGCTGGCGGGCACGTGACGCCGGTCGGGCAACGGCTCGGCAGCGGCGCGGGATGCCGGTGCAGGATGCATGCGCTACTGCATCGTTCCTGCGGCGCCGTCGGTCGGGAGATGCGGAACGAGTGCCAACCAGCGGAACATCCGTCTGCCAGCGCGATGCGGACGTCGTCGAGGCCGTACTCATCAGCATGCTGCCGGGCACACCCATCGGGGGCGGCGTAGCCAGTGCCGACGTGGCAACCATGACTGATGACGCCGGATCACCGATGGCAGAGCGGCTCAGACCAGATGTTGTCCGCCGTCAACAGGAAGAATCACACCAGTGATATACGGCGCAGCAGCGAGGAACAGGGCTGCGGCAGCAACATCGTCAGCCGTTCCCCAACGCTTGAGCAGCGTGCTCTGGGCCGGGCCATGCTGGCGATCTTCAGTCCAGCCGTCAGGTGGCAGCACTGGTCCGGGCGCAATTCCATTGACGCGCACATCGGGTGCCAATTCGCGTGCAAGCGCGGCGGTGAGGGTCACGACGCCGCCTTTGCTGACGAGATACGGCGTGTAGTGACGCCACGGTCGGTACACCCCGACGTCGGCGATGTTGATGATCGCGCCCTGCCGCTGTCGAAGCACCGGCGCAGCTCGCTGCGCCACGAAGAACATGCTGCGCAGATTCGTCTGATGCAGCGCATCCCACTGCTCGACAGAGACCTCTCCCAGCGGTGTTGCGCCCCAGATACCAGCATTATTGACGACGACATCAAGTGTTCCGGCAAACTCCAGCGTCGCATCGACGATCCGCTCGGCGCTTGCGACGTCGGCGAGATCGCCGGTCACCAGCGCGGCGCGCGCACCCGCGGCCGTCAGCTCAGCTACCATCTCGGCGGCCGCCGCCACGGATTGATGCGTATGGATCATCACGGTTGCACCTTCGGCGGCGAACGCCAGCGCGATCGACCGACCCAGGCGTCGCGCTCCACCAGTGACCAGCACCACACGATCATGCCAACGCATCGCAGCCCCCACGATCATCTTCCGGAGATGCTACGAGTGCCATAGGATGCTGGATGTGACCGCGATGTGTGGCGTGCGGCACGCTGACGCCCAGAGAATGAATCTCGCCGTAGCGGCGCTATCGGTGTCAACTGCTACCATGGCGTGGTAGGCCATGGAGCCGGCACGCACCCCACATCACGCCAGGTCGCAGCGCGATCACGCTGTGAGACCCGCCTGGACGCATTGGCAACCGCTGCAGCAGCATGCGTGGCCCGGCGCCACCCTCACGATCGGCCAGGCTCACACGAAGCCACGAAGGCCCGTGCCCACCGACGGCATCACGGTGAGGTCGCGGGCTGCGCCGCATCGGGCGCGGCTGCCCATGACCTCTGTGCTGCTGCCAAATGCTTCCACATGGATCATGCGGCAAGCGCCACCTCGGGAGCGTGTCCTTCATCCGACGCGAAGGCACTGCCAAGGTGGCGCAGGATGCTATCCTGGCACTGGCCAGGCGGCGGACGTGCTGCTCGAACGCTGCGTGCAGCCCATCCCACGCGTCACGGTGATGGTTCTGCGTGACTGCGCGTCGGCTGATGCGCCACAGCCACACAATCCGATTCGCGTCCGGGTCATCGGCCGGCGTGGAGGACAGACACAACTGGCCCGACGACGCGTGCAGCATCCGACGAACCAGCCGCGCGCCCGCCACGGTGTGAGTGCGCAGATTGTCGGCGATCACGCTGGCGACACGGCCCCGCGCTGGTGACCGTGCGACGGCGGCGCGCATCTGCGTACCGAACGGCGGCGGCGCATCCAGGCGCGAGCCGGCCGGCGAACCAGCCGTCCACCCAGTCGACGATGCCAGCGCCGTAGCCCGTGGCATGCACGCCGGAGATGGTTACCAGGTGCTGCCCGCGCCGGCCTTTGCGGCACCACGCGCGCATCAGCCTGGGGTGGCGCAGGCGCACCGGACGTCGTCTTGCGCGACAGCAGCGCCAGGAGCGTGGACAGATCGGGCGGGAGGTGGTCGCACAGCGCGGGCTCAACCAGATCCGGTGAGGGGTGGTTTGCCAGCAGCATGGGAATCGTGCGTACCAGCATACAGACCTGGATATGTCCGGAGGTATGCCGAGCATTCAGCACGCACCACTCCAACAACGCGATGTCCCAGGCGTGCCCCGGCAGAGGCCACGCCCGCCAGCGCAGCCTGTGGGCGCCGCGCATGACTGGGCAGCCACATGCCCACCAGGGCGGCGCACGCGCCCGCCAGCGCAGCCTGTGGGCGCCGCGCGTCCCGGCGATGCACACCAACGCCATCGATGTCAAGGCACATCGGCCAGGATACGCCAGACGCAGCGCCCGCATCAATCGCGGCCGCAATGACCCGATACCCGCCCGGCATGTCCGTGGTATGATTCAGTCAATGTCGACTCATGAGGGAGGCACCTATGGCAGTCACCGAAACCCGTAGCGTTGTGTTGCGCACCGAGATCCCCGGCCCGCAGTCACGGGCCATCATCGCGCGCCGTGAAGCAGCCACCCCCACCGGGCTGTACAAAGCCCACCCGATCGCCGTCGACCATGCCGATGGCGCCCTGGTGACCGATGTTGATGGCAACACATTCATCGATTTTGTCGGAGGAATCGGTGTACTGAACGTCGGACACTGTCCACCCGAGGTAGTGACAGCCATTCAGGCACAAGCAGCGCGCATGCTGCACTTCTCGGCGCTTGTCGGCACATACGAACCCTATGTTGAGCTATGTGAGCGAATCAACCATCTTGCGCCGATTGATGGGCCACGCAAGACAATTCTGGCCAACAGTGGCGCTGAAGCTGTTGAAAACGCCATAAAGATCGCTCGTGCTGCGACTGGACGCCCGGCAATCATCGCATTTGATGGTGGATATCATGGTCGCACATTACTCACGCTGAGCTTGACGTCTAAAACAACATTTAAGCGCCATGTTGGTCCATTTGCCCCAGAAGTCTATCGAGCTCCATTTCCATACACATATCAAATGCGAGATATCGAAGGCATGCCGATCAACTCGGACGAAGCCGCATCAATCTGCATATCGCAACTCGAACGCATGTTTTTGACGCATGTCGATGCTTCAACGGTAGCAGCGATCATCATCGAACCAGTTCAGGGAGAAGGTGGCTTCATTCCTGTACCTCCTGCATATATGCAGCAGCTTCGCGCACTATGTGATCGAATCGGCGCTGTACTCATCGCTGACGAAGTTCAGTGCGGATTTGGGCGAACAGGTACGCTATTTGCGATGGAACAAATGGGCGTCGCCCCTGATCTGCTGATCAGTGCCAAGTCCATTGCCGCCGGCATGCCACTCGCAGCTGTGACCGGTCGGGCAGCGCTGATGGATAGCATCCCACTCGGCGGCATCGGTGGCACCTACAGCGGCAACCCGCTGGCATGTGTTGCTGCCATCGAAGTCCTGAAGTTGATGCCCGAGCTCATGCCCCGCGCCAGCGCAATCGGCGCAGCCGTCCGCCAACGAGGTGACGAATGGATGCGCGACGTATCATTCGTCGGCGACGTACGCGGCCTGGGTGCGATGGTTGCTATCGAAATCGTCGCCGATCGGGTCAAGCGAACGCCCGATGTGGCAACGACACAGCGGATCATCGAGACATGCCTGCAGCGTGGCCTGATTACCATGCGTGCCGGTTTGTTCACCAATTGCATTCGCCTGCTCATGCCACTCTCAATCACCGGCGAACAACTCACCGAAGGGCTGACCATCCTCGATGGCGCCATTCGCGATGTCGCTGCGCAGCGATGAGGCAGGCACGACCATGGAGCATGCTACAACGATCCGTGTCACCCAGACGGCAGAAGAGCACCTGGAGCAACTCGCCCATCATCAGCAAGTCTGCTTCCCGACGCTTGCACCCTATGAATGGTTGCGCGTGGAGCACTTTGCCGCCCATCTGCGTGTATTCCCTGCCGGGCAGCATGTAGCACTCGACGGGCAGCGCGTCGTCGGGCAGAGCAGTACCTTTCGCGTGTCTGGTGAGCGCGTCTTCGGACCGCACACCTTTCATGACATCATCGGCGCCGGGTTCTTCACCGGGCACGACCCGCAGGGCGCATGGCTCTACGGCGCGGACATGAGCGTGCACCCCGACTACCGCGGTCGTGGTATTGCGCGGCAGCTTTACGAGACACGCAAAACCCTGGTGCGGCAGCTAGGAATGCGGGGCATGGTTGCTGGGGGGATGCTTCCGGGATACACAGCATACGCCGCGATCTATTCGGTGGAAGCATACATCGCCGCAGTCGTGGCCGGGCGTGTCAACGACCCGACGCTGACGCCTCAGATTCGCAGCGGGTTTGTGCCGGAAGGCATCCTGTACGACTACATCGACGACGCAGCGATCGTTGCCCACGCATCGTTGCTGGTGTGGCGCAACCCCGAATCACCTGCCCAGTGATGCGGGCGTGGGCGGCGTTCAGGCCGTCGGACTGCCACGTGGCGGGCTATCGGGCGCTGCGGCCGGGCGGGCATCCGGCGGGGCGGCGGGGCAGTGGCGCTGACGTGGCTGACGTGCTGCAGATCGATCCGGCAGAATGCTGCACAGCGCGCTGTGTGGCGCCGCCGCGGCGTTTTCCACATGCGACGGTCTCATCCGGTTCCCTTTCAAATGGGAGAGAGAAACCGCCGTAGTAGTAGGGCCGGTGGATATGTGGATAAGCATGAATTGATGCGATCCTGATGCGCTGAACGGCAGTGTACAACATGTGGATAGCTATCCACGCTTTCCACACGGTGTGCCCGGAGGGCTGTATGTTATCCACATCCCGTTCGCGGGATGTGGATAGCTGCGCTGCCATGTGGAAAAGTTATCCACACCGTCAACGCGTTTTCCACAGTCTGACCACACGTTTCCACAGGGTGTCCATATGCCCGATTGCGTCGCCCCGGCGGCCATGACGGCGACGGTGGCGCAGCGGCACGGCGCAGGCGGTATGGTGGGTGTGATACAATCCGACGTAGCGACGCACAGTGGCAGGGGACGCTGCATGGGAATTCGGATTGTGAGGACCGAACTGCCGGAGGTCCTGGTTGTTGAGACGGACTACGTTCGCGATGAGCGTGGCTTCTTCATCGAGAGTTACCACCATCAGCGATATGTCGATCATGGCATTGGCTGCGCGTTTGTGCAGGACAACCACTCGCGATCTGGCAAGGGGGTACTCCGCGGCCTGCACTACCAGGACCAGCGTGCACCGATGGACAAACTGGTCCGTTGTACTGCCGGGCGAATCCTCGACGTAGCAGTGGATCTGCGCCGATCCTCGCCGCATTATGGCCGCTGGGCAGCTGTGGAACTGAGCGCCGACAACATGTGGCAACTCTTCGTCCCGGTGGGCTTTGCTCACGGATTCCTGGCGCTGACCGATGGCGTTGAGGTACAGTACAAATGTTCTGGCTATTACACACCATCAGCCGAGGGCAGCGTGCGATGGGACGATCCCGACCTTGCGATCGACTGGCCCATCCAGACGCCGATCTTGTCGGCACGCGACCGTGTGGCGCCAAGCCTGGCCGAATACGGCAGACGACCGGCATTTGAGTGAGCCGAGTCGCAGATTGAGACGGATGGTGGCGCGGTGACGCGAACGTTGATCACCGGGGGCGCGGGCTTCATCGGTTCATGGCTCGCCGAGGCGCTCATTGCTGTAGGTGATGATGTCATCGTGCTGGACGACCTTTCGACCGGGACGCGGCAGAATATCGCGATGCTCGCGGCACATCCACGCTTCACCCTGGTGATCGGTGATGCCCGACACGAAGCAACCGTTGCGCCATTGGTCGCGCAAGCTGATCGAATAGTTCACCTGGCAGCGACCGTTGGCGTACAACTGGCATTAAATTCACCAACACAAGCCATTGAAAATACGATCATGAGTGCGATGAGTGTATTGCGTGCTGCTGCGATTCACCGTCGTATGGTCCTGCTTGCCAGTACGTCCGAGGTATATGGCCGCGGCGATCGCGTGCCATTCCATGAAGATGATACCCTGCTTTTTGGAGCGCCAACTGTCGGGCGATGGTCGTATGCGTGCGCCAAACTGCTTGATGAGTTCCTCGCTGCGGCGTATGCACGGGAATATGATGTTCCTGTCGTCATCGTCCGGCTATTCAATACCATCGGTCCACGCCAACGCGGCGAGTACGGCATGGTGCTGCCACGCTTCGTCGCAGCAGCCCGCGCTGGTGCGCCACTGTACGTCTATGGCGATGGACGACAGACGCGTTCGTTCTGTGATGTCCGTGACACGGTCGCTGCATTGATTGGATTGCTTGATACACCAGACGCACGAGGTATGGTCATAAACGTCGGTAATCCCGAAGAGATTTCGATACATGCACTCGCTGAGCGTGTGATTGACATCGCAAAGAGCAACTCGATGATCCAGTTTATCTCATATGATGTTGCGTATGGTGTTGACCCTGTGATGTTTGAAGATATACAACGTAGATCGCCTGACATATCAAAAATCAATCGAATAATTGGATGGTTACCCAAATTCCAATTGGATGATAGTCTTAAGTATATATTTTCATCAATATCATAACCAGAAAGATAAATTTATGAAACGTCGTGTACTGATCACTGGTGGCGCTGGATTCATTGGATCACATCTCGTCAAAGCGCTACTTGCGCGAGGTGATGAAGTTCGTGTGTTGGACAACTTGATGACCGGAAATATCGATCGTTTGGTCGATGTTCGACATGATATCGATTTAATCGAGGGGGATATTCGCAACGCTGATACAGTCCGACGAGCGTGCGAGCGCGTCGATGTTGTATTTCATCAAGCAGCATTGCCTTCAGTTCAGCGATCTATTCGAGATCCATGGACTACTCATGAAATTAATGCATCAGGAACATTGAATCTATTGATTGCTGCCCGGGATGCATCAGTACGCCGATTCATCGTCGCATCATCTTCTTCGGTCTATGGGGATACACCAACATTGCCAAAAATAGAGTCTATGCGACTTGAACCGCGATCTCCGTATGCTGTTTCAAAATTGGCTGCAGAGCGATATTGTATGGCTTGGAAAGAATCATATAACCTACCAGTGATTGCTTTGCGGTATTTTAATGTGTTTGGCCCGGGTCAAGATCCATATTCAATGTATTCAGCGGTTATTCCGCGATTTATTACATGTATGCTCAAAAATGAATCTCCAGTCATTTTTGGTGATGGTAATCAATCTCGTGACTTTACGTACATTAAAAACGTTATACTTGCTAATATGTTAGCATCTGATGCGCCAGATACGATTTCTGGTGTTTTTAATGTCGCTGGTGGTGAGCAGATCACGTTAATCGATTTAGTGTCATCAATCAACGGAATAATCGGTAAATCAATCACACCAATCCATCATGCTGCACGTTCAGGTGATATACGACACTCGCATGCGGATATTGAACAATTGTGCAACATTCTGGGATTCCATCGATCACTGAGCTTCACCGAAGGATTACAGCGGACGGTCGCGTGGTATCAGGCACATGAATCGTCATCGTCCAGCCGTGTCGAGCGCTGATCGTAGCACAGGCAAGGTGTCAGCCCGGGATATCCGTGCGGTCAGGCCACGTGATTGCCCGACGCAGGCGGTATCCACCACCTCGAGGCGTGCGACTGGTTTACCAGCAGAGCGGACCAGCATCAATGATGCCAACGCTGGTGCTGTGGGTCAACGTCGGGCGAGATTCGTGCCTGATCGGTCTGAGGTTGCCGTGCCCGATGCTTGGCAGCAGATGATCGGGGTGGTATTGCGTGGCTGCTGATCATCACCCGCGAAGGCGCGGGGGTGATCATGCAGCGAAGCACTGCGAGCCTACCGGCCACCACGCATATGGTGTCACAGGCCTCACGGCCTCCATCGAGCCGGCTGCACCGCTGAATGACTGAGGCGCACGATGGTAAACATCGCACCAGACAATGCATATGGACTCAGCCTGCGCACGCCTGTGATGACCGCCGCAGGCTGCTTCGGATTTGGGAGCGAGTACGCTGAACGCGTAGCGTTCACGCACATCGGTGCGATCGTGACGCGACCGATCGCACGACGCGCCGGGGGGAGTGCGACATATCTCGGCGAAGTTCCCAGTGGACTGATCTGGCGCGGCGGGCCAAACAGCGCGTTCGACTGGGTCGTGAGCCGTCATCTGAGTCGCTGGAGCGAGTGGCCGACGCCCGTCGTTCTGGCGCTCGCCGACGACCACATCGCAATCGCCAGGGCCCTCGAGGGACTCGCCGGCGTCGCCGGCATCGAGGTGGTGGTCCCGTGCGATGCACGGCATGCTGCCAGGCTGATCAGTGCGATTCGTGGCGTGAGCCTGCTGCCGATACTGGCCAAACTCTTCATCCACGACGGTGCACGCGACACCGCACGTGCGGCCGTCGAGGCCGGGGCGGATGCGCTGACGATCTGCGCCGCACCCGCTGCCAGCCACTGGTGCCCGCGCCGGCGTGCATTCATGCACGGGCGGCTGATCGGCCCGGCAATCCTGCCATTACTGCTTGCCAGCCTTGCCGATCTGGCTGCGCATGTGCAGGTACCGCTGGTCGCGTCCGGCGGCATCGTCGACCTGGCCAGCGCGCAGCACTGCCTCGCCGCCGGAGCCCACGCGCTGCAACTCGGCAGCGTGCTGCTCGGCGATCCGCACGCTGCCGCGCGCATCGGCGCCGCGCTGGCCACAGCCCCTGCGGGATGAAGCGCACCGTCAGCCGCGCACCTGCCCATGCCCGACGACGATCCACTTGAAGGTCGTGAGTTCTTGCAGCGCCATCGGGCCACGCGCATGCAGTTTCTGGGTACTCACGGCGATCTCGGCTCCCAGCCCCAGTTCCGCGCCATCGTTGAAGCGCGTCGATGTATTCACGAAGACGGCTGACGCATCAACCGCGGCGACAAACGTATCGATGACTGCGGCGTCCTCGGCGAGTACTGCCTCGGAGTGACCCGAGCCATACTGAACGATGTGGTCGATCGCCTCGTCGAGCGAATCGACGACACGAACTGAGACGATCAGCGCCATGAATTCGGTTCCGAAATCTGCCGTGGTGGCGGCTGTCACCCGGCCACGACTGCGCTCGCCGGCGCCCAGGATGGCCAGCGCTGCTGGATCGGCGCGCACGTCGACGCCGCTGGCAGTGAGCGCATCGGCGATTGGCGGCAGCGCTGCTGCCGCAATCGCCCGGTGGATCAGCAGCGTATCCAGGCTATTGCATACGCTCGGCCGCTGTACTTTTGCATTATGAATGATTGGCACGACCAGCGATAGATCAGCGCTCGGATCGACGTAGGCATGACATACGCCGATTCCGCCAGTGATTACCGGGATCGTCGCATGTTCGCGGCAGAACCGATGCAATGCCGCACCGCCGCGAGGGATGATCACGTCGATGAAACGATCCAGCCGCAGCAACCCTTCGACATATGCGCGATCCGGATCGGCGATCACCTGGATCGCATCATCAGGCAAGCCCGCCTCGTGTAATGCCTGACGAATCACGCTCGTCAGCACCGCGCACGAGCGTGTAATCTCCTTGCCACCCCGCAGAATGGCTGCGTTGCCTGATTTGAGACACAGTGCCGCGACGTCGACGGTGACATTGGGCCGCGCCTCGTAGATGACCCCGATCACGCCGAGCGGCACCCGGCGCTTGCGAATCCGCAATCCGTTCGGCCGTTCGCGCGCATCGAACTCCTCGCCCACCGGGTCTGCGAGCGTTGCCACCTGACGCACATCTGCGGCGATACCGGCGATGCGACGACGATCGAGCAGCATGCGATCGAGCAGTGCAGGCGCCATGCCTGCCGCGCGCGCCGCAGCAATGTCTGCCGCATTGGCCGACAAGATCGCCTCAATGTGATGCTCAATCTCAAGTGCCTGTGCGATGAGCATCAGCGCATGATTCTTCTGTTCGGCAGCACACTGCGCCAGCGCACGGCTTGCCGTGCGCGCCCGACTGCCGATCGCCTCAAGATCGATCATCACCGCACTCTCCTCATGATTCACCAGTTACAGCATCACCATATCGTCGCGATGGACGACTTCGGGCCCGAAGTCATAGCCGAGAATGTCATGGATCTGTGGCGAGCGCACGCCACGGATGCGCTGAAGGTCATCAGCATCATACTGCGTCAGTCCACGGGCGATCTCACGCCCGTCCTCCGCGAAGATGCGTACCGTCTGACCACGATCGAATGAGCCGTGCACCGATACCACACCCGCCGGCAACAACGACTTCCCGGCATCGACCAGCGCCCGCAGCGCGCCCGAGTCGATGATCACCCGGCTCGGCAGGACCGTCTCGGCCAATACCCAGCGTTTACGGCTCTCGACATGGGTCGCGACCGCAGGGAATCGAGTGCCCAGGGGTTCGCCGGCCAGGACCCGATTGATCACTCGCGGCTCGGCCCCGGCGGCGATCACCACGCTCGTGCCGCCGCGCGTCGCCAGATCGGCGGCCTGGATCTTCGTCGCCATGCCGCCGGTGCCGCGAACATTGCTGCCACCTGCCAGCGCATAGATTGCGTGATCGATGGTTGGAACGACGTCGATCCGGCTGGCGCCCGGATCGCGCCGCGGATCAGCCGTATAGAGCGCATCGATGTCAGAGAGGATCAGCAGTAGCTCCGCGTCGACCAGATTGGCGACCAGGGCTGACAGGTTATCGTTATCGCCCAGACGAATCTCGCTGACTGCGACGACATCGTTCTCGTTGATCACCGGGAGCACATGGTGCGAAAGGCAGGCGAGCAACGTGTTGCGCGCGTTCAGATAGCGATGGCGATCACGCAGATCATCGCGTGTCAGCAATGTTTGTGCCACCGGGATGTCATAGAGACCGAAGATTTGCTCGTACAGGTGCATCAGCCGGCTCTGGCCGACGGCAGCGAGGAGTTGCTTGAGCGGGATGTCACGACGGCGTTGCGGAAAGTCGAGACGCTCCCGCCCCGCTGCGACGGCCCCCGAGCTGACCAGCACCACGTCGATACCGAGCGCGCGCGCCTCCGCGATCTGCTGCACGAGCGTGACGATCCGCGGGCGCTGCAATCGGTCGGTACCGGCCGTCAGCACATTGGTGCCGACTTTGATGACGACGCGCGTCACGGGATGGCTCATGGCGCTAGCCGGTAGCCGATCCCGCGCTCGGTGAGCAGGCAGGTAGGTTGCTGCGGATCGCGCTCAAGCTTCTGTCGTAGATGCCAGATGTAGACCTTGAGCGAACCAGCACGATCGCGCTGCCCCCCGCCGCCCCAGACGCCGGCGCGCAATGTCTCGTGATCGACCGCCTCACCAGCACGCTCCGCCAGCATCAGCAACAGGCTATACTCCGTCGGCGTCAGCTCGATCTCAGCGCCACGAACGACGACGTACCGCCGGCGCCGGTCGATGCTGATCTGCCGGCCAGCGGCGACGAGTGGCTCCGTCGCGGCGGGCATGCGCCGCAGCAGCGCGCGCATGCGCGCGGTGAGTTCCTCGAGATAGAACGGCTTGCGTAGATAGTCGTCGGCGCCGCTCTCGAACCCTTCGACGACATCAACACGCTCATTGAGCGCTGTGAGCATCAATATCGGTGCCTGCGAAAATTGTCGGATCGTCCGGCAGACATCACGTCCGTCACCATCAGGCATGATGACGTCAAGCAGCACGATGTCGGGCGTGTGTTTTCGCGCCAGTTCGATGCCTTCACCAGCACCATCAGCAGTAACTACGGTGAACCGTTCACGTTCACAAGTCATTCGCACAAGATCGCGTAATCCAGGATCATCATCGATAATCAACACCGTTGGCCGCGTACTTCGATCGAATACTGGTATGTTGACGGTCATTGATCAACCACCTCGCGCTGCAATGCACGTGTCAATGCGATGACTTCATCGGCGGTAATCGTGCCAACACGAACAAATCGAATGTCACCACGCGGATCAATGAAGTAGCTGGTCGGAACAGGTGAGATCTGAAACAGGCGTGCCGCCTCAGCGTCAATATCGAGCGCAATCGGATATGTTACACCGTATGTGGCGATAAATGCGCGAATTGCCGCATCATCAGTCTCCTGCTTGCGAAGATTGACGCCAATGATCACTAATCCTTCGTCGTGCAATTGTTGATGCACAGACTGGAGTGCTGGTGTCTCTTCTTTGCAAGGCTCGCACCACGTCGCCCAGAAGTTGACCATGACCACCTTGCCACGGTAATCAGCCAGCCGGATGCGTCCACCATCGAGGCCTGGCAGGTCGATCTCGGGCGCTGGTCGGCGCAGTTCACCGACAGTTGGCAGTTCGGGCTCGGCGGTGCGGCCGGTGAGAAACCAGACGAGGCCGATGATCAACAGACCGACGACAGCGCCAGCGCTAGTGAGGAGCAGTTCGCGGCGATCGACGGTTCCGCGATGTGGTCGGGACGCCGTATGCTGGTGTAGTGATTCGGCAGGGGGTAGATCAGATGCGTTGCTCATGGTGGTCTCCATCCCCTGGGTTGCGGCAGTACATGCCGGTATCGCATTGTATTGTACGCATCACGCATGGCAGATGATTCGCCAGGGTATCGCACGCACTATCGTCCTCGGAGCCATGTATCGCCTGGTACCGGATCGACCGCCGTCGCGCGCGCCGAAGGTTCGATATCGACTGGCATCACGACAGGAATCCACCAAGTCGACGGGATGCTGCAGGAGGCGCGCTGATGTGCTGGTCGCACCACTAAATATCAAGGTTCCGCACTTCCAGAGCATGAGTCTGGATAAAGCGTTTACGTGGCGGCACCAGATCGCCCATCAGCATCGTGAATGTTTCATCGGCCTGGACCGCATCATCGAGCGTTACCTGCAGCAGCAAGCGATTTCGTGGATTCATCGTCGTCTCCCACAATTGCCCGGCGTTCATTTCGCCCAGGCCCTTGTAGCGTTGAATGTCCACCCGACGATGATCTCCCGGCAATGATGCAATATACTGATCACGCTCGTGGTCGGTGAAGACGTATTTCTCCTGCTTGCCATGCGAAACACGGTACAGCGGCGGTTGTGCGACATAGAGATGCCCGCCAGTGATGATTTGACGCATATAGCGAAAGAAGAACGTCAGCAACAGTGTACGGATGTGACTCCCATCGACGTCAGCGTCGGTCATCAGCACGACGCGATGGTAGCGCAGCTTCGTCAGATCCATCTGATCACCGATACCAGCACCGAGTGCGGTGATCAGTGAGCGCACCTCGTTATTCGAGAGCATTCGGTCGAGCCGGCTCTTCTCGACGTTAAGGATCTTGCCGCGCAGCGGCAGGATCGCCTGGGTACGCCGATCCCGCCCCTGCTTGGCGCTACCGCCAGCACTATCGCCCTCGACCAGGAACAACTCGCTGTGTGCGGGGTTCGGGTCCGAGCAATCGGCGAGCTTGCCCGGCAACGAGAAGCCCTCCATCGCGCTCTTGCGCGCCGTCTCGCGGACTTTCTGCACTGCCAGCCGCGTACGTGCTGCCGAGATCGTCTTCTCGATGATCCGCCGCGCCTCGGCGGGATTCTCGTCGAGCCAGACGGCAAACGCCTCGCCGAACACTACGGCCACGGCACCGCTGGCATGTGGGCTGACGAGCTTCTCCTTGGTCTGCGAGCTGAATTGCGGATCGCTCAGCTTGACGCTGATCACCGCCGTCAGCCCTTCCCTGACATCGTCACCGGTCAGGTTCGCCTCGTTCTCCTTGAGCAATCCCTTGGCGCGAGCATGCGTGTTGATCACACGGGTCAGTGCAGTGCGAAAGCCGCTGACGTGTGACCCACCGTCGGTATTGTTGATGTTGTTTGCAAAGGAATAGACCGCATCGGTATCGAACGACTCGGTGTATTGTAATGCAACTTCAACGGCGACACCATCGGCAACCTTCTCGACATAGAATGGTTGGCGGTGCAGAACTGGTTTGCCCTTATTGAGGTGGCGCACATACGAATTGATGCCACCTTCGAAGTAGAAATGAAGCTCGCTGCCATCGCGTTCATCGTGGAATGCGAAGCGCATGCCTTTCGTGAGGTAGGCCATTTCACGAAAGCGCTGAGCAAGTACGCGAAAGTTATAGTCGAGCGTCTGGATGATCGTCGTATCGGGCAAGAAGCGCGTAGTTGTTCCCTGGCGGTCAGTCGGGCCGAGCTGAACGACCGGAGCGACGGGTATACCCTCGCGGTACTCCTGCATGTAGTGCATACGATCGCGGCCGTTATAGACATCGACGCGCAAATAGGATGAGAGCGCATTGACGGCCGAGACGCCGACGCCATGTAGTCCCGACGAGACCTTATAGCCACTGCCGCCGAACTTGCCGCCGGCGTGCAGGCGCGTCATCACCACCTCGAGGGTGCTGATGCCAAGCTTGGCATTCAGACCGGTCGGGATGCCCTGGCCATCATCGCTGACGGTGACGGATCCGTCGACATGGATCGTGACCGCGACGCTGCCGGCGCGGCCAGCCATGACTTCATCGACCGAGTTATCGACGACTTCACGCACCATCGTATGCAAGCCGTTGATGTCGGTCGGGCCGATGTACATGCCCGGGCGTCGACGCACAGCCTCCATGCCTTCGAGCACCTGGATCTGGCTCTCATCGTAGATATCGGCCGTGGACGGAGAGTTGTTGGTGGTCATCGCTGATGCTATTCCTTCTGACGCGTCAGGCCGATGGCCGAACAGCGGCCAGCGCAGTGGTGACGGCGTCGGGAGTGGTATGCAATCCGACGTAGATGATACGTGCAGCCGCGAGCCCGCTGCTGATGTAGGCGGCGCCGATGATGGCGATCAGTTGACCGGCTGGCGATCCGGCCAGCCATTCCCAGATGATGCCGGCGCCGCTCGGGATGATGAAACCGGTCAGCGCCAGAAATCCGATGGTGGGCCAGAACGCGCGCCACACGATCGTCGCGCTGGTGCGGATGGCGTGTAGCGGCTGTTGTGGCGCGAGCGCGATCACCTCGTTGGTGAAACTGAGCACGATGCCGACCCAGAAGAACGCGAGCGTGAGTACCACGAGTAATAGCACGCCGAGGGGCTGGCTGATCATCATCAGCAGGCTGATCAATATGAGCATCGGTATGGCGATGATCACGCCGGCGACGCCAATGAGCGCGGCAGCCGCGAGCTGACCGACGGCGACGGCGGCGATGCGCTGCGCCCAGCCTTCCGGCGGGCGCGATGCGGAGAGCACCCCGGCGACGATCATCACCAGGTACATGGCACCGCCCACCAGCAGACTGGCGTTGATCGCACCAAAGGCGGCGATCGCGCCGCCCACCGAGTCGAGCTCCATCGGCGATCCATCGCCTCCGAGGGCCGTGCGCAATGGAACGATCGGGACGGTACCGATCACGATGAGCGACTGACGCCAGTCACTGGCTGAGTACGCGGCGAGCATCTCGCGAACGGCTGCCATGTCCTGCGATGCCCCGGCGCGCTGCACCTGCTCGATGAATGCGCCGAGCTCCTCGATGAGCGGGCGCAGCGAGAGCTGGGCGCCAAAGGCGACGATGGCGTTGAGGATGAGCGGGATGCTGAGAATCCAGGGACGACGGTGGACGACGGCGTAGCCCTCGCGCACGATATCGATCATCCCTGGTCGTTGTTCTGACTGTCTGGTCACCCATACCCTCCTTGTACTCCGAAGTATACCATATCTGGTGGGAGAGAGGAGGGGATGGTGAACGTTTGTTCGGAACAGAGCTGACGGACGGCATGCCGCCGGTGAGGCCACCGACGGCATGGATGGCGTCACGTCGCGGCGACGACGCGATTCCTCAGGACGCCGATGCCGTCGATCTCGGCCTCCATCACGTCGTCGGGACGCAGGTATTCGGGCGGTGTGCGACCGAGCCCCACACCAGCTGGCGTGCCAGTCGCAAACAGCATGCCGGGCTCGAGCGTGGTGCCGAGCGAATAATAGGCGATGATCGCCGGGATGTCGAAGATCAGGTCACCGGTGTGTGAGTCCTGGCGCGTCTCGCCGTTGAGCCGCAGCCGAATCCCCAGACGCGCTGGATCGGGAATCTCGTCGGCCGTGACGATCATCGGTCCCATGGGGCAGCTGCGATCAAGGCTCTTGCCCTTGAAGAACTGCTGGTGGCGCGATTGCAGGTCACGGGCAGAGATGTCGTTGATGATGGTATAGCCGAAGACGTAATCAAGCGCATCTTCACGGGCGATATTCTTGCCAGCGCGGCCGATGATGAAGGCAAACTCGACTTCATAGTCAAGCTCGCTGGTGACTCGTGGATCAAGCGGGATCTCGTCGCCGGGGTTGCAGACGGTATGCGCCGCCTTGGTGAAGAACACCGGGAATTCGGGCAGGCGGGGTTCGCGGCCACGTGCTCGATCGGATTCGATCGCATGCGCCACATAATTCATACCGAGACACACCACGTTCTGTCGCGGTCGCGGAATCGGTGCAAGCAGTTGGACGGATGCGAGTGGCGTGGTGCGCTCGCGCCGCTCGCAGGCCGTGCGGGCACGTGCGAGCCCTTCCTCGCCACGATCGATGAGGCTGAGCATATCAGGAGCGATGGTGTCGAGGGCGATGATCTGATCACCGTCGATGGCGCCGATACGAACCTGGCCAATGTCGCGGTATGTCACGAGCCGCATGCGTTGATCCTCCACGTCGAGACTGCTCCGGTCATGCCGTGCCATCGTACCACAATGCTGCTGTGACGGCGCGCCGCGCGCCGCCGTTGGTGGGTGCGACGACGACGCGCGCCGCCGGGTGGGGCCTGTCGCGCACCCGGCAGGTGCACACCATGCCGCAGCACAGCATCGTGGTACCATGTCGGGATGCATCCGGCACGCTGATTCCGGCGTCTGGATGGAGGGAAGCAGATCATGAGCGAGGATGGAGCGTGAGCCGGATGTCGGTGTTGCCTCCCGATGATGACAAGGCGCGCTACGTCGCGCAGATGTTCGCGCGCATTGCACCCGGCTACGACCGGATGAATCGTCTGATGACCTTCGGGCTGGATCGTGGCTGGCGTGCGGCGGCGGTGTCGGCGATTGCACCGCCTCACGACGCACGGGTGCTCGATGTCGGAACTGGCACTGGTGATTTTGTCGCATTACTCACGCCATGGGTGCCCCAGGGCCTGGTGGTCGGGGTTGATTTCACGGTGCCGATGATGCATGCGGGCCGCTGGCGCCATGTCGATCGGCGCAGCCAGTTCGTCGCGGGCGATGCCCTGCGGCTGCCGTTCGCCGATGCCCGGTTCGATGCGGTGACGACGGGATTCACGGTGCGCAATGTCAGCGACATCGCCGCCGCGTTTGCCGAGATGGCGCGCGTGACCAGACCAGGCGGCGTACTGGCGTGTCTCGAGGTCGCCCGACCGCAACAGGCGCTGGTTCGTCTCGGGCATCGCTGGTATTTCGAGATCGTGGTGCCACAGGTGGCACGGGCGTTGGGGGCTGATCCCACTGCCTACACCTACCTGCCCCAATCGGCGCGCCGGTTTCCCGCACCCGAGCGGCTCGCCGAACTCATCGCCGACAATGGCTGGTCGCACGTGCACTATTGGCGCGTCGGATCGGGCGCGGCCGCGATTCATGTCGCACGACGCCACGCGTGAAGCCCGCGAGGAGGGAGCATGGAAGAGACGTTGGATGACGATCGGGCGGCGCCGGCACCGCGTGGCGGCTGGTGTCTTCCGGCATTGCTCTACGGGATGCTCGGGGCGTTGCTCGCCACGCTGGTCGTGCTGGCAGTCGGTGCCCAGTGGATCGACAGCACGGTGAGGCGCGCTGTGGATGGCGCGACGGCACCGCTGCAGGCGATCGTCGTCACGCCGACACCGACGATCATCGATCGCGGCGGTATGGTGCTCCAGATGCGCGCGCTGGCGCGACTGGAGACCCAGCATTACACGGTGGAGCGCGTCATCGAGGCGCGCATCGAACGCGGCGATGTGCTGGACCTGGTGCTGGGCGAGCGGTTGCTGCTGATCGCCAGCGGCGAGGCAGTCGCCGGGGTCGATCTGGCAGCACTCACCGCCGACGATGTGATCGTCAGCGCTGATGGGCGCAGCGTGACGGTGCGATTGCCGCCGAGCGAGGTCTTCAGCGTGTCACTCGACAGCGAGCGGACTCGCGTGTATGATCGACAGACTGGCCTGCTCGCCCGGCCTGATCGGGATCTCGAACGTCAGGCGCGCCTTGAGGCCGAGACGACGATCCTGGCGACCGCCTGCGAGCAGGGGATGATGCAGCGCGCCACGGACGAAGCCCAGCGTGCGGTCGAACAATTGTTGCGCGCACTGGCATTCGATGAGGTGACGGTCATCGCGACGCCGGGTGCCTGTCGCGTCGCCGACTGATCATTGCCCGTATCGCGGTGCCCGGCGCACGGTCGCGGGGCTGGAGGAGCTCGTACCCATGATCCAGACATCGTTCGACCCGGCGGCCGGGACGCTCTACTGGTACATGACAGACATCGAAGTGGGCAGCACGGCGCTCGAGGGTGAATGCGACGGCGCATTGCTCCTCGATGACGATGGCCAGGTGATCGGACTGGAACTGGAGCTTGATGCGAGCGTTTCCCGCGAGGACCTTGCGCTGGCGTTGCAGCATGCGGGGGTGCGCTACGATGCAGCCCCCGAGCGTCTCGTGATCGCGCTGTGCGATGATGACCCGTCGATCCAGCCGCTCGATCAGCCGGTGATTCTCGATTTCGATGCCGCCGGCCGCCTCCAGGGCTGCGAGATCGGCGCCGCCGCGGTGTTTGAGCTGGAACGGCGTCTGCTCCGCCTGGCGCCCTGGATGGTCGATATCGACGACGCGGTGGATCTGTCGGCCGAGGTGGCCGCCCGACTGGCGGCTGATGCTGCTGCCCCCGACGATGCCGATGACGGCGATGCTGCGGTCGCACTGGCCGTGTCGGCGCCAGACACCCGCGCCGTGATGCCTGCTGATGGCACGACGATCCGGCGTGCTGGCTTCATCGCGCTCGTCGGCCGGCCAAATGTCGGAAAATCGACGCTGCTGAATGCGATCCTGGGCCAGCATGTGGCGATCGTGTCGGCGAAGCCGCAGACGACACGATCGCTGCTGCGTGGCATGCTGGTGCGCAATGATGCCCAGTTGGTCTTTGTCGATACGCCTGGGATCCATCCGCCGCGCACGCGCCTGGGCACGATGATGGTGGAGCAGGCGCGGCGTACCATCCCCGACGCCGATGTCGTCTGCATGGTGGTCGACATCAGCGTGCCACCACGCCGGCTCGATGCCGATGTCGCCGCATTGGTGCGCCGTACGCGTGCGCCGAGGATTCTGGTGCTGAACAAGGTCGATCTGCCGAATCCCCAGGGCGGCGTACATCTCGATGCCTATCGGGAGCTTGGCCCGTGGGATATGGAGATCGCCGTGTCGGCGCGCGATGGCGTCGGGCTGACGCTGCTGCTCGATGAACTGACGTCGCGGCTCCCGTCGGGGCCGCCACTGTATCCCTCGGACCAACTGACGGATCAGTCGGATCGCGAACATGTCGCCGAGTTGATCCGCGAGCAGGTGCTGCGCCTGACCGAGCAAGAGGTACCGCACAGCGTGGCGATCGAGATTGAGGAGTGGCTGGAGCGTGAGCGCGGCTGGTATATCCGTGCGACGATCTATGTCGAGAAGGACTCCCAACGTGGCATCGTGATCGGCTCGGCCGGGAATATGCTCCGGCGTATCGGCAGCGCCGCACGGGTATCGATCGAACGACATCTGGCGTGCGCCATCTACCTCGATCTCTGGGTCAAGGTGCGTACAGGGTGGCGCGATGATCCCACGGCGCTCCACTGGCTGGGCTATCGCCGGTCAACTGGCGAATCATCCTGAGCGGCCAACCCTGCGCCCCTGGCGAGCCGCGCGCGCGCTCCCGACCCGCGGTCATCCGAACCGCCGCCACAGTTGCTCGACGCCTCGCGCTACGCCGCCCCGCGCAAGGAAGCTGAGTTGCTGGAACGAATCTGCGCCGAAGAACCGTCCGTGCCGCAGCCGCCATCGTGCCGACCAGGCGATGCTGCCGCGCTCGGCTCGCAATTGCCGTGCGATCCCAGGCGTCAGCGGCAAGATGTCACGACGGAGCCTGCCGGTCAGCGTCGGTGCGGCTGGCGGAATGACCATATGGCTCGCTGCGCCGATCATGTGATCAAGTGTGTGTGCCATCGCCACGACATCGCGGACGCGAACCCGCTCCGGAATGACTGCACCATCGGCGCCGATGTTGTGTTTGGCTGGATTCGGGATTGCCAGCGTGATAATATGACTACTCGTCGGAAAATGTGAGAATGCGGTGCCATTGCATGCTCCTCCGAAGAGTGTATGCTGATGCACCAGACGAAGACGGTGAACTGCTTCGAGTGCCAGCGATTCCGCATCATTATTTTCTGTGCCGAACGAATATCCGTATGCGCAGTCAAGATCATTGACTTTCAACATCAATCCGTTGTCTGGATGTGGTAGATGTAGCTGTAAGGCGTCATATGACTCACGCAATGAGTGTAATAAATCAGATTCTTCACGTAGTCCGAGCACCCATGTTTCATCATCAATGCGCATTTGACGTAAATCAGCCACACTAAAGTGATCATTGGTGCTTGATGATCGGCGATACGCCAATGGAATAACCTCCATCGCTTCAAGTACCACAATCAGATGATTTGGTGTGATTTCACCAAATGGCGTTCTCTTTCGACATGCAATCATACTTGCTGACACCTCAAAGATTTCTTCGAGGAACGTAAATATGTAGATGATGTCAATATCAGCGTATCTGGTGGGATCATTTGTAACTGCTTCGAGCGAAGCGAGTTGCACGCCAGTCGCGATGATATTGTCTGCTGAGTGCATCTGCAGCCATGTTTCATCAAGACTGAAGTCGGTGACATCCCAGAGGCCATGGCTGTCTGCTGGCACCGGTGCATCAGGTGCCAGCGTGATGATTGGCCGTTGTGCCCGATCGAGGCGGATGATCTGCCGCGTGCCGATCAGCTCGCCTGACGGAGCGAAGACCCGGATTGGCACAGGCGCCCTGGCCGTGAGATCCTGCAGGCGACTGAGGCCCAGGCTGCCGAGGGCCACGCCACTGCCCGTGCCATCGAGGACGAATGCGGGATGATCGAGGTGCGTGTCGACGATCAGCGGGCGTGCGGCGCGACCGCGTCGGATGTGCACGTACAGGGCATAGTCGTCGATGGCATAGACGCCAAACTCCGGATCGGCACTCGGCGCACTGCGTGGTTGCATTCCCAGGTCATTGAGCAACGCCACCAGATGGTGCACGGTTGGGCGATACAAGTAGGGCGCATGGGGTATTACAGCCAGCTCGCGTGCGTGATCAAAAATTCGGTCCGGACGAATCATACCGGTGGCTCCCCTGCAGTATAGTGCGTCGTCACCGCACGGGTGACGACCTCGAATTCATCCCATGCATGCTCACGACCGGCGATGGCGAGTGAACGCTCGTGCCCCTTGCCGGCGACAATGACCACGTCGCCCTCACGAGCCAGCGCGATGCCTCGGCCGATGCCGGTGGCACGATCACGCTCGCACCAGACATCGCGCCCCTCGACCCGGCCGGCTGCGATGCATCCCGCAATGATAGGCTGCATGATCTCGCCGACGTCCTGCTCGTACCAGTCGACTGCGGTGATGACGACCAGATCGGCCAGATGACCGGCAATCTCGCCCATCATCGTGCGCTTGCCCGGATCGCGTGGCCCGCCTGACAGCCCGAAGACGATGATCACGCGACCGGTGCTGATCTTCCGCGCCGTCCGCAAGACATGCTCGAGCGCCGCCGGCGTGTGTGCGTAATCGACGTAGACGGCGAATGGTGCCCGGAGTGCAACACGCGTCATGCGTGCCGCAACGGTCAGGACGCTGCCAAGGCCGCGTGCAATCACATCGAGGTCGATGCCATGAGCGATCCCGACAGCGGCGGCTGCCAGTGCATTGGCGACGTTGTGTTCGCCAATCAATGCAAGGTTGACACGCACCTGACCGATTGGAGAAATCAACATGAACTCAGTCGAATCGAGGGAATACGTCAGATCATCTGCATATACCGATGACTGGCTGCTCATCCCATAATCGATCCGAGTATCGGCATCGATCGATAAGAATATTGGAAATGCTGGATCTCCACGATTGATGACGCTAATTTTAGGAATATCTGGTTTCTTGACAGGATCTTCGCGCAATGCATGAAATAGCCGTGCTTTTGCATCACGATACGCTTCATAACTACCATGATAGTCGAGATGCTCGCGCGTAATGTTCGTCAATACTGCAGTATCATACCCACATCCCCATACGCGTCGTTGATCGAGCCCATGCGAGGTGGTTTCAATGACGGCAATCTCGATTCCTTGATCGACCATCTGGCGCAGGAAGCGTTGGATATCGACGGCACCAGGCGTGGTGACATGGGTTCCAATATCACTGAATGCGCCGTCGATGGTCGCACCGATCGTCGTAATCAGGCCGACGCGATACCCGGCTGCGACGAAGATGGCCTGAATGAGGGTCGATGTCGTTGTTTTTCCATCGGTGCCAGTGACGCCAATGACCCGCAGGTGTCGTGCCGGCATGTCATGAAATGCGGCGGCGGCCATCGCCAGGGCGGCGCGTGGATGCTCGACGACGATGTACGGTATGCTGGCCGGCCAGGACGGATCAGCCTGATGGCAGATGACCGCGGCAGCCCCGCGGGCGACGGCATCGGGCACGAATCGGTGGCCGTCGGTGGCCCCGCCGGCGACGGCGACGAACAGGGCGCCCGGAGTGACGAGGCGTGAATCGCTGATGATCGCCGTGATGGGCACGTCGGCCGGGTTGATGACGGTAGCGGCATCAAGCGCCGCGATGATCTGTTGCAGGTGCATGACAGTACTCGCCAATCAGATACGATGCTCGCAGTATAGCCGAAGCCCGGCATGTGGTGTGCCGGCGGATGCCATGAACCAGGCGAGCACGGCGGCATAGCCGGCCGATGGGGTTCGCGCTGGCCATCGCCCATTTGTGCCACGATCCACACACCGCACCCGGTCGCATGGCAACGCGTCGGCAAGCACCAGCAGAATCCGATAGGTACTAGTGAGTTATGGCCACATGGATGCATAAACTCATGACGAAACCCCCTTTACGGAGCGCGCATCATGCGGTACACTGGCAGGACATCGCGATGGACAGCAGACGAAGGTTCGATTTGCGGCGCGCGCGTCGCGGCGGGGTGCATGATGCCCACCGTTGAGCGATGGTGGAAATGTTTGGCCACACGACAAGGAGCGAGGCACAAGCATGGAACGACCGACTCGGCCCGGCGATCATCACGATGATGCAACGTCCTCACCGCCTCCTCCGGAGCACGCGGCTCCGGACACACCTGCTGACGAGGAGCCCGGCGTCATCGCCGAGGCGAGCGCCGGGTATGCCCCGGCGGACATGATCGCCGTCGCCCGTGACACCATCGAGCAGCTTCAGAGCCATCTGGTGTACGTGTACGAGCGGTTTCCGACGCGGCGGCTGAAGCAAGGTATCCTGATCACACGGCATCTGCTGCGCGGTGTGCGCGGCCGCAGCCGGTAGCGGCCCGGCGGTGGCGCGACCGGGATTACGCCCGGTGGTGCCACCGCTCGTGACGATGCGCAGCCTGGTGACATCTGGCCACCGGGATGCGGGTGCCGCCTTGCCCTGATCGGGCCGGTGGCATGCGCGGCGACGCCGCGACAATCTGTAGCAGACCTCATGATCTGCGGTCAGTCATTGAGCTCACGAGCGAGCCAATGGCTGGCCGCGTTTGTGTTATGGGGATTGGAGATGGATCACGAACGCAGGGCACTCAGCCTGCTCGTTCCGGCCATGTGGCTGGATCTGCATCGATCAGACGGCGTTGAGCTACAGCGCGCCGCGGTCGTGCGCTGGATCGCCGCCGGCGAGCAGTGCCTGGCACGCACGCAGCCGTCGCCGCCACGCGCGGCCCGCAGCATGGCGGCTCTCGCGGTGGCGATCAGCGACAGCATGGAGCGCGGCCAACCGGTGGCAGCACTCGATGCGCGTGTCGCACAGCTGCTCCCGACGCTCTTTCCGCTCGCCGTCGTGCCGGGCATGGCGGCGGTGCCCGACGGCATTGCGCTCACTGCCCACCTCCCCAGCCCGTTTCACGCCGATGGCGCGGATCGGGCGGCACCCCGCGAATCGCTTGAGACACACGGCTCCTCCGCTGCTGATGGATGGCAGCCGACGCCACATCTGTTCGCGGCCGGCGAGGAACCCGACTGGGGGCATGTCCAACCGCAGGTGCTGCCGCATGCCAGCACCTGCCGTGCCCAGGCGCCGCCGGCGTGGTCAAGCATGGCATTTGCATCGATCCGGGCGGCATTCCTGCAGGCCCAGCCCACGACCGCCGGGCAGCGGCTGAGCGCCTGGCGCTGGAACCTCGCCGCACGGAGCGGTGGCGTGATCGGCTACTGGTTTCGCGTCGGTCGCATCCTGCTCGGGTCGGCACATATCCCGGCCACCAGGCTCGCTCGTGCCCTCGCCATCCTTGGCATCGCCCTGCATGATGCCTGCATTGCCTGCTGGGAGAGCAAATATCACTATCGGCTGTTGCGTCCGATCCAGTGGATGCAGCGCGACATGCCGCACTGGTGGCCGGTCATCACGACGCCGGCACACCCCGCATACCCCTCGGCACATGCAGTCCTCGCGGGCGCTGCCAGCGCCGTGCTCGGGGCGCTGATGCCAGCAGCGCGCCGCGACCTTCGGTGGGTTGCCGGGCAGATCGCCAGCGCCCGCGTCGCCGCAGGCGTCCACTGGCCAATCGATGGGACTGCCGGGCTGGCGATGGGCCAGCAGGTTGCGGCGCGGGTACTCGCCCACACTCACGTGGCGCGGCGGCTGGAGGCCCGATGACGAACCGGCTGCTGATGCTCATGCTGCTCGTGGCCGTCGGCGTGCTGGGGAGTGCTGACAGGACCATGGCGCAGATCGATCATGATCAGCCAGGCCGATCGCATGCCAGTCTCGTCGCCTGCCTGCGCGCCGGTGCCGATCTGGCATTGCCGGCCGAGGCGGCACCGCGACTGGCAGCGGCCTGCTTCGCCAGTGCCTGGGACATCACGGCCTATGGTCAGGCGGGTGGTGGCCCGTTGGCTGGCGACGCGCCGGGGAGCGATCCGGCGATCATCACGCTGGGCGACGGCAAGCCCGACGCCGCCGGCAGCGAACCGGGGCACGTCACCCTCGCCTCGCTGGCGCAGGTGGGCGCCGTGTATGGCCTTGCCTTCAGCAGCGGCGGCAATCCCTCGGCAACCGCCAGCGCCAATGGCGTCCAGGCGATGACTACCCCACGTGAGCCGCGACTGTTCAGCGCAGCATTCAGCCGCCGGCTCACGCGCTTCGGCCCGGGTGGTCCGGGTGCGATCTACGCCACCAGCCTGAGCACCGGCGCCCACGGCATCTTCGTGATGATCCCGGCGGTCGTTCCCGGGCCGGCGACCGCCGTGACGATTGCCGGCACCGCCACAGTGCCTGGCGATGGCAGCGCGACCGCGTATGCCAATCGGCTGCCGTTCAGTGCGACGATGGGCGGAATCCATCGCATCCGGGGCGATGTCGAACTCGAGCGGCTGGCATCGCGCACCGGCCTCGGCGATCTCGATATCGACGCGCAGGAACGCTTCCTCTATGTCGTGAACCTCGCCCAGCGGCGCGTCTACCGGATCGATTCGTGGGCCGCACAGCCACAGGCGTCGCTGACGCTGCTGCCCGATCTGGTGACCGCCCTGCGTCCATGCAGCACCCAGGGTAGCGCGACATACCGGCCGTTCGGCCTGCATGTCACCAGCGGGTATGTCTATCTCGGGGGTGTCTGCAGCGACGAGTTCGATGGTGGTGGCGATCGCGCCGACGTGGCGTTGCGTGTCGATCGCTGGAATCTCGCCGCACAGCGCTGGGAGCCACTCATCCAGGCGCCGTTGGTGAACTACGTCGCACAACGCGGCATCATCCCCGGCGAGCGCCCATACGCCCTGGCGTGGCAGGCCTGGCGCGATGCCATTCCCACCGACGCCTACCTGCGCCCGTTTCCGGCACCGCTGGTCGCTGATCTGGCCCTTGATGACCGCGGCATGCTCTTCATCGGCATGCGTGATCGCATCGCCGACATGGCAGGGCCGCCCGGCATGCCGGTGAGTGCCGCCCGGGGGTATGGCGACCTGATGATCGCCACGCCGCTGGCGACCGGCGGCTGGGCGCCGCCGACGACGGGCAGTGATCCCACTGGCGATGACGGCATGCCGGGTGGTGCCGACGGCGCGCGCCACAACGAGGCGCTGTGGGGCGGTCTGGCCTGGATTCCCGGGCGGCACGACGGCATGCCGGGCGGCGAGATTGCAGTGACCGGATTGACGCCCTATCGGACGAACAGCGCCGGAGTCTTCTGGTACGACGCCGGCCGGGGCAGCGCGACAGCACGCGAGGAGATCTACCACGAAAGCCGCCGTGCGACGTTCAGCAAGGTCAGCGGACTGGGTGATCTGGAACTGCTGTGCGCCTGGGCGGCGCTCGGCGACCGGGTGTGGCGTGATCTCGATGGTGATGGCCTGCAGGACGCTGGCGAGCCCGGCATCGATGGCGTTCGCGTCTCGCTCTACCACGCCAGCGACACGTCGTTCAGCACGCCGCTGGCGACCGTCACGACGGGCGATGCGGATGGGGATGGCGTCGGCGGCGAATATCGCTTCTACGTCGAGCCGTTCCGCACGTATCGTGTGCGCCTCGATCCAGCCCAGTTCGCACCTGGCGGCGTGCTGCGCGACTGGTTCGTCACGTCGCCTGATCGTGGCGCCAGCGATCTGCTCGACAGCGATGCCGACCAGATCAGCCGAGCGATGCTGATACCGGGCGTTGTGCGCGAGACGGTCGATCGGTCGTTCGATGTCGGGCTGGCGCCGCTGAGCCTGGCGAGCGGGTATGTCGGCGATCGTGTCTGGTTGGATGCTGATGGTGATGGCCTGCAGGACACCGGTGAAGCCGGAGTGGCGCAGATCACCGCAGAGCTATCGGCCTGCCAGGACAGCGTGCCATCGGCGGATTGTCGCCAGTGGCTCGCGTACGCACCCCAGGGCGGCGCTGCCCGTGGTGCGACCGGCACCACCGGGGCGTATCTGTTCAGCCGCCTGCCGCCCAACTTCTATCGGGTCATGTTCATGCCACCTGCCACGTACCTGGCGACACGGCGTGGCGCCGGCGACCCTGCACGCGACAGCGACGCCGATTCCACCACCGGATGGCGCACTGCTCCCGTCCGTGTCGACTCACCCGGCGGAACGCTGCATCATGATCTGGGATTATTGCCCGCGACTGCGAATGTCCAGCTGACCATGCAGGGTGCCGCGATGACGGCGCTGACCACCACGACGACCTACGTGCTCGCGTATGGCGTCAGCCCCGGCCCGGTCGGCGCTGCCGGGGTCAGCATCGCCCTGACGATTCCGGGCGGCATGCGCTTCGTCACCGCGACACCATCGCCGAACGTCAGCGGATCGACGCTGCGCTGGAATCTTGCCAACGTCGCCGCTGGCACGAGCGGGCAGATTCAGCTGGTGTTGCAGGCGACACAGCTGGGCGATCAGGTGGTCGGCGCGCGAATCAGCACTACGACGCCGGGTGATCGCCCCGATGACAATGCTGCCAGCGTGACGACGCGGGTGGTGCGCCCCAATGCGCGGATCGTGCTGACTGGCCCCACGACGGCCGCAGCCGGAGCGCGCGTGACGTATCAGGCAACGGTCACCAATCTGGCCGATTCGGAGGTGCCAGCGGCTGCACTCGCAGCTGCCGATGGGGTCATCGCCGAGCTCACGCTGCCGACCGGACTCGATGCGCCGACGCCGAGCCCGCAGGCGACGATCAGCGGACGGACGGTGCGCTGGAACCTGGGCACGCTCACGCCTGGCGCGAGCCGCACGCTGACGCTCCAGGTCAGCGTCACGAGTGTCGCGCCGGTGCCGGGCGCGCTGTGGCTATCGTCGCGGATCACGACGACCTCGCCGGCAGATGATCCGGACGACAACCAGGATGAGTTCCTCACGACCGTGAATGCGCCGGCACTTCGGGTGACCATCAGCGATGCACCGGATCCGGTGGCTGAGCTTGGCCGGCTGCGCTATACCGTCATCGTACGCAATACCGGCAGCGCAGCGGCGCAGTCGAGCACCCTCAGCGTGCGATTGCCCGCGGCCATGCGCTATCGTACGGCCACACCGCCGCCGGGAACCGTCGCGGGTCAGCTCGTCAGTTGGCCGCTCGGCACCGTCGCGGCGGGTGGGCAGCTCACCGTGGTCGTCGAGACACAGCTCGAACGCGGGGCGTCCAGCCCGGTGAGCACCACTGCGCAGGTGGCGACCGGCACACCCGGTGACGACCCTCGCGATAACCTTGCAAGCGCGACCAGCCGGATCGTCCCGGTACCGTTGCCGGTGATCGACGAACGCACGACGACGCTGGTGGTGCACTCGGCGCTGGATCCCCAGAGTGGTGGCAGCCATGCCACTGATGCGGTCTACCCCGTCAGCGGAACGCGCTTCGCCTGGCCGCTCGGCGAGGTGCTCGATCTCAGCGCGATGCTGGCGGTCGATGCCGTACCACTCGTCGGTGAGGCTGCATCGCTGTACACCCAGCAGCCATCGCTCGTAGCATGGAGCCTCATCGGTGTTGAACGCGATGGACAACGATGGAACGCTGGCATGACCGACAGCGCGGGACGCTCGGGATGTCGCGAGCGCGATCGTGCCGCCATCGAACTGCTACCCGGATGTGTCTTTCGCTATGTCGCCGGCGGCTCACTCACCGCACCCCAGCCGCCGGTCGAGTCCGCCATGGCCCGCCAGGCACATCTGCTGTTCATGCCGGCAGCGGCACCAGCGGCGCATCGCGATGCAGTCATGCTCACCGCGACACCAGCCACGTCGGTAGTCGTGATTATACGCACCCATGTGCGTATTGATGTCCTGAACCGCCCCGATGCGGTGCTGGTATGGCAGGTCGATGACATCGATGAGCATCGCATCACGATTCGCCTGTTTGATCCACGGAGTGTGCGATGACACGAAGGCAATCGCGGGGACAGGCGCTCGTCGAGATGGCACTGATGCTTCCGGTACTCCTGATCCTCATACTCGGAACGGTCTGCGCGATGCAGTTGCTGCTGACACAGCTGGTGGTCTTCCAGGCGACGCGCATCGCGGCCCATCAGGCGGCGCTTGTCGGTGGCGACGATGGTCCAGCCGGCACCGTCAGATCAGTTGCTGCTGATGTGTTGAACAATGGCGTGGGAACACGTGCTGATCGCGCAACCGTGACCGTTACATGCAGCGCTCGGCCATGTCGTCGATATAGCCTGATTACTGTGCGAATTGACTATCGCGATGCATTTTGGGTGCCAATTGAGCCATTTGTTGCACTATCGCTCCGTGCTCAAGTGATTCGTATCGTCGAGCGCGATGCCCGGTCATAATGCTGATTACTGCAATGATTGGCTGCGTCAAAACACAAGATGAAGATGTATACCAAACGACGGCAAATCTTCACAATTCACCATCACGGACAATCGCTCGTCATCATTGCGTTGATGCTTCCCATGCTCACAATCATGATGTTTGGTGGATTAATGTTCACTCAGCGTGTCCACGACCGTATGGTCGTTGAGGCCGCGCTGCAGCATGCGGCGCGGGCATCAGCCCATGCCGTGCAGTATCGCGGGTTTGCTACAGACCAGCCGACGATTGACGCTACCCGTGCCCAGGCGCTCGGGCGCGCGGTGTTGCGTGCCAATCTCGTGGGACTGAGCGTGCTGGACGAACCTGTCGATGATCTCATCGAACGCGTGGAGTGGACCATCCTGCCGCGCGGCGGGAGCTGCGTCCTGCCATCGGGGCGCAGTATCACGAGCGGCTCGGCGCCGCTGGTCTGCGTCAGCATCAGCCCGCGATTACGCGGAATATTCACCGGAGAGCCATGGATGCCGTTGCTCGAGGCAGCGGAAGTGATGGATTGAGGAGCACGACGATGTTGAGTGATGATCAACGCAATCGGTCGCGCAGAATCGCTGCCTGGCATGATCGTGCGACGCTGTTCTTTACGGCCGGGATCATCATCGCCGTCGCGGCGGCGATTGCCGGCTATCGCGAGAGCCTGCGCAGTGAGACGGTTCTGGTCGCAGCACGGGCGATCGCCCGCGGCGTGATGATCGACGCTGCCGATCTACGTCCCATCACATTGCCGACGTACCGGCCGGAGGCCGTGAGGGGCATTGGCGACCCGATGCACATCATCGGGCGCTACGCCCAGCGCGATATCGCCGTCGATGAGCTCTTCCGCTCGTCGATGATCGTTGCACGTGCCCCCGAGCAACCCGCCTACGCCGGTGGCATCGTGCTGCAACCAGGGTATGTCCCGTTCCCGTTTCCCCGCACGACCATCGGGCCGCTGTCGGCGGGTGATCGGGTGAACATCGGCTTCACTGCCCGCGATGGCCAGCCGTGTGGTGAGGCTGCACCGCCGGTCGGTACACCGTTCGCCTGCCGGTTGCTCAATGGGCTCGTCGTACTCGAGATCGCCGACGACATCGTCTATGTCGCGATGACGCCCTATCAGGCCCAGGCAGCCTGGGCGCTCGATGCCGCAGCTGTCACCTGGTGGGGGGAGCGTACGGGCCCGCTGGATCTGCACCAGCCGCTGCCCGTCTACCTTGAAGCGAGTGCCATCGACTGGGAGCATGTGTCCCGGCAGGCGGCACCCCAGCGTGATCCGTGATGCTTCCATCGCATCAGCATGCCATCTGGATACCATCCTGGAGGGAATGATGCACACTCGTGATCTACTCATCGCGAGTACTCTCACTGGCCTGTCCGACGAACTGGTGAAGCTGGCTGATGTACGCGTCACAGCAGTCGCATCGCTGGAGCATGCCAGCGCCATGATCACGTCGCGGCAGTTTCACGCGACGTACATCGACCATGACGACCATGCCCCCAGAAGCGTATGGAGCGTGATCCTGGACGCCAATCGCCATGGCGTCACGGTCTTGATGGGCCTGTCACCCGGTATTCAGCGCATCCAGCACGACTTGCACGATGCAGGGATCATGATCTGCCCGGTGCAGGACGCCACGGGGGTCGCCCGCTGGATCACCGCTCAGCTTGGTCTCCGGAGCAGCATGCACCTCGGTAGTCCAGTCATTGCGATCGCGGGAGCCAAGGGGGGGATCGGCAAAACCCTGACGACCAGCCTGCTGGCCGAGGGGTTGACGCGGCGCGGCGTCCGGGTCCTTGTCATTGATGGCGATCTCTCCAATTCAGGAATTGTCCCGATGTTCCGTATTCCGGCGGATGCGCCGTCGTATCTTGATCACGCCAGCGATGCCGTCGCCTGTGGCATGCCGCCGGTCTGGGAGCCGGCGCAGCTCCGTCGGCTCATCTTTGGCCAGCATCCCAGCGGGATCGACTTCCTGATCGGTGCTGACGGGACTGCCGATGTCCGTGATCTTCAGCGGATCGAATGGCTGTCCTTGATTGAGGCGGCACGTGGGCTGGGCGAATACGGTGCCATTCTCATCGACACCGGGCCAGAGATCAAGAAGCGACCGTATGCCATTCTTGCGGCGCGCGATGGTGGCTGGGTCGTCGTTCCAGCACCGCCTGGGCGTAAAGAGCGGACCGGTGTCGCCCATCTGCTTCATGTGATGCAGCGGGGCATCCCAGAACACGATCTCAGCGCTCGCTGCCTGCTAGTTTTGATGGAACCTGAACGGGGATCGACAGTGACGCCTGAGCATGTTGCTCCACTGTTGAATCAACAATTTCCGGCAATGCGCATCATTGGCCGAATACCCCGTGCAGTCCGGCAAATCAGTACTGCTGATGAGTGCAACGATCGTTATATGTCACCAATCGATGTTGATCCCGGCAGCAGGATGGCGCAGGCGACCCATCAGATGGTGGAGCGGCTATGTCTGACCATCGGCCTGACCCCACCATTGCCGATGCCACGTTCCCCCTGGTGGGCGCGCTGGCGGCGCACGGCGGCCTGGCCGGCGAGTCCTGGTCGACTTGTGCCGGAGCGCAAGTGAATGGCGCCTCGCGATGCCTCACCGCGATCGAACAGATGCATCGTGACGTGAATCCGAGAGGAGCAACCATGAGTTCATCGGCTATCCAACGATCAATCCTGGACCTGCCCGACGAGGTGCATCAGTCGTGGCACGGCGACGCAATCGCTGCGCGCCGCGCCGAACACCGGCCGGAGGTGCTCATCGCTGCGCGGGACGCGCTGCTGGCGGCGTTCGCCGAACCGGAGCGGCGGCGTCATCTCGATCCGTTTGCGCCACCTGGCCCACGGAATGCTGCGGTCATCGAGGTATTGCGCGCGGCGATCAGCGAGCATCAGCGCGATGGTGGCGTGCTGGCGCTGCTGGATGATGCTGCGGCGACCTTGCTGCCGATGTTCGCCGATACCATCGGCTGGGGGCCAGCGCAGCGCTATCTCGACGATCCGCGCACAAACGAAGTCAAGATCAATGGGCGGATCATTCTGATCCAGGAATCGGGCTGCCCCTTCGTCGTCGCCCCCGAAACATTCGCCAGCGGCGACGAAGTCCGACGCCGTGCCGTGCAGCTGGCGACGATGCTCGGTGTTCGCCTCGACGGCAGCCATCCTCAGGAGACGTTACCCGTCGCGTACGGTACGCGCGTTCATGTCACCATCGCACCACGGATCGCGGACGACGATGGGGCGCTGGTCTGCATCCGTCGTGGGCGCGACGAAGCCTGGCAACTCGAGGATCTGGTGCGTCGTGGCTCGCTCGACGGCGCCACGGCGGCATTGCTGCAGCTATGCTGCCGTGCCGGCTGCTCGGTGCTGATCGCCGGCCGGACGGGAAGTGGCAAGACCGGCCTGCTCGAGGCACTGGCCAATTCATGGCCCGGCTCGCCACACATCATCTCCATCGAAGATCACACGCTCGAGATCGGCATTCGCAACACGGGGCTGTGGACGCGCGAGCTCGTGGATACCCAGCATGATGCCCACGCATTTGGGCGTGCAGCCCGCGAGGCCTTACGTCAGACGCCCGGCCTCCTGTTGCCTGGTGAGACGCGTGGCGCCGAGGCCGGAGCGATCCTGGCGCTGGCGCTCTCGGGCCATCCTGTGATCACCACCCTGCATGCGCGCACGGCTGCCGAGGCAATACGGCGCTTCGCCGGCTACGCCGCGCAGCCCGGGGCCTACATGTATGAGGGGCGTCGTGATGATGCCCTGGCCGACGGTTGCGCCGCCTTCGATGTCGTGCTGGTGATGGACATGATTGCCGCAACCGGTCGGCGCGTCCTGGTCGAGGGGGCGCTGCTCGACGGCAATTACGATTCCATGGGCCGCCCGCTGCCAAACATCACCCCGCTGGTGACGATGATCCAGCGCGACGATGGCACGGTGGGCTGGCATCACGCAGCCCGGGCAGTCGACGGGCAATTGGTATGGGATGACGGAGCGGATCACACGCCCGCGGGGCTGCGCGAACGCCTCGCCCGCATGACCGCGCCAGCCGCCGCCAGAGCATCGCTGGATCGAGTGGACTCGGCAGTCGAGCGGGCCAATCAACTGCTCGCGGCCGGCGATGCCAGCCGTGCCTATGTGCTGCTGCGCCATCTCTGGTCCATCCGACGTGATGGCGTCGTGCGCCTGCTCGCTGGTCGGGCGCTCGCGCGCCTGCCGATGGTCGAGGCGCGTTGCCGCTCGATGGCCACGGCGGCACGGCAACGCATTGAGGCGCTGGTGCGACAGCACCGCTGGAGCGAGGCGCGCCGCCTGATCGATGAGGTGTCGATGGACGTCGGGCTGATTGTCACGATTGGTGGTGGCTGGGAAGCGCTGGGAGCCGCAGTCCGCCACCACGTCGCCGTCGATGAGCGGGTGGATGAGGCCCTTGGGCGTGCTGATGGTGCGCTGGCGCGCGGCGATGCGCTCGAAGCGCTTGCGACGCTGGATCGGCACACCAGCGATGCGACCCGCCTCGAGCCGACGACGGCGCTGCGCTATCTGCGCTTGCGTGAAACGGCACTCGACGACCTCGGGCGCGCCGGATACGGCTCAACGGACGCCGCTGCAGCGGTTCGGGCACGCCGATTGGCGCTTGAGGCGACTGCGCAGCCCGAGGTGCCCGATGCCTGATGAGCCGACCGTCGATTCCTGGAGCTTGTGGCTGGTCTACGGCGTGCCTGTATGGATCACGCTGGCGGCCATGCTGCTGGCCGCGCTGATGCAGCGCGTCCGCTTGCTCCAGGCGCTCCGCGTGCTCGTCGCACGGCGCTACCAGCGCGTCACCGATCCGGCGTGGCGCCTGCGTCATTGGCACCCGGCGGTCGTCGGTGCCGAGCGCCTGCTGGCCCAGATGGTGCTCGGTGCGGTGCTGGTGGTGGTGCTGGCGAGCCAGTGGGCGCCCCTTGAGCTCGCGCTGGTGCTATCCGGGCCGACTGCAGCGCTGGTGGCCTGGGCGAGCCTGCTGCTGGCCGAGCAACGCTACATCGCCGACATTGATCGTCGGTTACCCGGTGCGGTCTTGCGTCTGGGAATCCAGCTCCGTGCCGGGCAAACGCTGGCGCGGGCGCTGCGAGCCATCGCCGCCGATCTCGAGGACGGACCGCTGGCGGACGAATGGCGGGTGCTGGGTGCGCTCTGGAGTGCGCCGGCGAGTGCCGTCGAGTCGCTTACGCCGGCTGGCGCGCTCGCATTCGTCGCGGCGCGCACGCCGTCGCTGCGGCATCGCACGCTGCTCGGCGCGCTGGCGATGGTGATCGACGCCCCGCACACGCGCATCGTCCGCCAGATAGAGGCTGCTGGTGCTGCGCTGTATGCCGCCGAGCGACGCCGTGGCACCATCGTGACCGAGCTGTCCCAGATGCGCTACAGCGGCATCGTGGTCACCATGGCCGGCATGGCGATGGTGGTGTATCTGATGGCGACACAGGGCGAGCGCGTCGCCCGGGCGTATGCCGGCCCGGGCGGTGCGCTGATCGGCGTGGTGCTGGCGGTGGTGCTGTGTGCACCGACGGTGCTGGGGTTCTGGATGGCACGCGTCGAGGATGCCACGTACTGACTGATCGACGGAATGGTACGGCGCGTCGGCTGATGTGGCCGTGGCGATGTGATTGCCCGGCTCCAGCCAGCGGTGCATGCGGCGCCAGCCAGCGTTCCGGCGCCCATGGATTGCTGATGGCGCAGGATCGATGATGTGAGCACGGATGCATGCGATGGGCATGGGAGGTGATCGATATGGTGGGCATTGGACAGTGCTGGGGCGGGATTGCGGTTGCCGGGCTGCTGCTCGCGGCGGGCTGGGGTGCCTGCGCCGCCTCGCCCCTGCGGCGCGTGCTGTGGTGGAGCGGCCTGGCGTTGACCACCGCGCTGCTCGCGCCAGCCCAACCGTGGTCGCTCGCAGGCGGCGCTGCGCTCGCCCTCGTGGCGCGGCGGCACCTGTCGCCGCCGCATGTGCGCCGTGATCCAGGTGCGCAGCAGCGCGTGCTCCGCCTGACGCCGGGATTCATCGGATACGTGCGCGTCGCGCTGGCAGGCGGAGAAGCCCCGCTGCACATCCTGGCGCACTACGTTGAGCACGCCCACCCGGGATTGGCTCCGATGCGTGAACTCGTCGCCGCGACATTGGCCGAGGCACGGTCGAGCCGCCGCCGTGGATTTGCGGTGCTCGCCGAATTGACCCGTGCGCGCGGTCATCACGCGCTGGCAGAGGCGGCGGCGATCCTGGCGGACGCCGAGGAGCGCGGCATTGATGCCGATGCCGCGCTCGAACGCTATCAGCACATGCTCGAGGGCGTGCTCCATGATGCGTTCATGCGGTTGGTGCGACGTCGCAGTCTCGCGCTTCTGGGCGTGTCGGCCCTGAGCCTGGTGCTCGGCGTCGTAGGAAACATCCTGTTCGTCATGACCGATGGGGGACGCGCGCTGGGAATCATCTGATGTTCTGCCGAAATCAATCGTTGATCGTTGGTGGTAGGGATGATCAGAATCCGTACATCACGCCTGATGCGGTCCGTGCGGTATGTATGCGCAGGGGGCATGTCAGCCCGACGCGTCGATCGGTACATCCGGGTCGCGCCGCACCGGGTGGGCACGGTCACCGCGCGGATTCGCCGGTGGGCGGCGCGGCGCATTGGGCGGATGTTGCGCGATGCGCGTTGCCAGACGTGCCGACCGCCGGCGGCAGCCATGATCGGGCCGCATGCGTCACGTCTGACACGGCCCGCGCGGTATGCATGCACGGGGCCGCTGCCTCGGCGTGCCGATCAACGCCCGGCCGGCACATGCGGCAGCGCGGATCTGGCGGGGCGCATCGTTGCCGAGCCGACGCGCCGGCAGGTGGCAACGCACGGCTGGCAGATGCCATCCCGTGGTATCGCCGGAGGCATCTGCCGGCGGAGGTGGATACAAGCCCGTTGAACACGTCACGTCTGATGCAGTGCACGCGGTTATTCATACAGAAGGAGGTCTTGATGGCTCGACGCGCCTATCCAATCTCGGTGCGCGCCCGCATCGCACTCGCCCGGCTCGCCGAGCTAGGCGGTGCGGATCGACTGCCGCAGGTCCTCACGTCCCGGGAGGCTCATGCGGTTCTGGGCCGGACATGGTTTCACGCGCTCTTGCGTCGTGATGCGCTACCAGGCATCCAGATGGTTCGCAACGGCGTCTGGCGAGCCGATCGCGACACGTTTGTCGCGTGGTTGTGGGAGATGAGCAGTGCCGATGAAGACACAGACGTACTGGATCAGCCTGCTGAGCGCACGGTTGCGCCATGATGCCGCGTGGCTGTCGTTGCGCGACGCGGCCCATCTGTTCCGGGTGACCCCCGAGACGATGCTGCTGTGGGTGCGCGAAGGCTATATCGCCGCGGAATGCTGGGATGGCAGCCACCACATCGAGCGTGCCACGCTCGAGTCGCTGCTACGGCGCTGGCCGCTGCAGCCGCCAGCGGGCGCTGCGGTGGAGTCAGCGCACGATCATCCTGCTGCCCCCACACATCGGCCGGCGGTCACCGTGGTGGAGTCGAGTGGAGATCGGGGTGAGCGATGCGATTGATGACCTGGCTGTGCGGAGCAATGATGATCGCGGGAGGGAGCATGCTGAGTGTGCCAACATCCGTCCAGGCCGCGAGCGGGCAGTGGCAGGCGGCGGACGGCGACTGGATCTGGCTGGAGCGCGAGCTCGTCGTCGGCAACTGGGTACTCGACGCTGGCATGGGCATCGCTGCCGGCATGCTGGCCAGCATCAACGAGACGCTGCGGGTCATCTTTGCGGCGCTGCTCGCGCTGATTGATCCCGATCCAGCATGCGGCCGGCTGGGAGTCATCCTGTGTACTCCACCGACGCTGTTCCTCGATCGCGGCGGCGTGCTGGGTGCCGCAGTCCAGCAGCTCTGGGAGCTCTTCCGGCCGATCGCCGGCGCACTGGTGGCGCTCCTGCTGCTGGTGCGCATTGGCCGTATCATCGTCGATGGCCCCGCCGATCTGGCACGCGAGGCGCGATCGCTCACGCTTCACGGCAGCGCGGCGATCGTCGGCATCTATGCCGGCGAATCATTCATCGCGCTGGCACTCGATGCGCTCAACGAGGTGCATCGGGCGCTCTTGCCAGCCGAGTCGCTCGAACGATTGATCTGGCAGCGCCCGGCGGTCGCGGAGCTGAGCATCGGGCTTGAGCTCACCACGCTGACGCTGCTGATCGTCGTCGGCATTCTGCTCACCCGCGCCCTGATGCGTATCGTCGTCCTGGCGCTGCTGATCGGCGTGGCACCGCTGGCAGCGGCGCTGCTGATCGATCGGGCGACTGCGCCACGCTTTGGGAGCTGGCTGGCGCGCCTGGGCGATACCCTGCTACAGCAAACTGTGTGGGTCGGCTGCCTGGGCGTCGGCGCAGCCTGCTTCGGCGCGGCGACGCGCGCACCAGCCGATGATGTGTCGGGGCAACTCGGCGCACTTGCGGCGAGCGCGGCAATCTTCGCACTGGCGCTCGGTGGCGAAGCATGGCTGCCGGGCGGCGCGGCATCAGCGCGCATTGGGGCGCTGGTCCGTCAGAACTGGCCAGCACGACGCATTGCCAATGATCGTGGAGCACTGGCACACCGCGGCATCTCGCTGCCGGGTGTCATCGCCGCCGCAGCCGCGCGGCCCGACGGCGACCCGCGCCGCAGCGCGGCAGCAGTGCGCCAGCGCGCAATGGTGCCTGTGCCAGCCGCACCACCCCCACCACCCCGCCGCCGTCCGCCGCCACCACCGGCGCGCGGGGTCGTGACGAGCGCATGAGGCTGTACGATGCGATACACACGATCGAAGCCGCCGCTGGGAGCCCTGATCACCGGGGTGATTGCTGCCATCGCTGCGCTCGCCTGCGCCTGCGGCGCCATCGGAGTGATCTTCCAGGCGAGCACGCTGGTCTGGCCGGTCGCGACCGACTCCGGCTACCGGGCGACGGGCTGGCTGGTATCGCAGCCGTTTGGATGGAGCCAGTCGGTACCGGGTGGCGCACCGCGCTTTCACGAAGCCATCGAGGTGCGTGGCGTCGGGTTCTGTGCCGGATGTCCGATGGTGGCGGCGATCGATGCCGATGTCCGCAGCATCGGATGGCGCGACCCGCTGGCGCCATCTGATGGCGTGGTGGTGAGCATCGAGAACGATGGAGCGGGCATCACCCTGGAGTATGGTGGGCTGCGGCCATATCTGTTGCATGTGCAGCTCGAGGGGCGCATCATCGGGAGTGAACACGATACGCCCTACGCGCCACTCGGCGGCACGCTGCAGCCCGTCCTGGCGCCCGAATGGGTGACGACGCGCTGCGATGTCCCGGTGACGTTTGTCGTGCAGAGCATCAGCGATGCGATGGTGACCTACGCCTATGATCGACCGGCGCGGTGCGTCACCAGCGTCGCGTGGGCACGGCGTGGTGATGGATGGCGTGGCTGGATCGCCGACGATCCGATGGCGGTCGATGGTCGCGCCAGCATCGCCTGGAGCACACCAGCACCACAGAACCGCCGTGTCGCCGATGTGGCGCTGCGCTTTCGCGCCGCGCTGGTCGCGCCACCGCCGACGGTGACGGCGACCATGCCAGCCTGCGATACGATCGGCTGTGCGACGCCGACCGCGGCCAGTCGGCGCGTCGAACATCGCCTTGTCGCGTCACAGCTTCCTGCGGCTCCGTGCCCGCGCGAGGCCCTCGTGGCACTGCCCGGCGTCGTCAATGCGCATGGCACCACCGCCGGCATGCTGCTGAGTGCCGGTGCGGCGACGCAGTTTGCGGCGGCTCGCGCCGAGATCTGGCGCCAGACTGGCCGCGACCTGCTGGCGCGCCTGGCCGACGCCCTGCGCGCGCCTGAGTTTCATACGACCCGCCCCGGGGTGGCCTTCCGCTCGTGGCATAAGGCGGGGCGTGCCATCGATCTCGACATCGGGGCGGGATGGCGGCGCGTGGCCGAGGGGCGACGCTGGCGACTGTTCATCGGGATGGTGGATGTCACGGCCATCCTCGAGCAGCATGGCTGGCATCGCATCGACGATCGTGCCGATTCACCCGAGTGGTGGCACTACGAATATCGGACTGACCAGCTCAGTTGGGCGGCTGCGATGCAGCGCATCTGGCCACTGGCGCGTCTCCGTGCCGCATTCCCCGACATCGCATGGTCTGGATCGGAGTGCGCACCGGTCGATCTGCCGGCCGGCGCCGCGGCATGCGTTGTCGGCACGCCGACCTTCGACAGCCAGATGAGTACGGTTGCCGGCTGTGGTCCGCCGGTCACGATCGACAGCCCGGTCGGCCTGCTGCACGGCATCATCGGGTACCTCGCCGATGCATCGCCGCCGCGGTTGCGCCTTGCGCTACGCCTGCGCGGTGTCGATGGGCGGGCGGCAACGACCTTTATCTGCACGACATCGTGGCTCGGTACCTTGCCGACACCGGCGGCCGGCCCGTGTACCACCGAATATGCCGATCCGCAGGATTTCCTGCCACGCGTGATGGACGCCCGATCGCATGGTGATGGACCGGTCGCCGATGGCGATCCGTATCAACTGCCGCCGCCCGACCAGCCCGGTTCGGCGTTTGGCGGCACCAGCGCCGGCTCCTACTGGTCACCCCACGCACGGCAACCCGGCTATGGCGGTGGCGATGTGGCGAGCATGCTGCGTGAGTGGTGGTGCGGCCGGTGGCACAGCGCATCGTGGTGCCGCTGAATGCTGTGGGCGCCGGACGCAGATCCGTGGGGTGGGCGGTGGCTGCCGCGCCATATCGCGACGAACCTGAAAGGAGGAACATCATGCCGTCACTCAATGGATTGTTCGCCGCACTGACCACCTGGTTGCTCAATCTCATCACCGTCGCCGGAGGATTCTTCCTGTTGATCGATCTTGCCCGGCATGTGTTCTCGACGCCACGTGATCTGCGTGCCGCCGGGATCGATATCGCGGTGTTCGTCATTCTGCTGGCGATCGCCAGTCAGTCCAATGCGATCGTCACCTGGGCAAGCGGCCAGATTCGCTGAGGTGTGTGATGTCCCACGATGATCTCTGCGCCGCCGTTCCACGCTCGCTTCGGGTGCGTGGCAGCATCGCCATCGCCGGCGTGCGCCTCCCCACGACGATCTTCATGGTTGCGGTCGCCGCACTGGCGCTCAGCGCCGCGCTGATTGTCACAGGCACTCCGGTGACCGAGAGCATCAGCGCCATCGCGCCGCTGGCAGCATCGGCGATTGCTGTTCACGAGGTGCGCTGGCATGGATACGGTGTGACCGCCCTGCTGTTGATGCTGCTGCGACACGTTGGCCGACCGCAGCGCCTCGAATGGTCGGCGGTCCTTGTCTGGTGCGACGACGCGCCGCCGCGTGCAGTGCGCGCGGCCACCGCGCCAGGAGAACGGGGAGATGATGATGCGTGAGATGTGCGCCATGGTTCGATCGCCAGCACCCGGGATCCTCGCTCGCGGGGCGTGCCGCTGGGGCGCTGGCGCGACCGATCAACCGGTGCTGCTGCTACGACACATCAGCCGACTGCAGCGCCCCGCGCGCTCGGCGGTCCTGACATTGCTCGCGACGCACGCTTCGCGCGTGCCGTCGGAACGGCGAGCTGACGATGCATGAATTACGCAGCATGCTGCACCTCGCCGTCGGTCATGGCGCCATCGTGCGCGCCGATGGCGTCGCGGTGGCGCTGGTCGCCGGCGGTGCTCCCGCATGGGAGCTGCTCGCTCCCCAGGACCGCGCGCGCATCGGTGCGGCCTATCATCGCCTGGTGTGTGCACTTGATGCACCGCTCGACATCTACACCTTCGACGAACCACCGGATACCAGCGCCCAGGCCGGGCAGTTGCGGCAGCGGCAGGTGGGTGCCATCGATCGCGACGCGCCACAGCATGCGGCCATCCTGGGCGAGATGGCCGGATATCTCGATGACCTGGGCAGCATCACGACAACCCGTGGTCGGCATGTCATCTGGGCGATGGCGCTTGCGCCAGAACGGCATCGCCGCATCGGATGGCCATGGCAGCGCACTGCTGGCGCACCACCGGTGAACGTGGATGCCGGCCTGCGCGCCGCCGGCACCGCCGCCCGGCGCCTCGCCGACGATCTGGCGATGCTCGAGGGCGTGCCGGCACCCCAACCGCTGTCGATGCGCGCGGCAGCCCGGGTGCTCTACCGCCTGGCAGATCCGGTCCGCGCACGCTTCATTCATCCCGATCGCGCCATCGAACCACCGACGCCGGTACGCCACGACCAGCGCATCGCACGAGGTTCACCATGACCCTGCGCGACGCCCTCAAACGACCGATCATCGCGCCGGTTCCGACGACGCGGACACGGCGGCGCATCGCCGCCGGCGCAACCACGCTGGCCGATATCATCGCGCCGATGGCGATTGATCGCCGGCGCGCCAGCATGCTGCTCGCCGGCGACACATGGTTTACGACGATGGTTGTGCGCGCATTCCCGGCGGTGCTGGGTCTGGCGTGGCTCGACGATCTGCGGCTGGCGTTGGCCGGAAGCGGTACGGTGGTACACCAGCGCATCACGCCCGTCGATGATGCGCTGGCGCGACAGTTGCTGGCGCGCAGCGAGGATACGGCGATCGGCACGCTGACAGGCGATGCGCGTGCCGGCATGCATCTCGACGCCGATGCACAGCAGGGCATGGAGGCCGCAGCGCAACTACGGCGCGACCTCGTGGCAGGTACCGATCGCCTGGTGCGCTACAGCATCGCGCTGACGGTATCTGCTGCCACGCCCGACGAACTCGCCGATCGGGTTGCGACGATTCGCCGTGCCGCAGCACAACTCGGCGTCATCCTCAGCGTCCCGCCATTTCGCCAATGGGAGGGCTATCGCGGCGCGCTACCGCTCGCCTTCGACGAGCTCGGACTGGTGCACGATAGCAGCGCCCGCGCGGCGGCCATGGGTCTGCCGGTCGGCGCGCCCGGCATCAGCGATCAGCCGGAGGCATTGCTGTGCTGGGGCGAGCATCCCCGGACTGGTCGGCCGATCTGCTGGGATCGCTGGGATGCGACCAATCCGCATGCACTGGTGATCGCCGAATCGGGGTGTGGCAAGACATACGCCGTCTCTGGCCTGATTGCCCAGGAAGTCGCGCTCGGCGGAGAAGATGTCCTGATCCTCGACCCGAAATATCAGGAATACCGGCCATTGATCACTGGTCTTGGTGGCGCCTATATCACGCTATCCCGGTCGGCGGGATGCCGGATCAATCCGCTGGCGCTGCCGCGACTCACCGACGAGCGCATCGCCGAGGTCGCCGCGCTGGAGGAAGATCTGCTCGGTCAGCGGATCACGTTCATTCGGGCGTTGATCGTACGCGAGCTACGCGCCTCGGGCATGCTGGTCGACGCAGTCGATGTCACGCTGCTCGAGCAGGCGATTCAGCAGGCGTATGCCGATCACGGCATCAGCAGCGATCCCAGGACGTTTGGCCAGCCGATGCCGACGTTCAGCACGATCCAGCACTGTCTGGCGCGCCACACCGGCAGTGAAGCCGAGCGGCTGGCGCGGGCACTGACGCTCTTCACGCGCGGTACGGTCGGCGATCTGTTCAACGCACCGGGAACCCTCGACCTGAGCGGATCGCTCGTCGGTCTCGATGTCTCGCCGCTGCTCCGCACCCAGGATGACATGCTCGCGCGGCTGATTCCCGTCATCGTGATGGACTGCTTCGTCTCGGCGGCACTGCATCGTTCACCCGGGCGGCGCAGCCATCTGGTACTCGACGAGGCCCATGCCATCCTGCGCTCTGACGCTGGCGCACAGACGCTGGCGACGCTGTTTCGCATCGGCCGAGCCCTGCGCCTGAAGGTGACGCTCATCACCCAGGCGATCAGCGATCTGGACGAGTCGGCGGCGACCAGCATCGTGCTCGAGAACGCACGTACCAAGCTGTTGCTGGGCTTGAATCGTGACTCCGCGGCAGTCGCACGGGCGGCGGCGATTCTGGGCCTGAACGAGGCCGAGGCGCGCTATCTGGCGACGTGTCGCCTGACCCGCGAGGTGGGGGCGACGGCGCTGTTGCTCGCCGACGGGCGGCGGACTCCGCTGCTGGTGCCGCACTGGCCGCCGGCCATCCATCGGCTGATCGTCGGCGCTTCGGCAGCACACCGCGTGGGGGCATCGTGATCATCGCCGGCTATCGGTTCGACGGCGAGGCATTGCTCGCGCGCCTGGTGTATCGCTGGCACCGGCATTGCCTGGCGCTGCTGCTGCTCGCCGCGCTGGCCGTCCTGCTGTCACTGAACCCCTTCTGGTTTGGCGATACCACCATCCGGCTGACCGCACCACCCGATGCCGTCGTCACCGTCGACGGACACCCCTGGTCACCCGTCGTGCGCGCCGGTCGCCGACGGTTTGTTGCAACGATGCCGGACGGCCGCCGTTCGTGGAGCGACATGACGCTCGTGGCCGGGATCACGACGACCGTGCGGCTGGGTGGTGGCATCGGCGTGACTGTCCGCCCCATTCCGCCGGCGGCTCCCGGCCTGCACATCGCGGCGGTGATGCCTGATGCCGGTGGGTGGCGCGTGGTGAGCCAGCCCGCTCCCGGCGCGGCTCCGGCGCTGCCGCAGCAGACGATGCACATCGGCAGCGAATCGAGCAGCCGTCTGGTCACGATCGATGCGTACCGCGGCCTGGCCGACCAGACGCAGGTGGCAGGCCGGCTGGTCGAGGCCCTGGCGCGCCAGGAGCCTGACATCGGCCTGGCGCTGACCATGCGTGGCTGGCCGGGCCACACCCGCCCAATCGACATTGCCGACGACGTCTCCCGTCTCGTGCTGGCGCCCGATGGCGCGACTGTGGCGCTGGTCCAGCCGCTGGATGGTGGCGAACAGCTCACGCTCCTCACGCCCCGGGAGGCGGTTCCGGTGGTCGCGGTACCTGGAACGATCGTGCGCATCATCTGGCAGCCGCAGGGTGCGGCGTGCGCGGTATACAGCATCGACGCGGGGCGCCTGGCGCTGACGCTGGTGCGCGCGCGCCCGACGGTCGCGGCGGTGACGGTCGGAGAACGTGCGTCGATGCCGGACGGTGTGGTGATGCCCGCGACGTGGACTGATGATGCGCTGTGGTGGCTGAACCTCGATGACGCCGGTGAATCACAGCTGTGGCGCGCGCAGCTCGCTGCGCTGGTGCCGCAGCGTGTCGCACCGCTCGAGGCGCTGGCATTCACGATGGCGCCGGATGGCGCGGTGCGCTTTGTGCGGCGCGCGGCAGCCGGGTTGGAGATCGGCCGAATGCGCGCGGGTGTGATCGAAATCGAGGCGGTGGTCGATACGGTCGTGATGGGGACGGATCTGACGGCGTTCTGGCGCGCCGACGAACTGGTGGTCCTGGCAGGCGGGCGCGCCTGGCTGCTGATGCTTGGAGCATAGATTGCCATGGGAGATCGTCGCTACCGCGCCGAACTGGCCTGGCTCGCCGGCACAACGCTGGTCATCGGGTTGCTGTGGACTGTCGGTGGCGACACCGGCACAGCTGCGGTACGTCGCGCGTGGGCTGAGATCGCGGCGCAGTGGACTGCGCAGCTCGCGTCGCTCGTGGATCGCGCGATGCTGCACATCGGTGCGTGGCTGATGAGTCACGCGACGACGCTGCTGTGGCTGGCGACGTGTGCTGCCGGCTGGCTGGGATGGCGGATGATCGCCGCGCTGTGGCGACGGGCGGGGACACCCGGGCGTGCGGCCCGTCGCATGCCCATCAGCACAGTGCTGCACCGTTCGCAGCCGGTCATGCAGCGCCGGCCGGTCCGCAGCCATGCTGCGGCGCACCGCTGGCTGTGCTGCATGCGGGTGGCCATGCGGCGCAGCCATGCCGCGGCGCACCGCTGGCTGTGCTGCATGCGGGTGGCCATACGGCGCTGGCTGGTCCACAGCCATGCCGCCATGGGGCGCTGGTTGCGCCACGGACAGCGATGGATCGTGGGGCGCTGGCGTCGTGCTCCGGCCGGATCGTCGACTGGCATCACGCTGGCACACCTCCACGACGTCTGGAATGCGTGCGATGTCAATCACGGTCTGATATGGATCGAGCAGCGGCGGCGATACGTCAGCATGGCGATCGACACCGGTGGTGACGAAGATGTGCTGTGGCCGCTGGTCGAGCATCCGATCATGCGTCGCGCGGGCGCTCGCTGGCACGGCGATTGCATCCACGCAGCCATCCAGCCGGTCGCGCCGGAGGCGCATCACCAGACCATCGCGCTGCCGATTCTGCGGAGACGTCTGTCGCCAGATTCCACAGTGTTGCTGCTGGCATGGCCCACGCGCCGCCAGATCATCCGGCGGCACCTGATCGTCGCTGGTCCGTATGCGGCACGGCTGGTCGCCGACTGGCTCGCGTCCCTGGCGCAGTCACTCGCCATGGAACACCTGGCGTTCAGCGCCTGTGGTGCGCCGATGCTCACGGAATCGGCCCACGCCTGGCCGCACTGGATCGATCCACCAGGTGATGCCGATGCGACCATCGCGCACATCGATCGTCTGGTGCGACGCGGCCTGACCCGTCGCCCATGGCGTCCGGCGCTGCTGATTCTCGGTGATCTCAGCGATGCGCAATGGGAGCAGATCCCGGCGCTGGCGGCACGAGCCCGGGGCGCCCCGCTCCACTTCATCCTGCTCCAGCCGCCGATCGACCTGCATCCCATTCCTGCGCCATTTGTGCACGTCCAGAGCCATGCCGACCGGACGGCGACGGTGTGCTGCGGCACCCAGCGCCTCCGCGGTCGTCCGGCGATCCCGCCGATCGCGCAGCAGCCGCTCGCGCCGACCGCCGTACTGCCGGTGATGTGGCAGGTGGTTGCTCAGTCGATGCCCCCCGGCAGCCATGCGCGGGCTGCCGGGAGATCCGAATCCGTCGCAGCGATGCCGCCACCGCAGCGCGCTGATTGGCCGGGCTGGCCCGGCGTCGCCGATGCCGGAGAGCTCGAACAGATCGTGGAGCGCATCCTGCATGCCACAACGCTCTGGGCCGCACATCCGCCGGGACTCACCCGCGGTCGGCTGGCACAGGTGCTGCCCGATCCGTTCAAGGCACGGGCGACGGTGCTGCTGCGCTGGTTCGACGCTGCCGGGATTCTGGTGGAGCCACGCGACGAGGCTCTGCGCTGGCGTGAACCTCGGCCGCTGGCGACGATGGACCGCACGCTCATCGCCGCACGGCTCAGCGACGTCCCTGCGCCGGAGGAGATGACCCCATGAGCGCCCATACTTCGCCGCCTGGTGAGCGCATTCCGCATCCTGGGCGCTGGCACGCCGCCGGTCGTGGCATCGTGCTGGCGTGGTGGCTGCTCACGCTCGCCCGCCCGGCGCTGCTCGCGCAGCCGACCGCTGCCCCTCCGCCATCGCCGCTGCCGGTGCTGATCGACACCGGCGCGGTGCTGGCCGGCGTGCAGCGTGGCCTGGCATGGCACGTCATCGGCGACGTTCTCACCGTCGGCAGTCGGCTGATGCTCGTCGCGGTGCTCGTCGAGTGGTTGGTGCGCTGCATCCATTCCTACCGGCGCGGCGCATTTGAGCGGCGCACCGCACGCGTTTATCTGTCCATGACGCTGCCGCCAGGCATCGCTGCGGCACTGCTTCCCGGTGCCAGCCTGAGCCGCTGCCATGCCGTGCTGCAGCGGGCGGGATGCACCCTCGTCTACGGCGCGACCCATGCCGGCCGAGTCCAGGTCGGCTGGATGCTCCCCCAGCATGCCGTCCCAGACGCGGCGCTGATGCTGGCGGTGCTGCTGAGCGGAATCGTTCCCGGCGTCATGCTCCGGCGTGCCCCCGATCCACTCGAACGTGCCCTCACCGTCGGTCGAAGCGTCACTCATCGTTCCTATCGCTGCGCCGAAGCCGATGCATTCCCGCTGGCGACCGCCACCGCGCATGCTGCGACGCTCTTCGCCGCGCTCCAGCCACCCCCCGGTATTGCATGGCTCGAGGTAGCGCTCGGACTGCATGCGATGGCCACGGACCGGCGCCATCTCGATCGTGGCTGGTCGGGTCGCACCATGGCGCTCCGCCAGCGGCTGCGCCGCCGCACCATGCTCCATCTCGCACCCGAGATCGCGGCGCTCGAGCGCCGCCTCGCCACCGCCTGCTATGCGACGACGATCACGGTGACGGTGGTCGCCGATCCTGGCGCCGACCAGTCGGTACGCGCCACGCTGGACGCGATGGATGCCGCATTGGCCGCGCTGGCGCATGCGACGGCCGATCGCACCCAGCGGCTGCGTGCGGTCGGTACGCGCCGCACAACCGTCCGGCGTGATCGGCGTGCTGCCATCCTACGCCGCGCGCGCCGGTGCGCCTGGCCACCAGTGGCGTGTCTGCTCGTCCCCCGGCATGCCCCAGACGCCAGCATGCTGCTCAGCGTCGCGGAGCTGGCGACGCTGTTCGAGCCACCGCTCAATCACGCCGACCCCTTCGTCGAACGGCAGACGAACCGCTGGCTGCCAGTGCCGGATCGGGCGCTCCAGCCGAATCCCCGGCGTATCGCCATCGGCTTCGCCGAGCAACTGTCCGGTCGGCTGCTGCCGGTCGGTCCCACGCTCCGTGATCTGCGCCAGATTCTGCACATCACTGCCGGTATGGGGGCTGGCAAGACCAGATTGCTGGCGAACATCTGCCAGCAGTGCCTGCCATACGGATTCACACTGATCGATGGCAAGGGCGACGACCGTGCGGGCAGCCTGGTGGCCACGGTGCGGCGCCTGATTCCGCGGCGCGACGAAGCTCGCCTGGTGATCATCGATCCACTCGATACAGACTGGCCAGTGCCGCTCAATCCCCTGCTCGGGCATGATCGCGATCATCCCGCCGCACGCGACATGCTCCTCGGACATGTCCTGGCACTGTTCGCCCGCCTCGATCCGGATACCTGGGGGCAGGCGGTGGGGATGCAGCAGCTTGCCCGCATGGCGACACTCCTGCTGCTCGATGGCGAGCCGGCACCTACGCTCGGCCATCTGCGAGCCGCCCTGATCGATGATGCCTACCGCGAACTGCTGCTCACCCGCTGCACGACGATGGTGGTGCGCGAGTTCTGGCGTACCGTCTTCCCCAGATTGAGCGATGGCCAGCGCGCGAGCCGCGAGGCGTTGCTGCGACGCATCGATATGCTGCTCAGCGCCGATGTCACTCGCTCCATGCTCGCCCCCATGCCCCAGCCATTCCAGTTTCACCAGGCGATCGCCGATGGCTGGATCGTGCTGGTTCCTGTGCCCGATCTCGCACTGGGGACGCTGGCTGGCGCTATCGGCATGCTGCTGCTGCAGGCGTTTGTCCAGGCAGCATGCGCGCGCACAGGCACAGATCAGGATCGACATGACTACCCGCTGATCATCGACGAGCTCCAGGTCGTCATCGCCGGGAGCGATGCTGATGACCTCAATACCGCGATGACACGCCTGCGGAGTTTTGGTATCCCTGGCATCTATGCACACCAGACCTTGTCACAACTGGGTGATCTTGCAGATGTGATGCTGGTGAATGCCGCGAATCGAGTGATATTGCAGACCAATGAACCAGATGCGTCGCGCTATGCACGAATGTATGCTGCTTATGGCATTGAAGCACGGGATATCGTCATGCAGAGTTCACACCACCATCATTATGCTATATTCCGAAGCGACGGCAACGATGTTGGATTATTGTCGATGAAACCATTAATCTGGCCAGTTTCGCAAGAAATACCTGAAATTAAGGATGCTGGTGATGTGATTGCATCGTGGCAAACAATACTTCCAGAGCATCACTCATCAATTGACTCATTAGTCGTTCAATTGGCTTACACGAATAATCTTGGAGAGATTAATCTTGATCAGTACATCGAAATGGATGAACCGACGTGGAATTATTGGTGTGAACGCTGGATATGTATTCGTCAATACCATCGAGAGTACATTTTACGCCACCGTCAGTCGATTAGTGATCAATTTTCCAGGCAGCAATGGTTATCGCGATTGTTAATCGCGCATCCACGTATATTTGCGATTATTGCCGAATTACGCCTGTTAAAACAGAGCAATACCGGCAAATAATATAGTCACGCTGGCAGCATGTAGTAAGCATGCCACATTGTGAGTAGTGCAAGGATATTCAATGCGATGGTCGCAACAACGACCATGAATCTGACATGGTGTTGCGTGTATCCACGGAAAAATGCACTTAATCCGACGACAAGTACAACAATCGTGATTATCATTACAGGAAATGCATACCGCGCAAATGGCAGTGGTGATGTCATTACTGTGATAAATAACCGAGAAATGCTGCCTATCCAGACGATAACAGCAGGTATTGTCAATAATATAATGATACTTCGTTGATGGTCGTTTATGCGACGATTACCAATATAATAGATCGATCCAAGTATACTTACGGCTGTAATGCACCAGAATATCCATTTCCACCACAATCCTTCAAGTAAGACGTCGCTCCATCCATACGCACCGAATAGCGTAAATATCATCCATGGCAGTCCATCACGAATCATTGGAACGTAAAAGAAATCCCAGTCGGTAGCAGCAGTCATCAACATTGATGGTGCCAGATGCGCGAATGTATTGAATACCTCCTCAACGCGATGGTCCATCCAGGGACCGCCACCCTGCTCAAACGATGCTGATCTGATGAGATTGGTGAATGACTGACCACCCCATGTACCACTACGGCCGGATTCGTCGCTGAATTGAGGAGGCTGATCGACGGGAAATGCGCCCACGGCAATGACTGCGCCATCGAGATACAGGGTATTTGCCGGATCATCCGCATTGACGATGCCATCAACCTGGTAGAACAGCGAGCCGGTAAACATGGGAACCACGAATTGCCACGCGACGAACCGCGGTTGTCGGCCGATGACCGTCGGCTCGGCTGGCTGGGCAAAACGGGTGACGAAATCGCGGCGATCGTATTGCAGGCGTGGCGCCGTGGCTGTCGTCGGGCGGTCTGCCCACAGCCACGCGCCGACGGTGATCGTCTTGCCGGCCAGGCCGGGCAGCATGCTGCGGGGCACCGGATGCAACGCAGCGGGTGAGCCCTTTGCGCCCCCCTGAACCTGGAGCGCGTAGTGACCGAGGGGCGTGCCTGGCGCGGCAACTCGCAGCGATGCAGCCGGATTGACGCCACTGGAGCGATACCAGAGCACTGGATCATCCCAGCGCACGACCAGCACCGCGATGCAGATCAGCGGCGTGGCGACGACGAGAAGGATCCAGCGCCAGGGCCAGCGCCAGCGGAGCTGAAGGGCGAGCGTGCAGGCGATAAGCACGACGATTGGCGCCGTGATGGCGGTGTTCTTCATCGACGCCGCCAGCAGCGCAGCGCCGATGCATGCAACCAGCCGGGGGAAGGTGATACCACGGCACACCAGACGGGTTGCGGCCCATAGCGTCAGACTGTAGCCGGCGATCGCTCCGACGTCGCTACTGAGCGCGGTCATCAGATCGGCGAATGTTGGCAGTAGCGCCATCGTCAGAGGTACTGCCCAACGCAGGGATGAGCCCGGGGCGGTGATCTCACGCATCGTGGCGAACCCGGCAGCAATCGTGATGAGAAACATGCCGAGCGACACCATTCGGCCGAGATAGAGCTGCCGCGTATAGTCATGCTGATCAACGAATCGGAACGTCGCACCGACGATACGATAGTATGTCGTCGGATTGTCAATGATCTGGCGCGGGCCGGCGAGCGCTGCCAGGTCCGGATGACGTGGCGTCGCTCGGGTGACACGATCGTTGAATGTGACCATCCAGGCATACTCCAGATGGGCTGGTTCATCGTAGTGGCGCCCGAATGGCACCATCGCGACGTACAGTCCCCCCTGCAGCAATGCGACGACGAGCGCAGCGATCAGCGCGTGGCGGTCGCGGGATAGCCAGGTGATGAGCCGCACCTCGTGCGGGTGCCAGCGGTGTGGCGCCACGATGCGTGCGATGATCAGGCCGAGCAGCAGCACACTGACGACGACCCCTGGCGCAAACCAGGCGGTCGGAAGCACGTGATTGGTCTCGAACGGATACATCGCCGCGACCCAGGCGACCGCAACGCCGATGCCGCTGACCAGCACAGCGATGGTCGTGCGCAGCCGGACCGCCGCGCGACCCAGGCCACGCATGGCGATGAGGGCCAGGAGCATCGGCGTGCTGCCGAGCAGCAGGGCACGCATCGGCCCCAGCACATCGAGCATGCGCCAGGGCCACCATGGATCCGCGACGACGCCGAATGCCAGCGCGCTCAGCGCTACGCCCAGCCCGGGTTCGTCTGGCTCGGGGGCAAATGTTGCGATGCGCAGACGAATGCGCTCGCTTCCCTGCGCGTCGGGTGGCAGCAGCATGTGGTACGTGCGCCATCCATCGGCAAGGCGAAACTGCGCGACCGAACGCGCGCCGCGCTCGAGGTTCAGATCGGCAGGCGGGGCATCGGCTGGTCGCGGCGACGTCAGGCGCAGGCGCAGCCAGAGCGGTTGGCCGCCGCTGCCGTCGATGATGATCGCGCCACGCCGCCATGACCAGCGGTACGCGTCGGTCGGATTGCGCTCGAGCTCGCGAAACTCGACGAGGTGGCCATCGATGCGTGGGTCATCGCTGCTGAGCGCGACTGCCGGCCGGGCGACCGATGCGCCGCCGAGGAGCGCCGCGAACCCGGCCGCGATGAGTGCGACCACCACGATCGCGGCACGTGCCGCCGAATGAATCTGCACGCGATGCCCCGCATCTGTCACGGCGACAGCCGCCAGCACGCCTCTCAGAGACGCTGGCGCCGGCCCCGATGCCTGCTCCGAGCGGTGGCAGCGCATGATGCGGCTGCCATCGGTGCACGACACACTACCACAGAGTTGGCAGCCTGTCATCTGCTCGGGTTGCTACGGGTGCAGGCATGCATTGACAGCGCGTTGAGTGCTCCGCCAGAAGGAGATACGATTCGTTGCTCACCACAACCCGTACCACCCGCGCCCGCGAGTTGCCGGTGGGCAGCGGCACGGTGGAGCGCGCCTGGCAGCACCGGGTGAGCGCACGGCTCACGCTCGCCGGCATGATCTGGGACGTACCAGGCGCCGAGGCAGTGGCCGTCGTCCGCGCCTGGCGGAACCGCGACCGCCGGGACGACACGCTGCGCCTGCGCCCGCCGCTCCAGCGCCGCTACCGGCGTCAGGCGGCAGCAGCCACGGCAGCCTGACAACGCATGCTTGGACCCCGGTTGCTGCCGCAGGGCTGATGCAATGTCACGCAAGCGGGAGTTGTGGTGGCCGCAGGCCTCCGAGAGCTCGTCTGTCTGCTGGTGGTTGTGGCGGCAACGCCACCGCGGCCGGCGCAGCAAACGGCGCGTGGAGCCTCACGGCATTGCATGAGCCCGGGCTGTTGCCGTGTGGCTGGTATACCACCGTCGACGAGAAGAGAGAGGAGAGGAGTGACGCCTTCGACAGATTCTGTCGTTTTGCGGGCGGCGTCGCGACAGTGACCATCGCCTGGCGGCGCGCGTCGGCAGGCTCGGGGTGCATTGGTGGCTGCTCAGGCCCGGCCGTTCCGACGCCCCCGCGGATGCCCGACACCGAGTCGTCGCCGGAAGCAGCGCCGCGTCGCAGCATCGGGCGCCCCGCTGGCGTGGCTGGTGGCTGGACATCGCTGCGCGAACCTCTGCCCGGCGTGCTGCGCGATGGTCATCGCACGACCCACCTCAGCCCGGTTCGCCGCCTGGTTGGTGCGCCACGGTGGTTTCGGGCAACCCCGGGGTGTGATGGCAGCGCGTGAGCACGACTCGCGAGCGGGATTCAGGCATCGCGGCCGCGGCATGTGGATGACTGGCATCGGCGCGGGCTGTGCGGAACAGCAGCCGCTGGCGCGCACCGCCGTCCCGATCCGGGGATGGTGAGCCCAGGCGTTGACCGGGCCGCGGATCCCGATGGCGCAATGATCCCTGCCCCGGTGTCGGCATACAGCACAGGACGGCGGCCTGCGCGTCACACAGCGTCGAGCACGCGGCCGATGACGAACTTGAGGTACCGTCCTTCGGCGAACTGGGCCGGCACCGGGTGATCGAGCGGCTGCCCGGCTTCGTGGAACAACTGAACACGCCGATCCGCCTGGGCGCCGGCGGCGGCGATGAGCTCACGAAAGGCGTCCGGGCCGATCTGGCTGGTGCAACTGGCGCTGGCGAGCAGCCCACCCGGGGCGATGCAGCGCAGCGCCAGTGCGTTGAGCCGGACGTACGCGCGCTGTGCCGCGTAGCGGTTCTGACGCGAGCGGGCGAAGCTCGGCGGGTCGAGGATCACCAGGTCGAAACGTTGCTGCTGGGCCTGATAGTGCTCGAGCATCGCGAAGCAGTCGGCGGTGACGAACGTATGCCGTCGCGGGTCGAGCCGGTTGCGCGCCAGGTTCTCGCCGGCAGCGTCGGCGAGCCCATGTCCGCTGTCGATGCTGATGACCGACTGCGCGCCACCGCGCAGCGCATACAGCGAGAAGGCGCCAGTGTACGCGAAGCAGTTCAGTACCGCCCTGCCGTCGGCGAGCCGCTCGATGGTGCGGCGATTTTCGCGGTGGTCGAGAAACAGACCCGTCTTCTGGCCGACGAGCAGATCGGCCGCAAACGACAGGCCATGCTCGTTGACCACGAGCGGCCGCGGCGGATGTTCGCCCCGGACCAGCGTGAGGCGCTGCGAATCATCGTCGCCGTCATCGATGGTGTGTCGCTGCACAACGCCGCGCAGCGTCGCATCGTGATCGAGCAATGCATCGGCCACCTCCGGCACGAGCGTCGCTGCGGCGGCACCATAGGCGCGCACCACCGCATACTCGGCATATCGGTCGACGGTGATGCCGGGCAATCCGTCACCCTCGCCAAAGATCCAGCGATACGCCGTGCAGCCCTGGGCACGGAGCGGCGCGCGCAGGTGCCACGCATCGGCGACCCGTGCCCGTAGCCAGGCGGTGTCGGGGATACCAGCGCGGCTGAAGATCCGGACGGCAATTGGCCCCTGGCGCTGCCACAGGCCCCAGGCTTGCCAGGAACCACACACAAGGTGAACCCAGTCGCCGTCGGCGAGCTCGGGTTGATCGGTGATGTGATTGCGGTAGACCCACGGATGGCCGCGCGTCAGTGCTTCGCGGAGCGTGGTGGCGAGGTGGATCGTCGGTGCATCGCGGCGTGGTGCCGGGCGTCGGCGTGACATACCATCAGGTCCGATCTCGTACGTCGTCACGCGAGGCTTCATCCGCCGGCGTGGCGTGGGGTGCAGGTGCCAGCATGGCACGGAATGCCGCCTCATCGATGACCGGCACGCCGAGCTCGTGAGCCCGGGCGACCTTGCCGGCGCTCGGATCGCTGCCCACCAGCAGCGCGCTGGTCTTGCGCGTGACGCTGCCAGTCGCCTTGCCGCCATGTTCGACGATCAGCGCCGCAGCCTCGTCGCGCGAGAGCTCCGCCAGCGTTCCGCTGATCACCAGCGTCTTGCCGGCGAGTGCAATGCCACGCTGCGGTGGCGCCTGCCATACGCCGACCACGCCAGCCTGGTGCAGGCGGGCGATCACCGCACGATTGGCGGATTCGGCGAAGTAGCCCGCCACGCTGGCGGCGATCGTCGGCCCGATCCCGTCGATCGCGGCAATCTGGTCGGCGCTGGCGGCCGCAAGCGCTTCGAGGCTACCGAACGCGTCGGCAAGCTGTTGGGCGGTCGTCTCGCCGACGTGGCGGATGCACAACCCGACCAGCAGCCGGGGCAGCGGGCGGCCGCGCGATTCGGCGATGGCGCTGAGCAGATTGCTGATCCGCCGCTCGCCGTACCCTTCGATGTCGGCAAAATATGCGGCATCGAGCCGATAGAGATCGGCCACATCGCGCACCCAGCCGCGCTCGACGAACAATTGGGCCTGACGCTCGCCGATGCCGGCGATATCCATCGCGCCGCGCGAGACGAAATGCTCGATGCGGCGTACCAGTTGCGCCGGGCATGCCCCGACATTGAGGCAGCGAAGCGCGACTTCACCGGCGCCCCGTTCGAGCGTGCTGTCGCACGCGGGGCATCGTGCCGGCATCTGCCACGGATGCTCGCTGCCGCTGCGCCGCTCGACGATCGGCGCGATGATCTGTGGGATCACGTCGCCAGCACGCTTGACGATCACGACATCGCCGATGCGGATGTCGCGCTCGGCGATGTAGTCGGCGTGATGCAGCGTCGCATGACGCACGGTGACGCCGCCGAGCTCGACTGGTTCGATGACGGCCTGCGGCGTGATGACGCCGGTACGCCCAACGTGGATCACGATGTCGAGCAGGCGACTGCTGGTCTCGCGTGCGGGGAACTTGTAGGCAATCGCCCAGCGTGGTTCGCGCCCGACATGCCCGAGCTGACTCTGCTGGCCGAAATCGTCGACCTTGAGCACGATCCCGTCGGCCTCGTAGGCGAGCTGGTCGCGGCGCTGCATCCACGCGTGGCAATAGTCCAGCGCCGCAGCAAATGTATCGAATTGCTGCGCATCATCGTTGACCGGAAAGCCGAGTGCGCGCAGCCAGGCCAACGCATGCCACTGACCCGGCGGTGCCGCGCCGCTGCTCATGGCGACGCCATAGGCGAAGAAGCGCAGCGGTCGGGCGGCGGTGACGGCTGGATCGCGCTGGCGCAGCGAGCCAGCAGCAGCATTGCGCGGATTGGCGGCGATGCGTTCACCGGCATGCGCCAGGCGCTGGTTGAGCGCTTCGAAATCAGCGATGCGCATGTAGACCTCGCCACGCACCTCCAGCAGGTCGGGCACGGCCCATGACGCCCCAGGATCACGCAAGGTCAGCGGGATGCTGCCGATGGTGCGCAGGTTTGCGCTGACATCCTCGCCGACCTCGCCATCGCCACGGGTCGCGCCACGCACCAGCCGGCCCTGCTCGTAGGTCAACGCGATGGCGAGCCCATCGATCTTGGGCTCGGCGACGAACGCCAGGGGGGCATCGGCCGCCAGCGCGCGGCGCACCCGGTCACGCCATGCCAGCAGCCCGGCATCGTCGAAGGCATTTGCCAATGACAGCATCGGCGACGAATGCCGCACCTTCGCGAAGCGCTCGGCTGGCGCCGCACCGACACGCCGGGTCGGCGAGTCGGCCGTGACCAACTGCGGGTCGGCAGCCTCGATCGCGCGCAATTCGGCGATCAGCGCGTCGTACTCGGCGTCGCTGACCAGGGGCGCATCGAGAACGTGGTAGTGATACTCGTATTCGCGAAGCAGCGTGCGCAACGCCGCAGCGCGCGCAGCAGGACCGTCGATCGTCATGGTTCTCCTCGCAGCACGACGGGGGACCCGTGCAGCCTACGCCACCCGCGATCGCATCATGCTCACGTCACCGGGCCAGGATCCGCAGGATAGGTCGTCACGAACGCCCGGAATGCCGCCACTACCTGGGCATGCGTCGCCTCGAGCGTTCCGCTGTTCTCGATCACCACATCAGCCACCGCGCGCCGCGGCCCTTCGGGCGGCTGGGCAGCGAGGCGCGCCCGTGCTTCCTCGGGCGTCAGGCCACGACGGCCGACCAGCCGCTCGAACTGCTGCTGCGGATCGCAGACCACCAGCCAGACTGCCGTGCAGCGCTCGCGCCAGCCGCCCTCGAGCAGTTTGACGGCATCGATCACCGCGACCGCCGACGGCCGGGTGCTGGCCAGCCCGGCCAGCCATGCCGTGATCTGGTGCCGGACGGCCGGGTGCACGATCTGTTCCAGGCGTCGCAGTGCGGCCGGATCGGCGAACACCACCGCCCCCAGGCGCCGGCGGTCGATCGGTCCCGCGGGCGCGCTGAGGATGGCGGCACCAAATGTCGCGACGATCTCGTCGTAGACTGGTTGTCCGGGCTGCTGCAGCGCATGGGTCACGGCATCGGCATCGATCGTGTGTGCACCCAGTTCGCGCAACCAGTTCACCACGGTGCTCTTGCCACAGGCGATGTTGCCGGTCAGGCCGATGATTCGCTGCATGGCATGCCCTCAGAGATCGACATATTCGCGGTTCACCAGCGTTTGCTCGTCGATGCCGAACTGTGCCAGCAGCTCAGTGATCAACTGTGCCTTCACCGCCGCATCACGCGCGCTCCAGGTACGGCTCTTGATCTCGAGATAGGTCGCCGGGTCATCGCGGCCGAGCAAGTGATCCAGATTCACCGCCAGATCTTCGCCACGGAAGCGAATGCGCCAGCGCCGGCGCTGCTTCTGGACCTCGACCACGCGATCGGGCGCGAAATACTCGCGGTAGAAGCGGATCGGCTGATCAGCCACTGCCGTATAGCGCGCATGGCCGACGATCAGGGCCGGATGCCCGGTGTGACGCCGCAGCGCTCCCGTGAGGGTCAGGGTGTACTTTGGCGTCGGTCGCGCGCCTGGATCGGTGCGACGATCCTCGCGGATGCGGATGCGCCCCAGCGTGGCGTCGTCCCAGAGGAAGAACGTGTCGTATTGCGTGCGTTCGCTCACCTTGCCCAGCGTGATCGCCGGATCATGCAGCGCCGCCAGCACACGTTCGACCGCCGCGGGGGTCGCGAGGCGCGCCTTGGCCTGGACTTCAAACTGCTCGTCCGACCGCACTCCGGCGATCACGATGATCTTGTCGAGCAGATCGGCCTCACGTTCGATAAGGAACTGGTCGATGCGATCGGCGATCGCCTGAGCATCCCGCAGCACCGCCGCCTCGTCGAGAGTCATCACCGTGCGGTCGCGGACGACCGCCCGCCCGTCGACGAAGACATCGCGCACATCGGCGGCGCGCGCCGCATACACCAGCGTCGAATAGATCGCGTCCGGATCGTAACGATAGCGTGGCGTGCTGTGCGCGCGCCCGAGCTCGACGATGGTCACGTCGGCACGCTTGCCGACCTCGAGACTGCCGATCAGGTGAGCCATGCCGATCGCCCCGGCGCCCGACGAGGTGGCCAGCGCGAATGCCTGGCGCGCCGGGACGACGGTCGGATCGGCGCTGGCGGCCTTGGGCACGATCGCGGCCAGCAGCATTTCGCCGAACATGTCCTGGTCGTCGTTCGACGCCGGGCCATCGGTCCCGAGGCCCAGCCGTAATCCGGCGTCGAGGAAGGCGCGGATCGGCGGCAGCCCGCTGGCGAGCTTCAGGTTCGAGCCAGGGCATGTGACGACGCCGACGCCATGCTGTTGCATGATGCGCATGTCTTCATCGGTGGCGTGGACGCAGTGGGCGGCGATACAGTGGACGCCGAACGCGCCGACGTCGCGGGCATAGGCGATCGGCGTCTGCTGGCGCTCGGCGCGGAATTCCTGGACTTCGCGCGCCGTCTCCGACAGGTGCGTGAGCAGCGGAATGCCGTACTGTCGGCAGAGCGCGGCGGCCTCGTGGTAGATCTCGTCGGTGCAGGTGTACGGCGCGTGCGGCGCGATGGTCGGCGTGATCCGCTCGTGCCCGTGCCAGTCTGCGATGAAGCGGCGCGCCCGCGCCAGCCCTTCATCGAGCGACGCGGCGTCGGGGGTCGGCAGGCGCATCACCGCCTGGCCGCAGATCGCCCGCATGCCGGCATCGGCGGCGGCACGTGCGACTTCGTCCTCGAAGTAGTACATGTCGACGAAGGTCGTGACGCCACCGCGCAGCATCTCGGCACAGGCGAGCCGTGCGCCGGTGGCGACGAAGCGGGCGTCGCAGAAGCGCTGCTCGAGCGGGAACATGTAGCCGAACAGCCAGACGTCAAGCTGCATGTCGGCGGCGACGCCGCGCAGGAGCGTCATCGGGACGTGCGCGTGGCCGTTGATCAGGCCGGGGATGATCGCACATCCGAGGCAATCGATGGCTTGGCGCGGTACGTACGCCGCGACGAGCGCCGCGCTCGGCCCGACTGCCACGATCTGATTGCCGGTGATGGCGACGGCACCGTCGCCGATCACGCGCTGGCGGGCATCCATCGTCACGACTGTACCGTTGAGCAGCAGCGTATCACAGCGTTCGGCCATGGCGACCTCCCAGATGTGCCGAGCAGTCATGCTGCAGTATAGCGCATCATCGCGAGTGATGGCGCCGGACGGCGGGCGCTCGGCACGGTGCGGTGGCGCTGCGCACATCCTGCTGACACGGCGCATGCAGCACATGCTGTGGTATGCTCATGGCGGAGGTGGGCGATGGTACCAGTCATCCTGACGCTGGGCAACATGCTGGTCGAGGTGATGCGCCCGGAGCGCGACCAGCCGCTCGATCGACCTGGCGCGTTGATGGGCCCGTTCCCCAGCGGCGATATGCCGATCTACGCGTCGAGCGTCGCCCGCCTCGGCGGCGCAGCGCGGTTCGTCGGCGTGGTCGGTGCCGATGCGTTCGGCGCCTGCCTGCTGGCGCGGCTGGCGGCCGACGGCGTCGACATCCGCGCCGTCCGGACGACGACGAGCGCCGCGACGGGGGTGGCGTTCGTCGCATATCGGGGCGATGGCCAGCGGCAGTTCATCTTCCATCTGCGCGATTCGGCGTGCGCACAGCTGGCGCCGGAGCAGATCGATGCGACGGTGATGGACGGCGTCCGATGGCTGCATCTCAGCAGCATCTCGCTCTCGCTCAGCCCGGGCGGTCGCGCGGCGGCGCTGCGCGCGCTCGCACTGCTCCCCGCTGCGGCGGTCGTCAGCGTTGACCCAAACCTGCGCACCGATCTGTTCGACGTCGCCGAGTTGCGTGATCTGTGCGCGGTGCTGCTGGACCGCGCCGACGTCATTGTCCCGAGCGTCGGCGAGGCGGCGCTGCTCGCCGATGCGGCGACCGATGAGCTCGCCTGCGCCCGCTGGGCGGCTCAGGGCAAGTTGGTGGTGCTCAAGCTGGGCGCGGCAGGGTGTCGCCTGTACCAGCACGGCGCCGCCGAGACGATCCCCGGGTTTCCGAGCAGCGAGGTCGATCCCACCGGGGCGGGCGATACGTTCTGCGCGGCGCTCAGCCTGGCGCTGCTCGAGGGCGCCGGGCCGGCGGTAGCCTGCCGCTTTGCCAACGCGGCTGGCGCGCTGGCGGTGCGTGCGCTCGGGCCAATGGAGGGTGCGCCGACGCGTGCCGCCGTGATGGCATTGCTGCATGGAGCGCAGGGCCAGCGCTGAGGGCGGTGCGGCATGCCCTCGCGGGAACCACGCGGCGCCCGGGGATATGGCGTTCGGGGGCGGGCTGTTTGGATACCGCGACGCGCCTGGCCAGCCGCGGCGCCGGGCATCCCGCAACCCCTGGACGCGCGCTTGCCGCATCAGGATGCCGTATCCTATGCTTCTGTGGAGCAACCTGCCGCCGAACGCGGGGGGGTATGGCTCCCCTGACTTCGCCGCCCGGTGACGACGATCGGTTCCGGTCGCCGACCGCATGCTGGCGGCGGCAACTGCGGCGCGATGGTGCCGGTGCCAGCGCAGCACCTCCGCCGCCATGCTCGGCAGCCTACGTGCGTACGGTCTGTGGTATGATGGGCCAACGACTGATGATCGTAGGGGATCCCCGATGAACCGACGCCTGTTCCGCTGGTGCCTGCTGTTCGGCTGCGCGTGGCTGCTCGGCAGCTGCACGCTCGGCCCCGTGGCGCAGCCACCTGCCACCGCAACCACCGTGGCCACCGCGACGCCCGCCGTCGCCACGCGCTGGCAGGGCCAGGCGGTGATCGGGGCGCAGCGGCTGGCGCTGTGGATCGTCGCCGACCCCGCGACGCGTGCACGCGGCCTGATGGGCGTCGAGTCGCTGCCGAGCGACACCGGCATGTTGTTCATCTTCCCCGATGTCGCCGTCCGTACGTTCTGGATGCGCAACACGCCGTTGCCACTCTCGATCGCCTTCCTCGATGATGCCGGGATGATCCTCAACATCGCCGACATGGCACCGTTCGACGAGCAGACGCTCCACGCCTCGGCGGGGCCGGCGCGCTACGCCATCGAGGTGCCACAGGGCTGGTTTGCTGCCAACGGTATCACCGCCGGCGCCGTGGTGGCGCTCGAGCTGCCGCCGGATCTGGTGGTGGAATGAATCGCACCGCGATGCTGTACCTGGCCCACACCCAACCCGGTTTCGAGGTGATCGCAGCCGAGGAACTCGCCGAACGCCTGGACGGCGCGACGGTGACGACGACGCGGCGGATCAGCGACAAGAACGGCGCGGTGTTCTTCCGGTTTGCCGGCGATCCTGGCGAACTGCTGCAGCTGCGCACCATCGAGGACGTCTTCAGCGTCGTGGCGACGTGGGAAGACCTTGAGCCAGGCTTCGTAGCGCTGCGTCAGTTGGCGGATCGGGCGGGCCGCAGCACCGGCTTCGAGGCTGCGATCCGTCAGGCGCGCCAGGTGATGCCAGGGCGCGGCGGGAGCGGGCGGCAGCGCTTTCGCGTCATCAGCCGCCAGGTCGGGCGTGCGCCGTATCGTCGCAGCGATGCCCAGCATGCCGTCGAGCGCGCCATCGCCGGTCGTCAGGATCACCGCTGGCAGTTGGTCGACGAGGGCGGTCTCGAGTTCTGGCTGACGATGTGGCCCGAAGCCGCCGAAGCAGTGCTGGCGGTGCGCCTGAGCGATGCGCATACGCGCCATCGCGGCGTCATCCACGAGCATCTGCCGGCATCGCTGCGGCCGAGTGCGGCGGCGGCGCTGGTGTGGCTCACGCAGCCGCGCACCGACGATACGTTCCTCGACCCGATGTGCGGCACGGCGACCGTGCTGATCGAACGCGCGCTCGCCGGACGCTACCAGCGCCTGATCGGCGGCGACATCGATGAGCAGGCGCTGGCGGCAGCGCGGCGCAACGTCGGTACCCGCTATCAGCCGCTCGACCTGCACGAATGGGATGCGCGGCAGTTGCCGCTTGACGCCGGCAGCATCAACTGCTGTGCCGTAAACCTGCCGTTCGGCACACAGATCGGCAGCACCGACGAGAACCGCCAACTCTATCCGGCAGTGGCGCGCGAAGTGGCACGAGTCATGCGGCCCGGCGGCCGCTGGGTGGCGCTCAGCGGCGATCCGGCGGCCCTGGCGCCGCTGCTGCGCGACGAGCGCATGTTCACCGTGCGTGCCAGCCATTCGGTCATGCTCCTCGGCCATCGGGCTCGCGTGGTGGTCTGGCAACGACGATGACGAACGCGCCGACGCTGGATCGCCAGAGCCCGCTGGCGCTGGCGGGCGACGCGTGGCAGCGCGCCCAGCGTGCCCGCCGCCGCCCGCTGGCCGAGAACACGATCGCATCGTACGCCGATGCGTGGGCGTCATTCTGTGGCTGGGCCGCGCAGCGGGGCATCGGGACGGTCGGTGAGGTTGGCGCACGCGATCTGGCGCGCTGGATCGATTCGCTCCATGGCATGGCAGATGCATCGGTGCAGACGTACACGCACGGCGCGATGGCGATCGTGCGGTTCGCCGCAGATTGCGGTGCGCTCGGGTGCGATCTGACCCTGCTCCAGATGCATGCCCGCGATGCGCTGCCCCGCATGCCGGCGGCTCGCGCGCCCGAGGTCCCCGACCTGCGGCGCCTCGTCACATTCTACGACCACGAATTGCCAACCGGGCCAGTCGGTAGCCGCCAGGAGCGCGATCGGCTCAGCGGCCTGCGCAATGCCGCACTGCTCCACCTGCTGTTCAGCAGCGGTGCGCGCATCTCCGAGGTCATGGCACTCGACATCGCCGGCATTCGCGACGACGATGGCCGCATCAGCGGCCAAGTGCCCGTACTCGGCAAAGGTGGCCGCCGGCGGATGGTGTTCATCCGCCAGCACGCGCGCCTGGCGATCGAGCGCTATCTGCTGCCACGCCGCATCGCGCTGCCGCACGCGACCGCGCTGTTCATCTCGCACGGCCCGCGCGGCACCGGCGATCGCCTCAATCGGACCAGCGGCTGGAAGATTGTCACCGACGCCGCCTATACCGTCGCCGAGCACCTCGAGGCGGCCGGCCGGCCGCGCGAGGCGCGGTTGCTGCGTACGACGACGCCCCACACGTTTCGGCACTTCGTCGCCACCTGGCTGCTCAACGAGGGCGCCCAGCTCTCCGAGGTCGCGGCGATTCTCGGGCATGCCTCGACCCGCATCACCGAGCAGTATTATGCCCGCCATCACGATGCACGCCTGCAAGAACTCCACGACCAGTTTGCCCCCGATCCAATCACCAGCCGGTCGCGGTGATCGGCCGGCGGCGCCGGGCATCGCCTGGTGGCGCGCCGTGGGTTCGGTGCTGCCCGATTGGCGCGCTGCACCAGGGATTCACACGGGCTTTACCGGGATTTCACAGAGGTGCCGGATGCTGATGCGACGGGGTCGCAGGCAGATGCCGTGGTATACTCAGAGCGGCATCGTCATCGATGGAGGAACGGCATGCGCATTCTGGTACTCGGCGGCGACGGCTATCTCGGTTGGCCCACGGCACTCCATCTCTCGGCTCGCGGCCATGATGTCACGGTGGTCGACAACTTCGCGCGCCGCAACTGGGACGACGAGCTCGGCAGCCACAGCCTGACGCCGATCCGTTCGCTGCAGGAGCGCGTCGTTGCCTGGCATGCGATCAGCGGCCGGAGCATCCATGTGGCGATCGGCGATCTGTGCGACGCCACGTTTCTCGAACCGCTGATCCGCAGCACGCTCCCGGAAACCGTCGTGCACTTCGGTGAGCAGCGCAGCGCACCCTATTCGATGATCGACCGCCGGCATGCGGTGTTCACGCAGCAGAACAACGTCGTCGGGACGCTCAATCTGCTGTACGCCATCGCCGAGCACGCGCCCGACTGCCACCTGGTGAAGCTCGGCACGATGGGTGAGTACGGTACGCCGAACATCGATATCGAAGAAGGATACATCACAATCGAGCACCGCGGCCGGCGCGATACGCTGCCCTACCCCAAGCAGCCCGGCAGTTGGTATCACGCCAGCAAGGTACACGACAGCACCAATATGCTGCTGGCGTGCCGGATCTGGGGCCTGCGCGCGACCGATCTGAACCAGGGCGTCGTGTACGGCGTCGAGACACCGGAGACGACGCTTGATGAGCGCCTGTGTACCCGATTCGACTACGACGGCGTGTTCGGTACTGCGCTCAACCGCTTCCTGGTGCAGGCTGTGGTCGGCATGCCCCTGACGGTCTACGGCCGTGGCGGTCAGACCCGTGGCTTTCTCGACATCCGCGATACGCTGGCATGTGTCGAGCTAGCGATCCTCAATCCGGCTGAGCGCGGCGAGATGCGCGTCTTCAACCAGTTCACCGAGCAGTTCAACGTCGCCGGCCTGGCCGAGGCGGTGCAGGGTGCGGCTCGGCAGTTTGGCATCGAAGCCCAGATCGAGCACCTGCCGAACCCACGCGTTGAGCGCGAGGAGCACTACTACCAGGCTGCCAACACCCGGCTCCTCGATCTGGGGCTGCAGCCGCACATGCTGAGCGACACGCTGCTCGAATCGGTGATGCAGCTGGTGATGCGTCACCGCGACCTGGTGCGACCGGCGCTGATCATGCCGGCGGTCAACTGGCGCAAGACGCACAATCCGGCCAGCGTGAGCGACATCGCACCGGTAGGCGCATCGTCCTGATGCGCTTCGCGGCGCATGAGCAGCTGGCATTGCCGTGCTGCATCGAAGCGGCTGTGCCGGGGCGGCGACACGCCGATGGCCGGCGGTATCTGCCGCAGCTGCTGCTGCGCACTGCGGCAGACCTGTGGCCGGAGGCGGTGATGCCGCCGTTGCTGCTGGTCGTCGACCGCCATCATCGCGTCGATCTGGCCGATGTGGGCCGCAGCGGCATCGCGCGGCTGGTGCTGTTGCTCGGGCCACTGGCGCTGGACGCCGCCAGGACGCCCGGCTTCTACGCCGAGCCGGGGGCAGCTGGCCAGAGCGCTGCGCCGCAGGCCGTCGGCATTGTCGAGCAGGTCGTGAGCTGGGAATGCACCGGCACGCCGCTGCCGTTCGAGCGCCTGTACGCCGAGCTGGTCCTTCGGCTCGGCGCGGCGACCGTGGGCGTTCGCACGACGATCACTGCCGACTCGATCGCGGACCATCTCGGCAGCGCCACGGTGCTGCCCGGGCAGCTGGCGTGCATCCGCCGGCCACGCATCGACATCCTCGAGTTCCTCGCGTGACGGGGCGCCGCCGGCCATGGCTCGTCGTCGTCACCGGCCGCCCTGGTGCCGGCAAGACGACGCTGGCACGTGCGCTGGCGGACGCGCTGCCCTGCGCGCTGCTGAGCCGTGATGCGCTCAAGGCTGGCCTGCTGCAGACGCTCGGCGTCACCCATCACGAGCTTGGCGGCGGCGCCAACCAGCTGGCGACGCAGATCTTCGCGACCACGACGGCGCAGTTGCTCCAGGCGGACGTCAGCCTGGTGATCGAGGCGGCGTTTCAGTGCGCCGTGTGGCAGCCGTGGCTGCTGCAATGGTCGTCCGATGTCGAGATTCGGCTGATCATCTGTCAGGTCGCCGACGATCTCGCCCATCAGCGCGTCCTGGCCCGATGCGCTGCCGATCCCGCATGGGAGCGCATTCATGGCGGCATGCCGGCGGCGGCGCCATATCAGCCACCGCAGTCGCCGTTTCCGACCATATCTACGTACCTGCCACTGGCATTTTACATTGCAGGCATAACTCTTTTCCGTAATACTTGATGCTCTTCTTCGGTTATTAGACCATCATCAAGCATTTTCTTAAGTCTTCGCAGTTCGGCTTCTAAAGTTACTCATTGAGGAGGAGATTCCTCTACTGCCGTTAAAGTAGTTTCAGATGGAACTTCTGCTTGATGAGAAGTCGACATATCGCGAGGAGTGATTGTTTGTTTAGCAATGTTACCTTTGCAATATCCAAGTTAATTCTTGACAGGTTCTCTCGAACTGATTCATTTTGTTGTTCTGCGTTTGCGAGTGAAATCAATACAACATATCCAAGAACCACACATCCTAAGATGCTCACGGCAGCGTTAATCGATTCATCCCACGTCATCGCAAAAAAACCTACGAAAACAACTACGGACAAAATCTCAGCGATTATACAGCCAAATCCCATACCTTTTCTGGCTGTTGCAAAGCTAGTTCAAGAGAGGACTTTTCACTCTCAAGTAAAGCTAAGACTTTTTGTGAATTCTCAAGAATCTCCTCTTCAGATTGTTTAGGATAGCTCAATCCTGTGACAGGTGAATATTCCATTTCTACAGCGGGATCAGGATATGCTTGAAACACAATAGATACGGAGCGACGTTTTCCCAAAACAATATGAATTATATGCCATCCATTAAGTATATCGAAAGCTTTGGTTTCACTATTATTCACATTACCAATCGTAGCCCCATCCAAAAATACTGTCGCTTGAACTGATGATTGAGCGTTATTCTGACGAAGGATTTGCAGAGTAGCCGCCTATGTCTCCTCCAGCAACTTAGCGATAGTGATTTCGGCTATATAGCTATTCTAGATTACACACCCTTGGGTCAAGAAAAGCAACATTTTATTTAACATAAAAAAAGATGGTCGCGAATAATCACAATTGATTAATCAAGGATTACGATGCTAGTATCTGACGGCCCAACGCTCCGCATAGCCGGCAGGGAATTCCGCTGTGCTCCATTGCCATTCCGAGTTGAATGACCCAGTCAGCCGTTTTTCGGTATTTCCCTTTCGTTTATTTGTTTGCACATAACGGTCGGCGTCGGCCGCCGGCCCGATTGACTGGCATTCCTCGTCGCAAACTCGCCCGCACGGGGCCGGTCGGCTGCACGTGGTTGTTGGGCCGCCCGGCCTCTCTGCGGTTAGGCTCCGGATGGGAGCGGAAGGAGGGTGTGGATCTTGCGCAGCACGTTCTGGAGCGTTGCAACGGGGAGAACGCCGCTAAACGCGACGTTCCGGGCCCGCCAATCCAGGCTTTTCACTTGATCGGACAGAATCGCGCCCGTAATGCCGAGTCCGTCTGGAAGACGCACCTCGAAGGGATAGCCCTTGATCTGGTTCGTGACCGGGCAAAAGAGGGCAAGTCCGACGCGGCCATTATAGGCGTGGGGTGAGAGGACGAGAGCGGGACGACGTCCGGCTTGCTCATGCCCGGCTTGGGGTGTGAAGGTGAGCCAGACGAGATGGCCTTGATCCGGAATGTAGACGCTCACTCCCACGCCTCATTGCCGACGGCCGATCCGGTCTCCCAGGCGCTATGGAGATTGTCGTCGGTAATGCCTGCCAAGAGCGCATCAAGGGTGATCGCAGGCTCGCTCACAGAGATGATTAGAAGTTTGCCGTCGGCAAGGGAAATGTCGACGAGGGCATCAACCGCGATGCCCACTTCGTCAGCGAATGCCTTCGGGATTCGGAGGGCCAAGCTATTGCCCCACTTCTGCACGCGCGCCTTCATACCCACCTCGTTCGATAGTGTATCTACAAAGATGATACATTATGAGGTGTGTGGTGTCAATGGTGGTTCGAGGCGAGACGTTCCAGGGTGTGACGGTGGTACGGCACCGGGCGGCCCAACTGCACGCGTCAGCCGCTCGCGTAGCGATAACGAAGCGAGTCGGCTAGATGCGGGTACGTGTTCACACTTCTCCTGGCGGTCTGGTATACTCGGCACCATGACGCTGCGTGACGAACTTGCCACCCTTCGCACTGAGAATGCTGCCCTCGCCGCACAGGTTGCGGTGCTGGAGCAGCAGCTCGCGGTGGCCCTCGCGCGCATCGCCGAGCTCGAACAGCAGCGCCACGACCCGCCGCCCTTCGTCAAGCCCAACAAGCCCAAACCCGACGAGCCCGAGCGTCCGCGCAAGAAGCGCGCTGCCCAGCATCATCGTGGGCGACGCGGTGAAACGCCCACCCGAACCGAGCCTCACGCCCTCGACCACTGCCCCGACTGCAACGACCCCCTGCGCGGCAGCAGTATCGACTATCGCCGCCACGTGGTTGAACTCCGCCCCCGCAGCCGGTTGAGGTCATCGAGCACCAGGTCATCACGCGCTGGTGCCCCGCCTGCCAGCGCCGGCACAGCACCAAGCTTGACCTGACGGGGCAGGTCTTCGGTCAGGGTCGCATCGGCGTACGCATTGCTCGCCTGGTTGCCTTCTTGGCCCTGGTGCTGCGTGGGCCGGTGCGCCGCATCCAAGCTTACCTGCGCACCCTGCACCAGCTGACCATCAGCACGGGCGAAATCGTCGAACTGCTGCATCAGGTGCGGCGCACGCTCCAGGGCGAGGTCGATGCGCTCACACAGCAAGCCCGCGCCAGTCCCATCCTGCACGGCGACGAGACGGGGTGGCGAGAGAACGGCCAGAATGGCTACATCTGGGCGTTCAGCACCCCCGGCGAGGACGCCGTACGCTACTGCGCAGATGACCCGAGCCGTGGGCAGCATGGTGTCCGGCGCATCCTGGGTGGGCAGTGCAAGGGCCACCTGGTGAGCGACTTCTACTGCGGCTACAACGGCTACGCCGGCACGCATCAGCGCTGCTGGATGCATCTGCTGCGCGACCTGCATGCGCTGGAGGAGGCACCGGTCCGTGATGCCGAGGTGCTCGGGTGGGCGAATGACGTGCGCGCGCTCTCCGATGATGCGCAGACGTGGCTGCAAGCGCATGCGCAGCCGACGGGCGAGGAGCGCGAGCAGCAGTACGTGGCGCTGACGGCGCGCACCCACAACCTGGGCTTGCAAGTTGCTCGTACCAAGGAGCACGCCTGCCAAGCGCGGTGCAAGCGCCTGCTGCGCCACGAAGACGAACTGTTCCAGTTCGTGCTGGTGGCGGGCTTGAGCGCGGACACCAACCTGGCGGAGCGCAGTATTCGCCCGCTGGTGGTGATCCGCAAGATCAGCGGCGGCTCGCGCAGCCCTGAGGACACCAAGACCCGCATGGCGCTGGCCAGTCTGTTCGAGACCTGGCAAGCGCGCGGCCTCAACCCCTTCGACGAATGTCTGCGGCTGCTCAGCCAAGCGGCTGCCGCTTACGATACCTTTACCCCAAGAGTGAACACGTACCCCTGCCCGCGCATTTGCCAGAATGCGCGGAATCCGCGACAATGGCGGCGCGCCAGCGCTGCAGAAGCAGCCGGCACTGCGCGTCGTGATGGAGTGAGGGTGACGCCATGCAAGCGCCAGACGCGCGCCAGTCACGGGTGACCGCCGCAGTCGAGGACTATCTCAGGGCGATCTATCTGGTCCAGCAGAAGCATGACTCGGTGACCACGTCGCTGGTCGCCGGGCAGCTAGGCGGCATCAAGCCGTCATCGGTCACCGGCATGATCAAGAGGCTCGCCCGCGACGGGCTGGTGACCCACACGCCGTATCATGGCGTCCGCCTCACCGGCGCCGGCGAGGCGATCGCCCTCGAAGTCATCCGCCATCACCGGCTCATCGAGCTCTATCTCGTCGAAGCGCTCGGCTATCGCTGGGATGAGGTGCATGACGATGCTGACGCGCTGGAGCACGTGATCAGCGAGCGGCTCGAGGCGCGCATCGCCGCATTGCTCGAGCATCCGACCCACGATCCGCACGGTGATCCGATTCCGAGCCTGGACGGCGTCATGCCCGACATCAGCCAGCGCTCACTCGCTGATCTGCCGATCGGCAGCCAGCGTCAGATCGCCCGCGTCGGCGAGCAGCAGGCCGAGCGCCTGCGCTACCTCGCCGATCTCGGCCTGGTGCCGGGCGCCGACGTCGAAGTATGTGCCAGCGCACCGTTCGACGGCCCCGTCACCGTCATGGTTCGTGGGCAGTTGCACGCGCTCGATCGTCGCGTGGCGCGCATGATCTTCGTCACCGCCAGCGACCCGGCAGTCCGCGATCGCGTCGACTGAGCGGGCCGGCGTGTCATCACCGATCCCGATGGCTCAAGGAGAGTGCAATGTTGAAGCTCCGTCACGTGGTCGAGGATGGCGATCCCGAACTGATCGCCAGCGGGTTTGTCTTCACCGAAGGGCCAGTCTGGTTGCCTGAGGGCGCGCTAATCTTCTCGGACATTCCGGCAGCGCGGATCTATCGCTGGAGCGCCGCCGACGGCACCCGGGTCTGGCGCGAAGCGAGCGGCAATGCCAACGGCCTGACGCTCGATCCCGCCGGGCGCGTGGTGGCCTGCGAGCACGGCAACCGCCGCGTCTCGCGCACCGTAGCCGATGGCGCGGTCGAGACCGTCGTGGACTCCTACGAGGGGCGGCGGCTGAACAGCCCGAACGATGTGGTGATCCGCTCCGATGGCGTGATCTATTTCACCGACCCGCCCTATGGCATTGAGCCGGCGCAGCAGGAGCAGCCGTGCAACGGCGTGTATCGCGTCGACCGCGACGGTGCTGTGGTGCGGGTCGCCGATGACTTCGACCGGCCGAACGGCCTGGCATTCTCGCCCGACGAGCGCGTGCTCTACATCGATGATTCGCGTCGGCGCCACGTGCGCGCCTTCGACGTCGCCGCCGACGGAACGCTGGCACATGGCCGGATCGTGTGCGACATGGATCATCCGCAGCCAGGGTCGCCTGATGGCATGAAGCTCGACCGCGACGGACATCTGTACGTCACGGGCGCGACGGGAGTATGGGTCTTCGAACCCGACGGCACGCTGCTGGGCGTGATCAGCACGCCGGAACGGCCGGCCAACTGTGCCTGGGGCGATGATGGCCACTCGTTGTACATCACGGCCCGCACGTCGCTGTACCGCATCCGCACCCGGATCCCCGGCGTGCCGCCGGCGGCGCGGATCGGACAGGCGTGACGCGCCGTGATGGCGTCGTGCGCCAGCACCCGGCAGGCGCGCCGCCCGCGTCATCGGCATGGTGCCTGCGGGCATCCTGCGTGGCGGTGCCACGGCGCCGCGCCTGCCCGCCAGCGCTGGTGTGGCCAGGCGCGCGAGGCGTGGCCGCATACGCGCGCTGGTGGAATGAGCGGCGTGTGTGCGATCCGCGCCCGACCGCCAGCCGTGCGCGCCGTGGCATGCCCGCCGAACTGCGCGAGTGCCAGCCGGACGCAGTCCTATCCCGACGATCGTCGCACGTCGCGATGCGCTGTGGTAGCATGTGAATGGCCGATGCGCGCGCATCGACTGACGCAGAGGGGGAGAACACCGTATGGACGCACCGGGCCATCCCGATGACTATCTCGCTGCCGGGCTGATCGCGCGCCATGGCGCGGCAGTCGCACAGGCGCCGGCCGCCGTGCACCAGCAGGCGCAATTCACTGTCGCGTACACCGTCGGCGACGGCGCGACCCACTGGTTTCGCATCGCCGACGGCCAGCTCCAACGCGCCGACGGCGCCCTGGAATATTGCGATATGCGGCTGCAGGTCGACGCCGACAGCTGGCATGCGGCGATGCGCGCCGACGATACCGAGTGGTTCATCGATTACTACCTGCGCGGCAAGATCGGCATCGTCAAGAGCCTGCGTGGCCGGGTGACGCTCGAGCTCGGCCGGGCCGACGGCGGCGAATACCGCGCCGTCATCATCTTCGGCGAGTGTGCCGACCCAGAGCTGACAGTTCTCATGACCAACGAGGATTTCGCTGCGATGATGCGTGGCGATCTGAATGGCAACATGGCATTCATGTCGGGCCGGCTGCGCTTCGAGGGGAGCCTGCCCCTGCTGCTGCAGCTCGGCGCGCTCAGCGATTAGGACGCCATATGATCAGCTTCACTCCCAGCGACGAGCAGCAACTCGTCATCGATACCGTGCGCCGGTTCGCCAGCGAGCAACTGCGGCCCCTGGCGCATGACGCCGACGAGCTGCGCAGCACACCACCCGAGGTGTTGACGCGGGGCTGGGAGCTCGGCCTGTTCCACAGCGCCATCCCCGAGGCGCACGGTGGCATCGCCGACGCCCAGGCTGCCCTGACCGGCGCACTCGCGATCGAGGAGCTCGCCGCCGGTGATGCCGTGCTCGGCTGGCACGTGCTGCTCCCCGCGACCTTCGCTGTGCCGCTGGCGCATGCCGGCAGCGCGGCGCAACGCGAGCGCTGGCTGGCCCCGCTGCTCGAGGGCGACTATACGCCATTGAGCGCCGCCCTGATCGAGCCGGCATGGGATTTCGATCCGACCGCGCCGCGGACGGTCGCCATCGCCGACGGCGAGGAGTATGTGCTGGACGGCCTGAAAGGCTACGTCGCGCGGGCTGCCGACGCGGCCGCGCTGCTGGTCTACGCCCGGCTCGCCGACAGCCTCGCGGCCTTCGTCGTCCCGCGCGACAGCGCCGGCGTGACGGTGCTCGCCCGCGAGCAGCACATGGGCCTGCGTGCGCTGCCGACCTACCAGGTGCGGTTCGAGGGCGTGCGGCTCCCGGCCGATGCCCGCCTGCCGGGCGCGGTGGCACCGCTGCTCGACCGCTCGCGGGTTGCGCTGGCCGCCAGCGCCGTCGGCGTCGCGCGGGGCGCCTACGAGTACGCCCGTGCCTATGCCCTGCAGCGCGAGGCGTTCGGCCGACCGATCGCCCAGAACCAATCGATCGCCTTCATGCTCGCCGAGATGGCGATCGAGATCGACGCCACGCGACTGCTGGCCTGGGAAGCCGCCTGGCGCCTTGATCGCGGCCTGCCCGCCACGCGCGAGGCGGCGCTCGCCGCCCAGTATGCCGACGAAATGGTGCTGACCGTCACCGATCGCGCCGTGCAGATTCTCGGCGGCCATGGCTACATCCGCGAGTATCCCGTCGAGCGCTGGCTGCGCGAGGCGCGCGGCTTCCCGACGTTCCTCGGTCTGGCGATCGTCTGAGTGATGACCGGAGTGCGATCATGATCGATTTCGAGATGCCCACCCCGGTGAGCCGCCAGGTGCAGTTCATCGGCATGCTGGGTGAACAGGTGATGCGACCGCGGGCGCGCTACTATGACGATCACGAGGGTGAGCGGCCAGCCGAATACACCTCCCTGATCTGGCAGACGGTCCGCGCGCAGGGTGGCCGCAACTTCTCTGCCGACAGCAGCGAGCGCCTCGACCGCGATGGCCGGCCGCGGCCGCGCATCGGGTACCTGATGCTGGCGCACATGGTCGAGGCGCTGTCGTGGGGCGACGCCGGCATGTACCTCGCGACGCCGGGTGCCGGCCTCGGCGGTGCAGCCGTCGATGCCACCGGCACGCCCGAGCAGAAGGAGCGCTTCCTCAAGCGCTTCGGCGAAGGTGATCCCAAGTGGTCGGCGATGGCGATGACCGAGCCGCACGCCGGTTCGGATACCGCCGCCATCCGGACGCGGGCGCGGCTCTCGGATGATGGCCGCGAGTGGATCCTGGACGGCGAGAAGATCTTCGTCACCAGCGGCGCGATGGCCGCCCGCGATTCGGCCGGCTTCGTCGTGGTGTGGGCGACGCTCGACCCGGGCGCCGGGCGTGCGGCGATCAAGCCGTTCGTCGTCGAAGCGGGGACGGACGGCATGCTCGTCACGAAGCTCGAGCACAAGCATGGCATCCGTGCCTCCGATACCGCGGCGATCGTCTTCCAGAACTGCCGTATCCCGCGCGAGAACCTGCTCGGCAGCGAGGAGATCGGCGACGGTCGCGGCAGCACCGGCAAGGGCTTTGCCGGCGCGATGCGTACTTTTGATGCCACCCGGCCGCTGGTCGCGGCTTCGGCGATCGGCATCGCCCGCGCCTCGCTCGAGTTCACCATCGCGTACCTGCAGCAGCGCGGCGTGGCGATCCGCTACGATGTTCCGCTCCACCGCCAGACGGCGATCGAGCGCGACCTGCGGCAGATGGAGGCACAGCATCGCGCCGCGTGGCTGCTGGTGCTGCGCGCCGTCACGGCGATGGACGCCGGCCGCGACAATGCCCTCGAGGCGTCGATGTCCAAGGTCAAGGCCGGCCAGGTGGCGACGTTCATCGCACAGAAGGCGGTGGAACTGCTTGGCCCGGAGGGGTATTCGTGCACGCTGCTGCTCGAGAAGTGGATGCGTGATGCGCGCATCAACGACATCTACGAGGGGACCGGGCAGATCAACCGCCTGATCGTCGCACGCCGCCTGCTGGGGTACAGCAGCCGCGAGTTGCGTTGAGCCCGACGGCGGCCTGCAGCACAGGAGGTGCAGATGACGCGGATTCAGAAGGTGGCGGTGATCGGCGCCGGCACGATGGGTGGTGGAATCGCGGCGTTATGCGCCAACGCCGGCTTGCAGGTGGCGCTGCTCGACGTGGCGCCGGAGCAGTTGAACGACGAGGAGCGCGCCCGCGGGGCGTCGCTCGACGATCGGGCGGTGCGTAACCGGATCGTCGCGGCGGGCCTGGCGCGCCTCAAGGCGGCGCGCCCGGCGGCGCTCGCGGTGCCCGAGCGCGCCGAGGCGATCACCGTCGGCAATCTGGTCGACGACATGGCGCTGGTCGCGGCGGCCGACTGGATCATCGAGGTGATCGTCGAGCGCCTCGATGCCAAACGTGCGCTGATGGAGCGCATCGATGCCGTCCGCCACCCCGGAAGCATCGTCTCGTCGAATACCAGCGGCATCCCGATCGCCGATATCGCCGCCGGCCGGTCGGACTCCTTCCGTGCCCACTTCATGGGCACACACTTCTTCAATCCGCCGCGCTATCTCTACCTGCTCGAGGTCATTCCGACCGCCGACACCGCCCCCGCAGCACTGGCCGCGATGGTGCAGTTCGCCGACGAGCGCCTCGGCAAGGGCGTGGTCATCGCACGGGATCGGCCGAACTTCATCGGCAACCGTATCTTTAACTATGCCGGGCAGGTCACGGTGCACTATGCCCTGGCCCACGGCTACAGCGTCGAAGAGGTCGACGCGCTGACCGGCGAGTTGATCGGCAACCCGCGGACGGCCACCTTCCGCCTGATCGATCTCGTCGGGCTCGATGTGATGCAGCATGTGACCCAGAATGTCTATGAGGCAGCCCCCGACGACGAGGAGCGCGAGCTGTTCCGCGTGCCGGCGCCGCTCGCGACGATGCTGCAGCGTGGCTGGCTGGGCAACAAGGCCGGCGTCGGTTTCTATCGCGAGGTCCGTGGCGCCGCCGGTCGCGAGTTCTGGCCGCTCGACCTGACGACGCTCGAACATGTGGCGCCGCGCAAGCCACGCTTCGACCTGGTGACCCGGGCGCGTCGCATCGACGTGCTGCGCGATCGCCTGCGCTTCATCGTCGATCGTGCCGATGACGACCGCGCCGCGGCGTTGCTGGCCGAGACGCTGCTGCGCACGGTGGCGTACGCCGCACGCCGCGTCCCGGAGATCGCCGACCGGCTGATCGACGTCGACAACGCGATGCGCTGGGGCTTCAACCAGCAGCTTGGGCCGTTCGAGGTGTGGGACGCGATCGGCGTGGCGCACGGGGCCGAGTTGATGCGCCGCCGCGGCATCGCCGTGGCGGGCTGGGTCGAGGCGATGCTCGCCGCCGGCGTGAGCAGCTTCTATCAGCGCGAGCATGGCCGGGTGACCGGCGTGTACGATCCGCTGACGGCGCAGGTGGTGCCCTACGCGCCGCCCGCCGGCATGATCGTGCTCGACGATCTGCGCGGGGCCGGTGCCGAGCTGGCGCGCAACCCGAGCGCCAGCATCCTCGATCTCGGCGACGGCGTGCTGTGCCTCGAGTTTCACGCCAAGGTGAATGCGATCGATCCGCTGATCGACGAGATGGGGCGCACGGCGCTGCGCATGCTCGCCGACGACCGCTGGGTCGCGCTGGTGATCGGCAATCAGGGCAGCGACTTCTCGGCCGGCGTGAATCTGGCGGTGGCGGCGATGAGCGTGGCGCAGGGCAAGATCGATGAGGTACGGCAGGCCGGGCGTGCGACCCAGCAGTTGTTCCAGGCCATCCGCCTCAGCCCGAAACCGGTCGTCGCCGCGCCACATGGCCGCGTGCTGGGCGGGGGCGTCGAGATCTGCCTGGCGGCAGCGCGGCGCGTCGCCGCCGCCGAGAGCTACATGGGCCTGGTCGAACTGGGCGTCGGCCTGATTCCCGGATGGGGCGGGTGCAAGGAGTTTGTCAGGCGGCATGTCTCGCCACACGCGCGGCTGGCTGGCATCGATCCATTGCCGGCGCTGCAGCGCGTATTCGAGACGATCGCGCTGGCGAAGGTCAGCGAGAGCGCCGAGCAGGCGCGCGCGCTGGGGTATCTGGCCGAGGACGACCGCATCGTGATGAATCGCGCCCGGCTCATCGCCGAGGCCAAACGCGAGGCGCTGGCGCTGGTGGCCGCCGGCTACGTCGCGCCGCCCGCCGATGGCGAGCCGGTCTACGCGATCGGGCGACGCGGCATCGCCGCGCTGCGCATCGGCATCCATGCGATGCGCACCGGTGGCTACATCAGCGACTACGACGTGCGTCTGGCGACCGAACTGGCCACAGTGCTGTGTGGCGGCGATCTCAGCGTCGGGCAGTGGGTCAGCGAGCAATACCTGCTCGATCTCGAGTTTGCCGCGACGGCGCGCCTGATCACCGAGCCCAGGACCCAGGCGCGCATCATGGCGATCCTGCAGGATGGCAAGCCGTTGCGGAATTGATGATTCGCGCCACCGGTGCGATGGAGGAAGCATATGCGCGAGGCAGTGATCGTCGCGGCGGCACGGACGGCGGTGGGCAAGGCGCCGCGTGGCGCCTTCCGGACGGTGCATCCCACCGAACTGGCCGCCGCTGCGATCCGTGCGGCGGTCGACCGTGCGGTCGGGCTCGATCCGGCCACGATCGACGATGTGATCATGGGGTGCGCCATGCCCGAGGCCGAGCAGGGCCTGAATCTGGCACGGCTCGCCGCGGTGCGCGCCGGCCTGCCGGTGAGCGTGCCGGCACAGACGGTGAATCGCTTCTGCGCCTCGGGATTGCAGACGATCGCGCTGGCGGCGCAGCAGATCATGTGCGGCATGGGTGATGTGATCGTGGCCGGTGGCGTCGAGAGCATGAGTCTGGTGCCGATGACCGGACACCATGTTGCGCCGAATCCGGTGCTGATCGACCTGAATCCGGATTTGTACCTGGGCATGGGCCTGACGGCCGAGCATGTGGCGCGGCGCTACACGGTGAGCCGTGAGGATCAGGATGCCTTCGCGCTGCGCTCGCATCTGCGCGCGCTGGACGCGATCGATGCCGGGCGCTTTCGCCGCGAGATCGTCCCGCTCGAGGTGGAAGAAGTCTGGTTTGCCGATGGGGCGCGGCAGCAGCGCGTGCATCTGGTGGCGCACGACGAGGGGCCGCGCCGCGATACGTCGGCGGGCGCACTGGCGCGGCTGCGGCCGGTGTTCGCCGCCGACGGCAGCGTCACTGCTGGCAACTCGTCGCAGACGAGCGATGGTGCGGCGGCGGTGGTGGTGATGAGCGCGGAGCGCGCCGCAGCGCTCGGCGTCCAGCCGATGGCCGCGTTCCGCTCGTTTGCGGTCGCCGGGGTGCCGCCGGAGATCATGGGCATCGGTCCGATCGAGGCGGTGCCGCGCGCGCTGCAGCGCGCCGGCATCCGCGCGACAGATCTCGATCTGATCGAGCTGAACGAGGCGTTTGCCGCCCAGGCGCTGGCGGTGATCCGCGCGCTGGATCTCGATGAGGATCGTGTCAACCCGGACGGTGGCGCGATCGCGCTCGGTCATCCGCTCGGCTGTACGGGCGCCCGGCTGACGGTGCATCTGGTGCACGAACTGGCGCGGCGCGGCGGGCGCTATGGGTTGGTGACGATGTGCATCGGCGGTGGCATGGGCGCGGCGGGCGTGTTCGAGCGGCTCGGTGCGTGACCGCTGATGCGCGATGGGGCTGTCGTGCGCGTCGGCTGCCGGCACAGGATCGCGCTGCCCCGGCCGGTGGCGAGATCGGCGCGGCTGGCGCGCGGTCAGCCAGCGACCGGCGCCGGGACGGTGCTGCGCAGAATGACGACGCGCTCGCCGGTGAGCGCGAAGCCGCATCGCTCGTAGAGCCGACGCGCGCGCTGGTTGTCGGCCTGGGTGTTCAGGCTGAGGTGTGTGGCGCCATCGGCATACGCGCGGCGGATCCAGTGGCCGAACAGGTGCGCGCCGATGCCGCGATGCTGCCAGGCGGGCCGGACGGCGATGCGCACCAGGTGCTGCCAGCGTCCGGCGCCGTGGCTGGTGGCCATGGCGTAGCCGATCGGGGCGCCCTCGGCTTCGGCGATGGTGGCATACGCCGCCTGGCCAAGCATCGCCGCGATCAGCGCATCGGTGTAGCGCCACTCTGGCGTGAAGCTCGCGGCATCGATGGCGGCGATGTGGCGTGCGTCCGCCGGGGTGGCGCTGCGCAGCGGCCACACGCCGACCGGTGGTGGCGTCGCCCGGGGCGCGGCATACTGCACCACCTCGGTGCTCGGCACGAAGCCCTGTGCCACCAGTTGACGCAGCAGCCAGCCGTCGCGCCGCGGATCACCCGATGCGAACCAGGCGTCGACGCCGTGCGCGCCGAGCGCGGTGCGCAGCGCCGCCGACAGCGGCCCCACCAGCGCTTCGTCGCCGCGATGGCGCAGCACTGCGCCCGCCAGCCAGCAACTGCCGGCGATCGGCACCGAGCTGACCAGCGCCGCGACCACGCGGCCGGCGTGCTCGGCCAACACCGCGACGCCATCGTCGGGCATCGCCGGTGGCTCGCCGAGCTGTGCGCCCAGCACCGCCAGCGGCGCATCGTCGATCAGCGCCTGCAGCGCCGCCCGGTCGGCCATGGGCTGCGCGACGCGGATCGTCACCGGCTGATGGGGGCCACGCGGTCGCCACATCGCTCAGATCACCCGTTCGTTGCCGCCATCGATCGGGATCTGTGCGCCGGTGGTGCGCGCGAAGACCGGCCCGCACACCTCGGCGACCAGCTCGGCGACGTCGTGGCTGCGAATCTCGGTGCGCAGCAGGTTGTTGCTGCGGTATTGCGCGACCGTCATGCCATAGCTGGCCGCGCGCGACGCGAGCACGTCCTCGCTCCATAGTCCGGTGTCGAAGACGGCATTCGGATGCACGACGTTGACCCGGATGCCGTCGCTGGCCCATTCGAGCGCCGCGACGCGCGCCAGTTGCGTCAGGGCGGCCTTGGCGCTCGAGTAGGCTGCTGCCCCCGGCCCCGGCGCGGGGACGTTCTTCGAGCCGATCACGACGACCCGACCGCCACGCGGCGCGCGCGTCAGCAGCGGGTGTGCCACGCGCAGCAGCATGGCGTTGGCATCGAGATTGATGCGCATCGATCGTTGCCATTCATCGAGCCGCAGTTCGGCGATGCGGCGGCTGGCCGGAAAGATGCCGGCATTGAGGACCAGCAGATCGAGGCCGCCGAATGCCAGCACGCCGGCATCGAGCGCCGCCACCACTGCGGCCTCGTCGGTCACGTCGCCCCGGATCGCCAGCACCTCGCGGCGCGACCAGATCTGGCTGACGCGCGGATCGATGTCGAACGCCACGACGGCCGCACCGCGCGCCAGCAGGGCATCGACACAGGCGCGGCCGATCCCCGATGCCGCACCGGTGACCAGCGCAATCTCGCCGGTGAGCGCCGGCGCCGCCGGTCGGCGCTTCAGCTTGGCCTGCTCGAGCTCCCAGTACTCGATGTCGAACAGATCGCGCTCCGGCAGCGCCTGCCAGCCGCCGAGCCTGACGGCGCGGCTGATGATCGCCATCGTCTGGCGGTAGATCTCGCCAGTCGCCCGGGCGTCGGCGAGCGTGCGGCCGGCGCTGGCGAGGCCAAACGCGGCGTCGAGCACCACGCGCGGCGCCGGGTCGAGCATCTGGAGGCCGCGCCCGGCACCGGCATGGCGGGCGAAGTAGTCGTGATATGCCGCGACGTAGCTGGCGACGTCGTCGCCGAGCAGGGGGATGCGGCGCGTGCGGATGATGTGATCCGGCGTGGCGCACCCCTGCTGTGCGACCAGCGCCACATCGGGGCGGGCGGCGAATGCCAGCGCCTCGGGCGAGTCGTCGGTCGACATGATCAGCGGCGCGCCGGCAGCATGCGACAGCGCCCGGCGCAGCGTGGCGAGCTGCGTCGCGCTGGCGCGCCTCGTGGCTGGCGGCGGCGGCGGCAGCGCCCATGCGCGCGCCTGCTCCAGATGGGCCTCGGCCCGCGTCACCAGTTCGAGCATGTGCGCGTACGATTCGGCAGCGCTGTCGCCCCAGGTGAATACGCCATGATGCATCAGCACCATGCCACGGACGCCAGATGGCGCCGTCGCGAGCGCGGCGGCGCAGGCACGCGCCAGCAGGAATCCGGGCATCACATACGGCACGACGATGACGTCGCCGCCGTAGACGGCACGGATGCGGGCCGCGCCGTCTGGCGCATTCATCAGCACGATCAGCGCATCAGCATGCGTGTGGTCGACGAACCGTGCAGGAATGACTGCGTGCAGCAGCGTCTCGACCGATGGTGTGGGGGCGCTGGCCGACGTCTGGGCACAGCGCAGCTCGTTGACCATCGTCGCGTCGTCGAGGGCCGGCAGCGCCGCCAGGCGCAGCAGCGGTGCCAGGCGCAGCGGCGTGAATCCGGCGGCGTCGATCGTCGCCAGATCTGATCCGCTGCCCTTCACATACAGCAGATCGATGACATCGCCGAAGATGTCGTGCTGCTGAACCTTCACCGACGTATTGCCACCACCATGGAGCACCAGCGCGGGTTCGGCGCCGAGCAGCCGCGAGCTGTAGACTCGCAGCGCCAGATCGTCGGGGCACTGCGCCGCCGCCGTGGCATCCCATCGACTCTGCATCGGATGACGTCTCCTGATTGGCGCCCGCGTCGCGTGGCGCAACTGCACTCGCCCGATTGTAGCACGGGCGCACTGCGGGCGCGCCGATGCTATAATGACATAGCGATACGTTTCTGGAGGCGCCCCGTGACAACCGATGAGACAACCCGTTCGAGCGCGCATCCGTGGCGGCCGTTCCTGGTCGGCGCCGGCGCCGTCGGCGTGATCGCCGTGCTCGTCGTCCTCTCCATCCGGACCCCCGATCTGGCCTATATTCCGACCGGCGGTGCCAGCCTGCTGGTGTTGGCGCCGGCGGCGTTCCTCGCCGGAGTCTTCAGCTTTCTCTCGCCGTGCACGCTGCCCATCCTGCCCGCATACTTCGCATTCACCTTCCAGGCGCAGCGCGAGCGCATCGTCGTGATGACCGTGGCGTTCTTCCTCGGCCTGGCGACGACGATGGTGCTGCTGGGGGCGACGGCGACGGCGCTGACTCAGCTGGTGTTTCGCAACATCGACACCCTGACGCTGGTCGGCGGCATTGTCGTGATCGCCTTCGGCGTGATGAGCGCACTCGGCAAGGGGTTCAGCGGCATCCGGAACATCGATCGGCCGGCGGCCAGCATCGCCGGATCGTACCTCTACGGCGCGACCTTCGCGCTCGGCTGGACGGCATGCGTCGGGCCGATCCTGGGTGCCCTGCTGACGCTGCTGGCGACACAGGGCGTGGCGATCGCCCAGGGGGCGGTGCTGGCGTTCATCTACGCGCTGGGCCTGGGTTCGCCGCTGATCATCGTCGCGAGTTTTTTCAGCCGGCTCGGCACGGGGTCGCGCTTCTGGCGTATCATGCGCGGCCGTGGCTTCGCAGTACGCGTCGCCGGCCGTGAGGTGCTGCTACACACGACCAATCTGGCCAGCGGGCTGATGATGGTCGCGATGGGCGTGCTGCTCGCGACCGGGCAGCTTGGCGCCGTGAGCGAGTGGGCGCAGCGCACGCCGATGGCACAGCTGGCGCTCGAGATCGAACACACCATCCAGCAATGGTTCCTGCCACGCTAGGAGGCGCCCGATGGCCCAAAGACGCCGTGGGATGCGGCATGCCGCCGGTGGGGTAGTCTGCCGCCGCGATGCGGCGGGCGCGTGGGAGATCCTGCTGATCCATGACCCGTATGATCGCTGGAGCCTGCCCAAGGGGCATCTCGAGGCGGGCGAATCGGCGGAACTGGCGGCCGTCCGCGAGGTGCAGGAAGAGACCGGCGTGACGGCGCGCGTCGAGCGGCTGCTGGAGACGGTGTACTATATGGCGCGCGGCCGCGACGGCGCGGAGCATCCCAAGCGGCTCGACATCTTCCTGATGCTGGCGGTCGACGGTACGCCGCAGCCACAGCAGGCCGAGGGCATTCGGGCGGTGGCCTGGGTGTCGGCGGCGCAGGCGGTCGAGCGCATCGGCTACGAGCAGATCCGCGCGGTGGCCGGCCGTGCGCTGACGGTGCTGACCAGTGCGCACCGCGGCGCGACGCGGCATGCCGCCGGCGGGGTAGTCTGCCGCCGCGACGCGGCGGGCGCGTGGGAGATCCTGCTGATCCATGACCCGTATGATCGCTGGAATCTGCCCAAGGGGCATCTCGAGGCGGGCGAATCGGCGGA